>NZ_QFDQ01000075.1 GCF_003270085.1 Streptomyces triticisoli | reverse complement strand
CGGGCACCTGGTGTGCGCGCCCTCCGACGCGAAGATGCGGCGCCTGGACGCGCTGGCGATCCACCGCGTCGCCCCCGGCCGAGAGGTCTTTCTCTCCCGTTGTTTCATCCGGGAATCTCTGGTTGGTGCGACTTTGCGGGGTCGCGTCAGGAGATGGTGTCCTCGCTGGCGAGGCGGCGGTGGAGCATGAGCCAGCCGTGGGTCCGCTCGACCGTCCAACGTTTCGGGATCCGGGTGAAGTCCCTGGTCCCAGGGGTGCGAGCGATAATTTCCAGATCGACACCGAGGGCGGTGGCGTGCTCGATGAGGTGCTTGCGGTAGCCGCCGTCCACCCGTGCCTTGCGGAGGGTGGGGTGGGTGGCGGCGACCTGGGTGATGCGGCCACCCGAGGTCCAGGGCCCGGCGGCGGCGCTCAAGCGCCAGACCGCCGGGACCGGCTCGATCAACTCACCGAAGGTTTTCCGCCTGTCCTCAAAGCGAAGCCGGCGCGGGATCGGGTGAGGGCGGTGTCCGTAGTCATATCGGGGCACGTGGAGGAAGACGCTGGGAGGCGACGATGGCGCATGAGCGGATCGGTCTGGCTGAGGTGCTCACCGCGGCGGAGGACGCCGCGCCGGTGGCGTCTCTCGATGTGGTGGCGCGCAATCTGCGCGACCGATTCGGCGCGCGGTACGTGTCGTTCCTGTTCGTCGACATCGTTGGCCAGAAGATGGTGCGGGTCAGCGAGGAAGCGGCTACGCAGGAGGGTCACCGCGCCGACCAGATCGACCTGCCCGGCAGCGTCCACGACGAGGTCCTGCGCTCCCAGAAGCTGGTGCAGGCCCCGGACGGCGAGCAGGGGCGGTGGGTGATCGCCCCGGTCACCAACCGCGGCGACACCATCGGCGTACTGGAACTGTTCCTCCCCGACATCACGCAGGACGTGCTGGAGCAGGTCGAGGAGGTCGCGCACGCGCTGGCCTACATCGTCGTCACCGACCGCCGCTTCACCGATCTCTACCACTGGGGCCAGCGCACCACCCCGGTCAGCCTGGCCGCCGAGATCCAGCGCCAGCTCCTGCCCTCCGCTCCCTCGTGCGAAGCAGCCGAGTTCACCCTCGCCGGCGCCCTGATCCCCGCCGACAGCATCGCCGGCGACACCTACGACTACACCCTCGACCACGACACCCTGCACCTGTCCATCACCGACGCCATGGGCCACGACGTCGACGCCGCCCTCATGGCCACCCTCCTGATCAACGCCTCCCGCGGCGCCCGCCGCGCCGGAACCGGCCTGGCCGAGCAAGCCCGCCGGATCCACCAGGCCCTCATCGACCACGGCCGCCAGACCTTCGCCACCGGCCAGCTCCTGCGCATCGCCCTCGACGGCAGCGGCGCCCAGCTCGTCAACGCCGGCCACCCCTGGCCCCTGCGCCTGCGCGAGAGCACGGTCGAGGAAGTGCGCCTGGAGGTCAACCTGCCCTTCGGCGTCCCCGCGCCTACGCTCTACCGCGTGCAGGACCTCGACCTGCGCCCCGATGACCGCCTCGTGCTCTACACCGACGGCCTGCAAGAACGCCAAGCCGAGTCCGTCGACCTGCCCGCCCTGATCCGCGACACCGCCGACGAGCACCCCCGCGAGGTCGTCCGCAACCTGACCGTCACGGTCACCGACGCCTGCGGCGGGCATCTGGCCGACGACGCCACCGTCATGTGCCTGGACTGGCACGGCCCCCGAACCCGCGGCCGCCACGCCCACGCCGGAGCCGACCGGTGACCAGGGAGCCGACCACATCGCGGCAGCAGCCGCTCCCCCGCATCCCACGGCGGCCGTGCGGTCTGCTCACATTCGCGCGTGTGTGACGGCGGCAGTACGGCGAGCGGCCCAACTCCGGCGGGGTCGACGGCGTACCGGCCCGGCGCCCCGCCTCACCCCTCCTCAGCCAGCCTGCCCTCCGTGGACTCGCTGCTGGAGTTCGCCTCAGGAATCAGAAGGTCGCAGCTTTCCCAGCACATGGCTGCTTTGGCCGGCTGTCATCAGGCGGACGACGGCCTGGCGTCTGCGATGCCGGCGTGATCAGCTCAGCATGTGCGCGCGAAGCGACCGGCCGGCTCGATGGCCGGGGGTGAGGCGGGACGCCGTGGTCGACGCCGGGCTCAGGGCAGAATGGAGTCGACGTAGCCGCCGTCGACGCGCACGGCGCCGCCGGTGGTGGCGGAGGCGTGCGGCGAGGCGAGGTAGACGACCATGTTGGCGATCTCCTCGGGCTCGATGAGGCGCTGCAGCAGGGACTGGGGACGGTACTTGACCATGAACTCGTGCTGCGCCTCGTCCCAGGACAGCTCGTCGCCGACGAGTTCGCGGACGAATCCCTCGACGCCGCCGGTGCGGGTCGGTCCGGCGATGACGGAGTTGACGGTGACGCCGGTGCCGGCCGCGTCCTTGGCGAACCCGCGGCTGACGGCGAGCAGCGCGGTCTTCGTCATGCCGTAGTGGATCATTTCGGCGGGGGTGACCACGGCCGAGTCGCTGGCGAGGTTGAGGACGCGCCCCCAGCCCCGTTCCTCCGTGCCGGGCAGGCAGGCGCGGATGAGCCGGACGGCGGAGAGGAACATGGCGCGTTTGCGCTGCCGGTTTCCGGTCCGGAGGACGTGGTGGCCGGGGCGGGGCCGGCGTAGCAGGCCAGGTGGGCGGCGCTGGGGAACGAGGTGCCGTCGCCCACGGTGACCAGGAGGAGGGCGGCGGTCCTGACGCCGACTCCGGGCATCGAGGCCAGGACCTTGGCAAGGGGGTGGGCCTGCAGCAGGGCGTTGATCTGGGCCTCCAGGGCCCGGCGCTGTTCGTGGACGGCTCCCAGCGAGCGGGCCGGCGACGGCACGACGTCGAGGGTGCCGGTCCCGGGCACGACGACGGTCTGCTCGTCGAGGGCGTCGAAGATGTCGCCCGCCAGGCGCTCGGCCATGCGCGGGGCCTTGGGCGGATCAGGCTGACCAGTGGGCGGCGGCCGGCCTTGCGCAGGGCCTGCGGGGAGCCGAAGCGCTCCAGCGGATGGGGGACGGCGGGGTGGTCCAGGCGCGGGCCCAGGACCCTCTCCAGGGAGGGGTGGAACTGGGTGCGAAGGCCGCGCAGGCGGTCGGAGGCGCGGGTGGCCTCGCCGGTGAGGTCCTCGTCGAAGCCGGTCGGGACGGTGAGCCGGGCGGCGGTCTCGTCGGCGAGATCGAGGGCGCGCAGGGTGTGGCGCATGGTGTGGGCGGCGTCGGCGATGACGCGAGCGTCGGTCTTGGCCTCGCCGGGGTAGAGGTCGGCGATCCGCCGCATGGCCGGCCCGCGGCCGCTGCCTGCTCGCCGTGCCGCAAGACCTGACCACACGCCCGCAAACGGCAGCCCCACTCCTCGGACGGACCGGCCACGCGCCGGAGTGTGCCCCGGGGCGAAACACCGCGCCCTGCGTTTCCGGTCCGGCGGGCGGGGCTACTCGCCTCTCATTCAACGCAAGGCCCCGGGAGGACCGGATGACGCATCGAGGCCCTGGACCTGTCCTGTCGGCGCTGGATCGCCTGGAGCGGTGGACCGGCGCCGACCGGGTGATCGACGCCGTCCAGCAGAAGGTGCGGTCCGTGCCGCTGGGGGCGGGGCGGGACGCCCTGCACGGGCGCTGGCTCGGTCACCCCGTGCATCCCCTGCTGGTGCAGGTTCCCATCGGTTCGTGGCTGTCCGCGACCGTCCTGGACCTGCTGCCCGGAGTCCGGCGGGGGCCGCGCGCGCTCATCGGCATCGGGCTGGCCACTGCCGTTCCCGCGGCGGTGGCCGGCTGGGTGGACTGGGCCGAACTGCATCGCCAGCAGCGGCGGGTCGGTCTCGTCCACGCCCTGGCCAACGGTGCTGCGATATCACTGTTCGCCGGATCTCTCGTTGCCCGCTCCCGCGGCCGGGAGAGAGCCGGGAAAGCCCTTGGCCTCGCCGGGCTGAGCGTCACCGGGCTCGGTGGTGCGCTGGGCGGGCACATGGCCTACCGGCAGGCATCCGGCGCCAATCACGCCGAGTACGTCCCCCACGTGGTGACCCCCGGCTGGCACCGCCTGGGAAACGTGGCCGACTTCCCGGTCGGGCAGGTGGTACGCCGACACGTGGACGAGGTGCCCGTCATGGTCGTGCACGAAAACGGGAACGTGGTGCGTGTCCTGGCCGATCGGTGCAGCCACATGGCGGGGCCCCTGTCGGAGGGTGAGATCATCGACGGCTGCGTCCGCTGCCCCTGGCACGGCAGCGCCTTCCGGCTGGCCGACGGGTGGAACGTGCGAGGACCGGCGACCGCGCCGCAGCCCGCCTTTGACGCGCGGATCGTCGACGGCGCCGTTGAGGCGCGGCTGCGGCACCTGGGGACGAAACCGCGTAACGCCGGATGACCCCGTCAGGCCGGGGGCTGCTTGAACCACGTCCTTCGCGATGAGGCGGGCGTTGGCCGGGTACGGGGCGGGGAGCGTGGGACTGGACCGTGCCGGACGGCTTGTGGGAGATCGCCGAGCCGGCGATCCCGGAACAGCCGAAAAGGCATATGCAGCCCACACGGACATGGTGTGTCGTCCGATTGCCGGACGACACCCGCCTCGTGGCACGTCTCGGTCGGCTTCTCAGGCGGTCTCGACCTCGTGGTCACCCGGGGGTGGGCGCCCAGCGGCGCCTCGGCCTCGTTCACCGGCTGCTGCGGGTGCCGGACCGGATCGCGTTGTCCGGCATTGTCCACGTCCTGCTCAAGGGCGTGGCCTGGCGCGATGTCCCGGCGCCCGGATCGTGGACCGTTCCGGCGTGACCAGCCGGCGTCGGCTGCGGGACTGGACCGGGGCAGGCGTCCGGCCCCGCCCACACGCGGCACTCCTGACCGGACCACGGATGATGTTGGGATTGCTGGAGAGGGACGACTGCGCGATCGACGGTTCCCGCGTCGGGTCCCTCAAAGGGTGGATGCTGTCGGGCTCTCGCCCGCCGATCGCGGCCGTCCCGGCTCCATGCACCACGTGATCGCCGATCGCCGGGCACCCCGCCGGCTGCAGGAGTTCGGAAACAGGCTCTGGCCTTGTTCTTCGACCTCCCTCTTCCGCACTCCCCAGACCGGGGACCAGTGGACCTGGCTCGTCATCACCATCCACACCCGGCTCCGGCTCGTTCGCCCGGTCGCCGTCGCTGTGATCCGTCTCTGGCGGACGGTGGCCGTGGGCGGTGACGTAGTGCGCGATCAGGAACGGAGCAACACAGGCGATGCCGAGTTCGCCGAGGGGCGGGACGTTGCCGTCGCAAGTCCGCGTCAGCACGACGCCGCCCCACTGCCCTGGTCCGTGTCTGCCGTCCGTCAAGGGTACGGCGTCGGTGGCTGCCGGCCGAACGTGGCGGTGTTCAGCAGGCGCCGCATGGTCAACGCGATCGGGCGTTCGACGAATCGATGCGCGAGATACGACAGGACGACAAGGCCGCTGACCGTGATGCCGACCAGGAGCAGCGGGTGGAGCAGGTCGCCGTAGTGGTACGCGATCGTCATTCCGATCGTGTCGTGCAGCAGGTAGAGCGGAAAGGTCATCGTGCCCGCGACGGTCAGCCCCCGCCAGCGGATCCGACGGGTCCAGCCGAGCGCGATGGCAGCGATCAGCAGGAAGAACCCGGTGACCACCAGGACCAGCCAGCCGCGCCACGGTGACCAGGTGTCCCAGTTGTTGCGGCCGCCGGTGGGTGCCAGGAGGAAGTGCAGGGCCAGCAGCCAGGACATGGCGACGATGCCCCACAGCAGCGGTGTCGGCCGGTACCGGTACATGAGGTAGAAGGCCATGCCCGCGATGAAGTACGGCGCGGACGTGGGGTTCGCCACGAGGGTGAGCAACGGGATGCGGGCGGCCGGCGCGAGCACCGCGGCGACCGTCCACCACCCGCAGAAGAACACTACCCGTCGGTAGCTGAGGCCTTTCCACACCACGGCCGCGAACGTGAGGTAGAAGCAGAGCTCCGGCCAGAGCGTCCAGTAGACCGGGTCCAGGTTGGCCACACCCAGCGGGGTCTGCAGCATCGTCAAGTTCGCGAGGAGTATCCGCGGGTGGGGGCGCCCGAACGGGCTGTCGACGCAGTAGACGACACACGCCGATACCACGATCGCGATCCAGTACATCGGGTACAGGCGGGTGACGCGCGAGACGAAGAAGTCGCGCGGGGTGCGCCCCCACGCGCTCATGCAGATGACAAAGCCGCTGATCAGGAAGAACAGGTCGACACCGAGCCGTCCGAAGGCGAAGTAGCGGTGCAGGTCCGGGAAGGTGCTCTCGTAAGGGCGGCCCCAGATGGACTCCATCGCCCCCGGGGTCTGGCCGATGAAGTGGAAGAGCACCACCGACAGCGCCGCCAGGAACCGCAGCCCGTCCAATGCGGCGAGCCGCTCCTTCCGGGCGCCCGCCCCGGTCGCCGCCGTCCGGCCCGTGGGCGTCGTCAGCGGCAACAGCGCCACTGCCCGCGCGGCCTCCCCCTCGTTGCGCGGTCCTGTGGTCACGTCGGCCGATACCCCGCGATCCATCCGGGTCATGCGTCTTCCGTTCCACGTCGATCGTTCGCCGGCGGGGCCCGGCCTTGGCGCATCGGCCACATGCCCGGCGGCGGATCGCACCGTTGTCGAACTCGTGTTGCTTCCGCTTCAGGCGGGTGACGGCACCGTCCTGGCCCACAAGCCGCCCGTACCCACTGTCAACCGGAAGACGCGGGGGCCATTCGGATGAGAGCCGGCCCGCGCACCTTCTCCAACCGGGTCCTGCCCCGCCCGGACGGGCGCCGGTGGATGTGCGGCTCGGCGGACGCGCGGGGACCGATTGTGGTGGTTCCACGCGCCGCCGCGCCCGTCGGGGCGGGGTCAGGGCGGTGCCGGCCCGGCGACACGTGGACATCAGTTGGTCGTGGTGGCCGGGTGAGGCGTCGCGGTCCGGCCGGGCCCAGGGCTCGCCGGCGCATCGCGCGAGGTCGGCCGGGGCTGGGGCGGTCCCGGTCACGCGGGTTGACACGCCTGCCTGATTCACGAGATGCCACGCCTTGTCCGCCGTGGTCATCATGGTCATCCGGGCCCCGGCCCGGCCGTCAGAAGCGTCGGACGCAAGGGGAAGGGTGATGACCATGGAGCTGTTCCCGCCGATCCCGCTCGCCGAGTGGCGCGACACCAAAGAGACGCTCCATCGTTTCGCGCAGATCGTCGGGAAGGTCCGTCTCGCCGCCAGCACCCGGCGCAACCACTGGTGGAACGTTCCGTTCCACCTCACGGGGCGCGGCATCACCACCCGCCCGATGGGACAGGTCGACGGCAACCCGATCTTCACGGTGGACTTCGATTTCGTCGCGCATCAGCTGGTCGTTTCGACCCTGGACGGCCGGGAGATCTCCGTCCCGCTCATCGGCCACTCCGTGGCGTCCTTCCACGACGCGGTCATGGGCTCGCTGGCCGCGCTGGGCATCCGGGTGCGGCTCGACGTGCCCAGGCCCTTCGATCTGCCCGACTCCGGCCGGCCGTTCGCCGAGGACACCGAGCACGCGGCCTACGACCCCGCGCAGGCCAACCGCTACTGGCGGGTCCTCAGCCAGGTGGCGTCAGTACTGGAGGAATTCGCCGCAGGGTATTCGGGGAAGGTGAGCCCGGTGCACCACTTCTGGCACACCTTCGACATCGCGCACACCCGGTTCTCCGATCGTCACATCGATCAGCCCGAGCAGATCGACCCGGTCACCCGGGAGGCGTACTCCCGGGAGGTGATCAGCTTCGGCTTCTGGTTCGGCGACGACACCTTCCCCGAGCCCGCGTTCTACTCCTACACCGCTCCGGAGCCGGCACACCTGGCCGAGGAGCCGCTCCAGCCCACGGCGGCACACTGGACCGCCCGGAACAACAGCCACTTGGCCATACTGCCGTACGAGGAGGTCCGCACCGAGGCCGACCCGCGTGCTGCCGTGCTCGTCTTCTACGAAAGCGCCTACCGGGCCGGTGCCCTGCGCGCCGGATGGCAGATCGATGCACTGGCATGCCCGGGCGGGGTGACGGACCCGCAACTGCGGCTCCACAAGCCCCGCCCCTCTTCCGGCTGAGGCCCTGCAGCAGCCGCGCACCGCATGCCGGAGTGCCCCCGCGGCCACCTCCCCGTTCAGATGTCGGTGCGCGCCAACTCGCCCTCGAGCAGCCCCGCCGTCTGGCCCACGCGACAAGGGAGGCCGTTCGGCGAACTGGAGCCGCGCCGGGCAACTGCCGGTCGCGGGCACACTCACCACCGGTGTGTAGCCGGACATACCCCAAGAGCAGGACCCGGTCGGCCGCACGGCACCCGCACGCCGGCCTGACCGGCGGCCTTCGCCGACCGGCTGCGGTTCCTGCCCCGCCCGGCGGACGGGCCTGCGCCGGACGCCACTGCGGCCGTCCACCGGTGCACCGTCTCCGAGGCTGTCGACACCCTGACACGGCGGCGGTCCAACGCGGCTGTCGAGACTCAGCGCGAGGCGCTCGCCGTATGGCAGCCGTTCGGCGACGAGCTGCTCGTCCACTGGCTGCGGACGGTGCGGGACGGGCGGGTCCTCGAACTCGTCCCGGATGCCGACTGGCTGGCGCACGGCGAGGTCCTGCTCGCCCGCTACCGGCTGCTCGCCGCGGAACACACCCGCTGCACCAAGCATCGCAACCCCAAGGAGAATCCGGGTATTCTGCGCGGCGCGCTGGAGGAGACCGTCGCCGGACGGCCGCTGGACGCGCGCCGGCTCGGTCTGCTGCGGCATGTGGTGGAGTCCATGGTGCGGCGGCGCGGTCTGCCCGGCTCCGTTGCGCACACAGCCCTGCGTCGGCGCCAGGCTGAGCAGGCGGCGCTTCCTTCCCACCACGCCCTGGCCCAGCTGATGCTGCGTCGGCTCGCCGTACTCCCTCAGGAGACGGGCATCACCGCTGTCGCCCCGCTCCTGGGCGCGGTGACCGAGGAGGAGAGCCGGGAGACCGGCCTGCCTGCCGGAGCAGTCGTACCGTCCACGATCCGCCAGGTGGTCGAGTCCGTGCTGAGCGCACCGCTCGGCACGCTCACCGAGGCGGGAACCCGCCATGCAGAGCCGGCCGGGTGCCAGGGTCCGTCTTCGAACGGGGACGGTCGACCCCGGACTGGTTGAGTGGATGGAGTTCGACACGGGTTCCGCGACCGCCGCGGTGAAGACATCCGAGTAGACGGCGGGCGACGTTGTGCCTGCGCAGCAGTCGGCGTCCGCGTCCAGCGGTCAGCGCCCGTTCGGCCGGCTACGTCACCGCGGTCAGCGTCGCGTAGACCACGACGTTGCTCAGGTAGCCGGTGCGCTTGGTGTAGCCGCCACCGCAGGTGATCAACCGGAGTTCGGGCCGGCCGGAACTGCCGTAGACCTTCTTGCTGGGGAACTTCTTCCTGTCGTAAAGCTCGACGGCGCGGACGGCGAACACCGCTGTCCGCCGGTCCGCCCGGCTGATCTCGATGGTGGCGCCCTCGGTCAGGGCGCCGAGATTGTAGAAGACACCGGGGTCGCCGGTGGGTGTGTCCACATGCCCGGTGGCGATGGCGGTCCCTGCCGAGCCGGGAGCCGTGCCGTCGCCGTACCAGCCGGCGAAGCCGGGTTTGTCATGTGGTGGAGTCCGGAGCGCCCCTGCCGCATCGAGGCCCACTCGTGTCATCGGGGCGTTCACGCCGATGGCGGCGATCCGGAGCCGGACCGGATCCGCGGGGGGCAGCAGATGGACCGTGGGGCGGGTGGGGTCTGCAGGGGTCGAGAAGGCCTGGGCCGCCGATGGCTGCGGTGGCCCCTCGTCGTGCGCCCCGCTGATCAGCAGCACCGCACCTGCCGTCATTGCGCAGGCCAGAAGGAGCACTGCGGGGATGAACGGACCTCGGGAAGCGCTGGTGTGGTGTCTGGGTGCCATCGCGGTCGAGCCTTTGCTTCACGGCGGGTGCGTGGTAGCGGGTGGTGTGGGCCTCCCGGTGGGCGGGCCTCGCGGCCACCGGATCCATTCCGTTCCGAGGGCCGGTTACAGGCCGAAGCGGACGGGGCCGACCGGCAGGGTCGGACGGTCAGGTCCGGTTGTCGTTCGGGCGGCGGCACATCCAGACCACTCCCCCGGCGGCGGCCGTGACGAGCAGCCCACCGCCCAGGGCGAGCCCCATACCTGTGTCTTCGGCCGGTCCGAAGCCGGCGCTGACCGAGCCGCTCGGAAGGCGGCCGGTGACCCGGTACGTTTCCGTGACCTTGGTCCGTGGCGGACACTTCAGGGTGACTGTGTCGCTGCTGCCCGGCCTGGTTCCTTCCGGGATCTGGAACTGGCCGGTGAGTACCCCCTCCTGGTCGCCTCCGAAGAGATGGAACTCTCCTCCCACCTCCGACCAGCCCTTGCCGTAGTCCGCGTCAGGGTCGCAGGCCCTCGTACTGACCGTGACCGTGGAACCCGGGTAGGCATTCCACGAGTCGATACGGACATCTGAGTCATCAGCGGCGGCAGCGGCTGGGATCTGCAGTCCGAGGGCACCGAGAGCCAGGCCGATACTTGCACCCATGTGTGTGTAACGCATACGAATCCTCCAACGGAACAGTGTCCGGCCTGTCTGCGCGGCGCTTCTCCTGTGTTCTGCTCACGAGGCAACCGACAGTGCGACAGTTCCGCAACCTGACGAAACGCCACATGTGTCATCCAGTCAGGTGCCGCGGCGTGCCCTCTTGATCGCTTACGCAGGTCACCGATGCGAAGATCATCAATACCCATCACCCACCACCCCGTCCCCCATAGCGGTGAAAGCCGACCGGGCGGTCTTGCACGGTGCGGTCTGCCTCAGGCAGCCGCGCCGGGGGCGGCGTGACCTTCCTGCGGGCCGGGCGTCGTGCACGGCACACGTGCTGACGTCACCCCCTGCGGACGCGCATGCAGACGAGGGGCCCGGACCGTGCCCGACCTTCGGACCCCTCCTGCGACCTGTCGGTGCTCCGGCCGCCTTGCTCTTCCTGATGGAGGCCGAAGCGTACGATCACCTCCTCGGCCGATCCTGTGGAGGGCTGACCACCAAAACCCACCTCGCCTGCGACGGCAAGGGCCGCCCCCTCGCCATCCTCGTGACACCGGGCCGGCGTCACGACAGCGCCTGCGCACGGCCTCTGTTGGAACGGATTCGCGTTCCGCGCGCCGGCCGTGGCCGGCCACGCCACCGACCCGGCTGTGTGATCGCGTACAAGGCTTGCAGCTCTCGCGGATTCCGCGGATACCTGCGGCGCCGCGGGATCGCACACACGATCCCTGAGAAGACGGATCAGCAGCGGCACCGCCACCATCGCGGGAGGCGCGGCGGCCGGCCACCAGTGTTCGACCGGGAGACCTGCCGTCGACGCAACACCATCGAACGCCGCTTCAACCAGCCCAAGGGCTTTCGCGGCATCGCCACCAGATACGAGAAGACCGCCACCTCTTACGAAGCGGCGGTCGCACTCGCATCGTCCCTTCGTGGGCAAGCTCCGTTTGAAGACGGACCCTGGAACGCTCAGTACGCGCTCACCAGCAGCGTGTCGGCGCTGCGCGGCCCGTCGGTGGTGGCGGGCAGCACGTCGGTGGTGATGTCGGTGGATCCGGCCTCGTTGAGCAGCCCTCAACGGGTTCCTGTTCAGTAGTCCAGGTCCAGGTAATCGATGTCGTTGATGGCCACGTCCGACAGTCCCCTGGCGCGGCCTCCGCCGTCCTGGAAATAGACTTCCTTGAACCCTTCGGCGATGATCCGGCGCATCTGCTGGTCGCCGGCCCCGGCGTCCCGGGCGTCGAACAGGCGGCGGGCGTACTCCGGGGGGAGGTGCGCGGTGAGGCGGCGGAACCGGCCGTCGTCGGTCGTGCCGATCGGCGCGGTGTAGCCGAAGCGGGCCCGGGTCTCCACCGTGACCCCGCCCGTGGTGGCGGCCTGCTTCCGGCGGCGCTTGCGGACCTGGGGCTGCCAGCGGACCCGTACGGCGGCGTCGATCTTCTGCCGGATGTCCTTCGGGGGATTCTTCCGGGCACCGCGCCGGTAGCGGTTGACGGAGTCGGCAGTGATGCCGAGTTCCTGCGCGACGGCCTTCGCGGACTTCATCTGCTTGAGCAGGAAGCCGATCTGGCCCTTCAGCGTCTTGGGCGGCCGGCGGGTGAACGCCTCCTGGTCGGCGCGCTCGATGGCGTCCTCGATCTCTCCCACAGCGTCAGTTCCCTTCGGGGACGGGGTTTTGGCCGTCGGCGCCGACCAGCTGGAACCAGTTCCCGCGCGTCTCGCGCAGGACGCGCCGGTGTCGGTGGCCGCGGCCTACTCGCCTTCGTCAAGGACGGCGTCGCCGCCCCTGATGTGGCGGGCCGGGTTGAGGCCCTTCTCCATCAGGTCGACCGCCCAGAGCATCTCCTGGACGCCCTCCAGCTTCGCCAGGCCCGGGCTGGGCCCGAGGCGGAAGCCACCGGGCTGCGGCTTGCCGGAGGTGCTGTAGGGCAGGAAGTCCAGCGGCGAGGGGCCGGAGCTCGGGTAGACGACGCAGTCGGACAGCACGGCGAGCGGGTACAGGCCCGTCATCCGGGACATGTTCAGCAGCTTGCGGTGCATGTTGACCCGCGCCTTGCTGATGACCGCGGCCCGGATGTCCGGGCGCCAGGTCGGGCGCTCCAGGGCCGGCCACCGGTCGCCGTCCTGGTAGTGCCTGCCCTGCGGGCGCTCGCGCAGCTTGCCCACGCCGCCCTTGACCGTGGCCTTGATGGCGGCCAGGGCGGCGGCCAGGGCCGGGTCGACGTCTCTGTGCCGTTCCATCGCCGCGAGGAACGCGCGGTCGTCCAGGTCCCGGGTGACTCCGAGGTCGGCGAGAGTGTCGACGTAGGCGGTCTTGAGCCGGTCGTGCCACGGGTCCAGGTACGCGCCGGTCTCGCGGCGCAGGTACGCCTCGACCGGAGCGACGTTGCAGCCGAGCTCCTGGGCATAGGCGACGGTGTGCGTCTGGTACCACGCCGGACCCGTCGGGCGCTCCCCGGCCGGCGTGAACGGCGACGGCAGTCGCGGGTCCAGCTCGACATGGCTCAGGTCGACCAGCCAGGAACCGGGCACCTTGGGGTTGAACGGCGGGTTCACGAAGTGCTCGGGCTCCGACAGGCCGACGACCAGGCGGGCCGCGGCGGCGAGGAACGCCGTGTTCAGGTCCAGGCCGACCGCGTACGGCAGATGGCACTCCTCATCGGTGAGCAGGTCCACCGGCCGCACCCACTGGTACGCCTCCTCATCGAGGAAGCCGCCGGTCCATCCGGAGTGGACGACCACGGGGTGCTCGGGGGTGGCCTCCGGTGGTGCCGGGTCCATCGGCCCGGTCCCCAGCGAGCCGGGGTTGCGGCCGGAGACCCAGTTGCCGGTCGTGGGATCCTGCACGGCCTTCGTGGGTGGGCGCAGCGCGGTCATCAGCTCCAGCCCGGAGACGGCCGTCGAGCCGCGTGGGGTGATGACGCACTGGGCGTAGACGCCGAGGACGCGGGCGATGCCGGCCGGTTCCATCCGTGCGGCGCCGGGCCAGGACCGCTCATCGAGGGCACCCCAGGACAGGATCGCAAGCTGCACGCACTGCCGCTGGGTCCCTTGAGCCTTGCGGTAGATCCGTGCCCATGGGCCGAACCCGCGCCGCGTGAGCTGCCACTTCGCGCGTCCGATCTGCTTGACGACCGGGTGGTCGTCAAGCAGGCGCAGCAAGCGGCGCTGCTCGTGGCCCTCCAGGCGTTCCGGCAGCCCGAGCTTCACGGCGGCCGACGCGGTGAGCACGATCAGCGAGTCGCTGTCCTTGCCGTAGCGGTGCAGGCGCGGCGCACCGAGACCGGACTCGCGCAGCGTCCACTCCACCAGCTCCGGAATGGTGGTGGCCGGGCAGTCGAGCACGATGCCGTCGACGCCGTACGCAAAGCCGTCGCCGTCCAGCACGGCGAGCGGGCCGTGCGGGAAGCGCGGGTCCACGGCGGGCTTGGCGGCCTTCTTCGCGGCCGGGCGGCGCGACGACGCGGCCGGGCCGCGGGGGGGCCGGACGCTCCG
>NZ_QFDQ01000074.1 GCF_003270085.1 Streptomyces triticisoli | reverse complement strand
CGGCTCGGGCGGCGCCGCGGGTCCCCGGTCGGTCACCTCCACACGCACGGCCCGGCGCCCGCCGGCCGGGACGCGCCGCAGCCGCAGGGTGGCGGGCGGCCGGGCGTGCACCAGCGCGTTGGTGACCAGCTCCGAGACCACCAGGAGCACGTCCTCGGCCGCGTCGACGGGCAGGTCCCAGGTGCGCAGCACCGCGCGGACACGCCGGCGTACGGCCGGCACGGCACCCGCGGCGTGCGGCAGCGGGAAAACCTGGTCGGCCTCCCGGCGGGGCGCGGCATCGAGCTGCGCTGTGGTCATGTGCCCTCCTCCTGGGCCGCGCTGCCGGCCGGGGGCCGGGCGCGCTGTGAACGCTAGGGAACGAAGGAGGGCCGGTCAATGAACAGCGGTCGGCATTGCCGAACGATGCCTGGCGAAGGGTGCGAACGAGGAGATCCCGGGCGGAACGGGAGGGCAGGCCCTAGGATCGCTCCATGGCCGGACCCGTCCAGTCCATAGAGAGAGCGGCGGCGATCCTGCGGCTGCTGGCCGGCGGTCCCCGCAGGCTGGGGCTCGGCGAGGTGGCGTCGTCCCTCGGACTGGCCAAGGGCACCGCCCACGGCATCCTGCGCACCCTTCAGCACGTGGACTTCGTCGAGCAGGACGAGGCCACCGGCAAGTACCAGCTCGGGGCGGCGCTGCTGCACCTGGGCACCAGCTACCTCGACGTCAACGAGCTGCGCTCACGCTCCCTGAACTGGGCCGACGCGCTGGCCGCCCGCAGCGGGGAGGCCGTCCGCCTGGGCACGCCCCTGGAGGGCCGGGTCCTCGTCGTCCACCACGTCTTCCGGCCGGACGACACCCTGCAGACCCTGGACGTCGGCGCGCTGCTGCCGCTGCACGCCTCCTCCCTCGGCAAGGTCCTGCTGGCCTTCGGAGCCGCCACCGTCGACCCGCCGGAGGAGGGCCTGGAGGCGTACACGCGGCACACCCTGGTCGCCCCCGAGGACCTGAACCGGGCGCTCGCCGAGATCCGGGAACTCGGGTGGGGAGCCGAAGTGCAGGAGATGAGCATGGGGGACGCCGGAGTCGCCGCCCCGATCCGCGGGCAAGGAGGCCTCGTGGTGGGCGCCATCGGGCTGTCCGGTCCCGTCGAGCGGATCTGTGACACCCGGGGCCGGCCGCTGCAGGCACTGATCGCCCTGCTCCGGGACGCCGCACGGGCGATCTCCCGAGACCTGGGAGCCGCCCGCTGGTAGACACCGACGGATCCCCGCATCCCGCATCCCCGTTGACAGGTCCCCTCCGGGTGACGCATCGGAAGGCAGGCCCCGATCATGGTTGAACGGTATGTGATGTCCATCGACCAGGGCACCATGTCCACGCGATGCATCCTGTTCGACCACCGCGGGCGGCTGGTGTCGGTCGCCCAGCGCGAGCACCGGCAGCACTTTCCCCGGCCCGGGTGGGTCGAGCACGACGCCGTGGAGATCTGGCGCAACGTACAGCGCATCGTCCCCGAGGCCCTGGCCGGCGCCGGCGTGGACGCCGCGCAGATCGCCGCCCTCGGCATCGCCAACCAGCGTGAGACGACGGTGCTGTGGGACCGGCGCACCGGCGCCCCGCTGGGCCGGGCGATCGTCTGGCAGGACACCCGCACCGCGCCGCTCGTCGACACGCTGCGGGACCGGCCCGGCGACGAGTTCTTCCTCGATCGCTGCGGTCTGCCTCCCTCCACCTACTTCTCCGCGCCCCGGATCCGCTGGCTGTTCGACCACGTGGAGGGCCTGGAGAAACGCGCCCAGGACGGCGAGGTGCTGTTCGGCACGATGGAGAGCTGGCTGATCTGGAACCTCACCGGCGGCACCGACGGCGGCCTGCACATCAGCGACCCCACCAACGCCAGCCGCACCATGCTCGTCAACATCCGGACCCTGACCTGGGACCCCGAACTGCTGGACTTCTTCGGCGTGCCGCGCCCGCTGCTGCCGGAGATCCGCTCCTCGGCCGAGAGCTACGGCGAGGCCCGCGCCCTGCTCCCCGGCGTCCGCATCGGCGCCGCCCTCGGCGACCAGCAGGCGGCCCTGTTCGGGCAGACCTGCTTCTCGCAGGGCGAGGCCAAGTGCACCTACGGCACCGGCAGCTTCCTGCTGGTGAACACCGGAACCGACCTGGTGCGCTCCCACAACGGGCTCCTCACCACCGTCGCCTACAAGATCGCCAACGAGCCCACGGTCTACGCCCTGGAGGGGCCGATGGCCGTCACCGGCTCACTCGTCCAGTGGTTCCGCGACCGGCTCGGTCTGATCAGCACCGCACCCGAGATCGAGACGCTGGCCCGCACGGTGGAGGACAACGGCGGCTGCTACATCGTCCCGGCCTTCTCCGGTCTGTTCGCCCCCCACTGGCGCAGCGACGCCCGCGGTGTCGTCGTGGGCCTGACCTCGTACATCACCAAGGGACACCTGGCCCGGGCCGTCCTGGAGGCCACCGCCTGGCAGACCCGGGAGGTCGTCGACGCCGTGAACGCCGACTCCGGGCTCGCCCTGAGACAGCTCAGGGCCGACGGCGGCATGACCTCGGACAACCTGCTCATGCAGATGCTCGCCGACGTGCTCGACATCCCCGTCGTACGCCCCCTGGTGGCCGAGACGGTCTCGCTGGGCGCCGCCTATGCCGCCGGCCTCACGGTCGGCTACTGGCCGGACCTGGAGGTCCTGCGCGGCAACTGGCACCGGGCCGGGCAGTGGCTGCCGGACATGGACCCCGAGCGGCGCGAGCGGGAGTACGAGTGCTGGAAGCGGGCCGTGGAGCGGTCCCTGGGCTGGATGATCCGCTCACCGGGGCAGCCGCGCTGAGCAGGCAGGGCCGCCCGGTGACGTCATGACCTCAGTGACCGGACCCGGAGTGGCCGGCCTCCGCGCGGACGAGCAGCGAGAGCAGGGAGGCCACGGTCAGCCCCGACTCGGCCGGGTGCCGCAGGATCCTGCCCGGGTCGATCCGGTAGATGTTGCCGCGCCCCTCCTTGGTGTGGGAGAGGTACCCGTCGCGCTCCAGATCGGCGATGATCTTCTGGACGGCGCGCTCGGTGAGCCTGCAGTGGGCCGCGATGTCGCGGATCCGGGCGTTGTGATTGTCGGCGATGGCTGCCAGCACCCGGGCGTGATTGGTCAGAAACGTCCAGCCGGTATGCGGCTCAGGCACTCCTTCCATGGGGCCAGCCTAGAGTTCGGCTTTCACGCATACAAGAACCTGAACTGAGCTTCATGTATATCTTGACGTGTTCCGGATACCGGAGTGAGTCTGGAAGCGGAGAACGGGCGAACGCTTGTGGGAGAGGCGGTCATGGCGGAGCCTGCGTACGTGTTCCGGTCCACAGCCGGGGGCGCCGCCTCCTGCGGTGACCGCGGCGGCGTACCGGCGGCGCACCCGGGATACGAACTGGCGATCGACGTCGGCCCCGAGGGCGACCGCGTGCCCGTCACGGTGCGCGGCGAACTCGACCTCGACGCCGGCCAGGGCTTCCAGCGCGCCCTGAAGGACGCCCTCGCCCGCTCGTCCCAGGGCATCGACCTGGACCTGAGCGGCGTGACGTTCTGCGACTGCTCCGCCCTCAACATCCTGATCAGCCTGCGGGAACAGGCCCTGACACAGGGCAGGACGATCGTCGTACGCGCCACCAGTCCCGTGAGTGAACGGCTGCTCGACCTCACCGGCACGCGCTCGCTGTTCCGCGCCGAGGCGCCCGACGGGCCGGAGGCATGCGAGACGGGACCGACGGTGCTCCCCGCCCGGCACGGGGCGCCGGAGGACGGGACACCGGCCGAGGACACCGATCAGGACCAGCGCATCGAGGTCGTCCAGCTGCGCCGGGCCATGCAGACCCGGCCCGCCATCGACCTGGCCCGCGGCATCCTCATGGCGTCCTTCGGCCTGACCCCGGACCAGGCCTGGTCGGTGCTGGTCATCGCCTCCCAGAACACCAACACCAAGCTGCACCACGTCGCCCGGGACGTGGTGACGGCGGTGCACGGCGACCCGCTGCCGGAGACGGTCCAAAAGCACCTGACCGCCGCCGTGACCGAGGTCCGGGCCACGGCGCACGGGACCGGCGGCACACCGTGACGGATACGGCGAATCAGCCCCGGACCAGTGGTTACCCAGAACCCGGGGTTCGGAAGTGAGCTCCCCGGGCCCCCCGCACACATCGCGGAGGGCCCGCCTCGGCGTTCCAGTTCCTCCCGCACGGGCGGCTTCGACACGTCGCGCAGGTGCCGGGACCGGCCGGGCCTGCCGCCCTCGCGGGCCTGCTCGGCGCGTTGCGCGGCACTGAGGCCGAGGCCGGAGTCGGGGTCCACCCGCACCGAGCGGGCCACCTCCTCGCGGTTGGCACAGCTCTCCGGCGGAATGCCGCACAGCGCCTCGACGACCTCCTCCGAGACACCGGAGCGGCGCGCCGCCCGAACCGGATCGTCCTTGCCGGCCGGGAAGTCGACGTCCTTGACGGCGTCCACCACGTCCCGGGCGCTCGTCCTGTGGGCCGTGACTCCTTCTCCCTGTCGTACTCGCCGTCGTACTCGTCCCTGTCGTACTCGGTCGTACTCGTGAGAACCCCGGGCAACCGTCATCGCCCCCCTCACCTCTCGCTCCCGCCCCACGGCCGCCGAAGCCGGTCCGGTCCGCCGTGATTGCGGCGCGAGCGATCGGGTACGCGAGCAGGGCTGTGCCCGGGGAGATCGCCCCCCGGGCAGGCCGCACAACCGCCGCGACCAGGGAATCTGCCATGGAGACACCAGCGAACGACAACACCGCGACGCCCGCCCAGCGGGCGCTGGACGTGCTCGCCGAGAACGCCGAGGACGTGGTGGCACTGGACACGCTCGCGCACAGCGACGTGCTGGTCCCCGTGCCGGACGACGCGAGCGACGAGGACGCCACCAACCCCTCGACGGTGGCCCTGCCCGTCCTCGAACAACCGGGCGGAGTACCGGTGGTGCCCGTGTTCACCTCCGAACTGGAGATGTCCGACCTGCTGCCCTTCGTCTCCCGCTACCGCCTCGTGCCCCTCGGCGCCCTCGCGTCCCACTGGCCGGCCGACGACCTGTCACTGACCATAGACGCCAGCTCGCCGCACGGCCTGACGCTCACCTCGGAGGGAGTCCGCACCCTGCTGGCCCGCCCATAGGGCCGAGACGAACAGCCGTCAGCCGTCGAGCGCACGGGCCAGGGCCGCGCGCTGCAGAGGCAGCACCTCGGTGTGCAGCGCGCGGCCCTTGGCCGTCAGACACACCCACACCCCGCGCCGGTCCTCCGCGCACACCGACCGCTCCACCAGGCCGTCCTTCACCAGCCGGCCGATCAGACGGGACAGCGCGCTCTGGCTCAGGTGGACCCGGCCGGCGAGGTTCTGCACCCGGCACTGCTCGCCCTCCTCGGACGGCCCGGACGCCAGGATGTCGAGCACCTCGAAGTCGCTCGCGCCGAGCCCGTACGGATGCAGCACGCGGTCGAGCTCGCACATCGTCCGCGCGTGCACCGACAGGATGTCCCGCCACCGTTCCTCGAGCCGGGCCCCGGCCGCTTCCGCTCCCATGGCACCGCATGTTAATGCGCGTACATCGAAACGGCCGGTCGTGCGGGGTCCGGCCCGGACGTCAGGCGTCCTGGACGAGCCCGACGAGATTGCCGTCCGGGTCCTTCACCGAGGTGATCAGCCTGCCGGCGCCGACGTCCCGCACGTCCCGCAGCAGCTCGGCGCCCGCCTCCAGCAGAGCCGCCAGCCGTGCCCGGATGTCGTCGACGTGCCAGTACGGCACCGGTCCGGTCATCCCCTGGGCATGCCCGTTCGGGTCCAGCCCGACGTCCTGCCCGGCGTCCTTGAACCCGACGTAGTAGGGCTCGTCCGCATACGGCTCGACCCCCAGCAGCGCGCTGAACAGGGCTTTCGCCCGGTCGAGGTCCTTGACGGGATAGACGATCGTCTTCAGGCCGGCGGTCATGGCGTACTCCTCGCTGATGAGTGGTCCCGACGGACGCGTCGGTGGTCTCACGCTAGGGCGGGGGAGCGCCGGACCGCTTCTTTGATCCTGACCGGTTGCGCAGTCACTACGTCGACTCCCGCTTCACCAGCTCCGTCGGCAGAATCACCGCCGCGGTGTCCTCTCCGTCGATCCGGGCGAGCAGCACCCGGACCATCTCGGCGCTGATCCGGTCCCACGGCTGGCGGATGGTCGTCAGCTCCGGGCCGGCGGCCACCGCGGCGGGCGAGTCGTCGAAGCCGCCGACCGCGACGTCCTCGGGGACCCGCCGTCCGGCCCGGTGGAGAGCCGTGAGGACGCCCTGGGCCATCAGGCCGGAGGCGACGAAGACCGCGTCCATGTCGGGCGCCCGGTCGAGCAGACGCTCGGCGCCCGCCTCGCCGCCGGCGTGGCTGTAGTCGCCGGAGACGATCAGCTGCTCGTCGATCCCGATGCCGGCCTCCGTCAGCACCTCCTTGTAGCCGGCCAGGCGCTCCACACCACCCGGGGTGTCCAGCGGGCCGGTGACCGTGCCGACCCTCCGCCGCCCCAGCGACAGCAGGTGACGCACCATGTCGCGGGCGCCGTCGCGGTCGTCGGCGGCGACGTAACTGACCTTGGAGCCCAGCCCGATCGGCTTGCCGCACGCCACCAGCGGTACGCCCGCCTCACGCAGCCGCTCGGCGACCGGGTCCCCGGAGCGGGTGGAGACCAGCAGCACCCCGTCGATGTGCCCGGCGGTGATGTACCGGGTGATACGGCGCCGTTCGTCCTCCGTCCCGGCCGGCATCAGCAGCAGTGGGATGTCGTGCGCGGCCACCAACGCGAGGAACGCGCCCGCGATCACCGGCGTGTACAGCGCGGGGGTGTTGCGGGGATGAGTCACGGTGCCGGGACTCAGGTCGTGTCCCACGACGTGGTGCAGGGGATCAAGCGCTTCGCGTTCCGGTACGAGAGCCGTGGCGATCTCCGGGAAGGCGGCAGCCCGCGAAGCGTCCCGCTTGAGGCGGGCTGAACACCTGATCCAGCGGGGCCGCCGTCCCGACCTGCGGATTCCGGCTCCTTGATCCCCTGCACCACCTGGCGGGATGCCATTTTTCCTCGTGCCCCGAGCCGGGACCGTCCGGTATCGGACAAGGCCCGGCAGGTTCCGTACGCGGAGGGTCGGGCCGCGGGACAGTGGGAAACGTCAGGACGAGGAGCCTCGACGACAGGAGGCGGTCATGCTGAGGGCTTCCGCCGGCCGGACGCGCCTGCTCATCCTCGAGTGGCTCAAGGACCCGGCCGCGCACGCTCCCCGGCGGCGCAACGGCCCGGTCACGCACGGCGCGACCGCGAAGGCCGTCGCGGCCGGCCTCGGCGTCCCGCGCAGGACCGCCGAGACGCATCTCGCCCTGCTGGCCGACCTCGGCCTGCTGCGCACCCGCCGGATCAGGCGCCGTACGTACTACCGCCGCGACGAGGTCCGGATCGCCGAGGTGGCCCGGATGTTCGAGAAGGGCTGGTGACCGGCGGCCCGCGGGAACGAGGGGGGGTGCACACCCTCCCCGGGGCGACGGGCCGAGCGATGCGCCGCGCCGCCACCGGTGTGTGCGGTGGGGATCCGGCGGCGTTACGGTGTGTCCGGGCGCGGCCGAACAGGAGACGTACGAGCATGACAGCCCAGGAGACCGAGAACCTGCGGGTGCCGTCGGGGTCCGCGCGACGGCGGGCCCGGCGGGCGCAGGTGCCGGTGGTCGCGGTGGTGGCGCTCGGCGGCGCGCTCGGGGCCACGGGCCGGTACGCGGTCTCGCGGTGGTGGCCGACGCCGGCCGGGGGCTTTCCGTGGGCGACCTTCTCGGTCAATGCCGTCGGGTGCGCGGTGATCGGCGTCTTCATGGTGGTGATCACCGACGTGTGGAGCGCCCACCGCCTGGTCCGGCCCTTCTTCGGCACCGGTGTGCTCGGCGGCTTCACCACCTTCTCCACCTACGCGGTCGACATCCAGAAGCTGGTGGACTCCGGCCACGCCCGCACCGCACTGGCCTACCTCGCCGCGACCCCGTGCGCGGCGCTCGCGGCGGTGTGGCTCGCAGTGACCGCGACCCGACGCGTTCTTCAGTGGAGGCAGCGATGACGAGGCTCACCGGCAGCGCCCTGCGCGTGACCGTCTTCGTCGGCGAGAACGACACCTGGCACCACCGGCCCCTGTACTCGGAGATCGTGCACCGGGCCCACTCCGCCGGCCTGGCGGGCGCCAGCGTCTTCCGCGGCATCGAGGGGTTCGGCGCGTCCTCCCTGATCCACACCTCACGGCTGCTGTCGATGAGCGAGGACCTGCCGGTGGCGATCGTGATCGTCGACACCGAGGAGCGGGTGCGCGCGTTCCTGCCGCAGCTGGACGAACTGGTCGGCGAGGGGCTGGTGATCCTCGACGACTGCGAGGTCATCCGGTACGTCGGCCGTACGAGGGCGGCGGACGTGAAGGGCGGGCAGTGAACTGGCTGCTGGTGGTGGCCGGGGCCGCCGTCGGGGCACCCCTGCGCTATCTCACCGACCGCGCGGTGCAGTCCCGGCACGACTCGGTCTTCCCCTGGGGCACCTTCGTGGTCAACATCGCCGGCTGTCTCGTGCTCGGTCTGCTCACCGGTGCCGTTTCCGCCGGGTTCGCCGGGCCGCGGCTGCAGCTGCTGCTGGGGACCGGGCTGTGCGGGGCCCTGACGACGTACTCGACCTTCTCCTACGAGACCCTGCGGCTGACCGGGACCGGTGCCGGGCTCTACGCCGCCGCCAACGTCGTCGCCAGCGTGGTGGCGGGCCTCGGCGCCGCGTTCGCCGGAGCGTGGATCGCCGGAAGTCTCTGACGGTTGCCGAAAGCTTTTGGTGTCGGTCACCGGGCCTTCACCCGGGCACCGTAAGAGTGTCCACACCACTGTCGATCAACCATCCCGGAACTGGATCCCATGAGCGTCATCTCCGTCGGTCAGGCCGTCGTCCTCGGAGTCGTCGAGGGGGTGACCGAGTTCCTCCCCGTCTCCTCCACCGGCCACCTGAAGATCACCCAGGGGCTCATGGGCATCCCCGTCGACGACAAGTCCGTCGTGGCGTTCTCCGCCGTCATCCAGGTCGGCGCCATCGCCGCCGTGTTCGTGTACTTCTTCAAGGACATCGTGCGGATCCTCTCCGCCTGGTTCCGGGGCCTGGCCGACAAGGAGGAGCGCTACCACCACGACTACAAGTTCGCCTGGTGGATCATCTGCGCCACGATCCCCATCGTCGTCGTGGGCCTGCTCGCCAAGCCCCTCATCGAGGGGCCGCTCGGCTCCCTGTGGGTGGTCGCCGGCTCGCTGATCGTCGGCAGTGGTGTGATGTGGTGCGCGGACCAGATGGGCCGGCACAAGCGCGGTGAGGACGACACCACCTTCAAGGACGCGATGCTGGTCGGCTCCTCGCAGATCCTCGCCCTGCTCTTCCCCGGCTTCTCCCGCTCCGGCGCCACCATGTCCACCGCGCTCATCCTGGACCTGGACCGCGTCGCCGCCACCCGGCTGTCCTTCTTCCTCGGCCTCCCGGCCCTGACCGGCGCCGGCATCTACGAACTCAAGGACGCGCTGGGCGCGAGCGTGGGCGCCCTCCCGCTGGCCGTCGGCACCCTCGTGTCCTTCGTGGTCGCCTACGCCTCCATCGCCTGGCTGCTGAAGTTCGTCGCCAAGCACTCCTTCAACGCCTTCGTCGTCTACCGGATCGTGATCGGCCTGCTGCTGTTCGGCCTGCTGGGCACGGGGGTCGTCAACGCCTGAGTGCGCGCCGCCCGCGCCGCATGCCCCGCCGGGCCGGAGGCAGAATGGTGATCATGACGTCGTCCCCGACCTACCTCCCGGTCCTGGAGCGCATCGCCGAGGAGATCGAGCGCACACCCGGCCGCGGGCGCCCCGCCGACTACATCCCGGCGCTCGCGGCCCGCGACGCCCGCGCCTTCGGCATGGCCGTCGCGGAGCTGGACGGCACGGTGTACGGGGTGGGGGACTGGCGCGAGCCGTTCTCCGCCCAGTCCATCACCAAGGTGTTCACCCTCGCCCTCGACCTGGCCCGCGAGGGCGACGAACTGTGGGAGCACGTGGGCCGCGAGCCCTCCGGCAACCCGTTCAACTCCCTGGTCCAGCTGGAGTACGAGAACGGCATCCCGCGCAACCCGTTCATCAACGCCGGCGCCCTGGTGGTCACCGACCGCCTGCAGACCCGCACCGGCGACGCGGCCGGCGAGCTGCTGCGCCTGCTGCGCGTCGAGAGCGGCAACCCGGACCTGGACTTCGACCTCGAGGTCGCCGCGTCCGAGTCCACGCACGGCGACCGCAACGCCGCCCTCGCCCATTTCATGGCGTCCTACGGCAACATCGACAACCCGGTGCCGGTACTGCTGGACCAGTACTTCCGCCAGTGCGCGATCGCCGCCTCCTGTGCCGACCTGGCGCTCGCCACCACGTTCCTCGCCCGGCACGGCATACGGGCCGACGGCACCCGGCTGCTCAGCCGCCGTCAGGCCAAGCAGATCAACGCGATCATGCTGACCTGCGGGACGTACGACGCGGCCGGTGACTTCGCCTACCGGGTCGGGCTGCCCGGCAAGAGCGGCGTGGGCGGCGGCATCGTCGCCGTCGTACCGGGCCGGTGCGCGCTGTGCGTGTGGAGCCCCGGTCTGGACGAGCGGGGCAACTCGGTGGCGGGCGTGGCGGCCCTGGACCGCTTCACGACACTCACCGGACTGTCGGTCTTCTGAGCCCCGCCGCCGTCCGGTCAGCCGCGCGCGTACCGGCGGCCCGTGACCCCCAGGCCGAGCAGCAGGGCTCCGGCGCCCGCACCGATCGCGCTCGCGATCGTGCCCGTCTCCGGCCAGCCCGACTCGGCGGGAGGGGATGCCGCGGACCCCGCCGACGCCACGACCGCCGCGCCGGCGTGCGCCACGGGCCGCAGGGCGTCGAGCGAGCCGACCGGGTCGACGTGCCCGGCCGCGTCGAACCCCCAGTCCAGCAGCTCCCGCGCCTCCTCGTAGACGGTGTGCCCCTCGCCCTCCTGAGGGTTCATCACGGTCACGACGAGGGTGCGCCCGCCCTGACGGGCGGCGGCGACCAGCGTGTTGCCCGCTTCGCTGGTGTAGCCGTTCTTGATGCCGAGCAGCCCCGGATACGGCTCCACGCCGTCGGCGCCGGTCAGCAGCCGGTTGGTGTTGGCGATGTGGAACGTCGTCCCGTCGTAGCCGGGGAAGGCGGCGTGCGCGGTGGAGCAGTACCGCGCGAAATCCGGGTTGCGCAGCCCGGCCCGCCCGAACACGGCCAGGTCGTACGCCGAGGAGGCCTGCCCGTCGGCGTCGTAGCCGTCGGGGGAGACGACCGTGGTGTCGAGGGCGCCCAGGGAGCGGGCCTTGGTCTCCATCTGCCGGGCCGTCCGGTCCCAGCCGCCGTTGAGCGCGGCCAGCACGTGCACGGCGTCGTTGCCGGAGTTGAGGAACACTCCGCGCCACAGGTCGGCCACCTCGTACGTATGGCCTTCGACGACCCCGACCAGGCTGCTGCCCTCGCCGATTCCCGCCAGCTCCTTCGCGCTGACGGTGTGCCGGATGCCGGCGGGGAAGGCGGGCAGCACGGTCAGTGCGAAGAGGGTCTTCAGCGTGCTGGCGGGCGGCAGTCTGCGATGTGCGTCGTGCGCGGCGAGCACCTCGCCGGTGTCGGCGTCGGCCACCAGCCAGGACAGCGCGGAGACGTCCGGCAGGTCCGGCGCCCCGTCGCGGAGCCGGACCTGCGTGCCCTCCTTCTCCAGCAGACCCGGCGGCGGCAGCGCCGCCTTCCGCTGCCCCTGCGCGCTCGGGTCCACAGGGGTCCGGCCCACGGCCGCGACCGGTGGTGCCAGTGCCAGGACGCTTGCCGCGCAGAGCGCGCAGGCCGACACGGCAGCTCGCGAACGAAATCCGATCTTCATATCGCAAACGTAGGGAGAAACCGGTGAAGGCGGGAGGCTGCCCGGAGCCGAATGGGCGCGCGAGCACCCGGATGCCCTACGCATGCCCGTCACCGGGCAGGCGCTTCGCGCCCGTTCGTTCTACGCCGCCTGCGTGTCACCGTCCGCGGGCGGCTCGGTCACGAAGATCGTCTTGTACTGGATGTACGCCTCGATCGCCTCACGCCCCAGTTCGAGGCCCAGACCGCTGTCCTTCCGCCCGCCCATGGGTGCGCCGATGTCGAAGTTGGCGTGGTTGACGCTGAAGGTGCCGGTGTCCACCGCGCGGGCCACCTCCCGCCCCAGCGCCTCGTCCGCCGTCCAGACGCTGCCCGCCAGACCGTATGCGGAGTCGTTGGCCATGGCGATGGCACCCTCGACCGAGCCGTCGTAGGCGGACACGGTCACCACGGGGCCGAAGCTCTCCTCGCGGGCGACGAACATCGCGGGATCCACGTCGGCGAAGACGGTGGGCTCGACGTAGAAGCCACGGTCCAGGCCGGAGGGACGGCCGCCGCCGGTGGTGACGCGCGCTCCCTCCTCCCGTCCCTTGCGGATGTAGGCCTCGATGCGGTCGCGGTGGTCGGCTCCGACGACCGGGCCGACCACCGTGGACGGGTCCAGCGGGTCGCCGATCGGCCACGCCGCGACCGTCTCGGTGACGGCGTCCACGATCTCGTCGTAGCGCGAGCGGGGCACGAGCAGCCGGCTGTTGTTGGTGCAGGTCTGGCCGTTGTTGTTGAACGACAGGTTCAGCAGGTGGTCGAGGAAGAGGGGCAGCGGGGCGTCCTCCAGCAGGATCGCGGCGGACTTGCCGCCCAGCTCCAGGGTGACCGGGCGCAGCAGTTCGCCGCAGAGCGCGCCGATGCGGCGCCCGGCGGCGGTGGAGCCGGTGAAGGCGACCTTGTCCACCCCGGGGTGGGTGACCAGGTACTCTCCCACCTCGCGCTCGGCGGGCAGGAAGTTGATCACGCCGGGCGGGAACCCCGCCTCGTGGACCGCGTCGGCGACGAGGAACGAGTCGAGCCCGGTGGCGGGCGAGGGCTTGATCACGGCGGTGCAGCCCATCGCCAGCGCGGGGGCCAGCTTGAAGAACAGCGTGCTGAGCGGGTAGTTCCACGGCACGATCATGGCGACCACACCGACGGGCTCGCGGCGGACCAGGCTGTGCCCCACCAGGGCGGGACGCAGGTCCTCCGCGTACATGACGTCGGCGAGCGGGGCGTAGAACCGGAGCAGGCCCGTCGCGGCGCTGACGTTGGCCTCGATCGCGCGGGCCAGAGGCGTGCCGACCTCCTGGGCGATCAGGGTGCCGAGGGCGTCGGTGCGCGCCTCCAGGGCACTGGCCAGGCGTTCCATCGCGGCGGCGCGCTCCTTGGCCGAGCCCCACCCGCGGTGGCCGCCGAGGGCGCGGCGCGCGGCGGCGACGGCGGCGTCCACGTCGGCGCGGTCGGCCTCGGGGAAGACGCCGAGGGGCTGCTCGGTGGCGGAGCTGAGCGAGGTGAAGGTGCCGGCGGTCGAGGGTTTGCGCCAGTCGCCGTCGATGTAGAGGGCGTCGCGGTCCGTCCTGTCGGACATGGCAGAGTGCTCCTTGCTGTTACTGCGGTTGCTGCCGGTTCATTCCTGGCGGCTCACTGCGCGTGACGGTGAGCGACGATGCCGCGCAGGTTCCGTCCGGACCGCAGGTCCTCGAATCCCTGGTTGATCTCGTCGAGGCTGTAGGTCTGGCTGACCAGTTCGTCAAGCTTGATCAGGCCCTGGCGGTACAGGGACAGCACCCGGGGCACGTCCCGGATCGGGCTGCAGGAGCCGAAGATGGTGCCCTGCAGGCGCTTCTCGGCGAAGACGAGCTGGGTGCCGGGAAGTTGGACGTTGACCTGGTGGACGTCCTCGGTCATTCCGGCGAGGACGATGGTGCCGCCCTTGCCGGTGGCCTCGAACGAGGCGCGGACGATCTCGGCGGTGGCCTCGCCGGTGCAGACGAGGGTGGAGTCGGCGCCCATCGCACTGGGGTTGAGGTCCGCGGCGAGAGCCGCAGCCTCGTCGAGGGTGCGGCAGACGTGGGAGGCCCCGAGGTCACGGCCGAGAGCGTGCTTGGCCTCGTTGGGGTCGACCAGGATGACGTTCCCGGCGCCGGCGAGCCGGGCTCCCTGTACGGCATTGATGCCGACGCCGCCCGCGCCGACGACGATGACGGTGTCACCGGGCTCGGGATCGGCCGCGTACACGGCGGCGCCCCAGCCGGTGAGGACGCCGCAGCTCACCAGCGCGACCACCGAGAGCGGTATGTCGGGGTCGACGCGGACCAGGGAGTCCTGGGAGACGACGGAGTGCTCGGCGAAGGTGCCCAGCGCGCAGTTGGCGCCGATCGGCCCGTCGGGGCCGGTGAACCGGTAGGTGCCGTCGGGGAGTTTGCCCTCGGGGCCGTACGCCGCGGCGTCGCACAGGTTGGCCCGGCCGCTGGCGCACCAGCGGCAGTGCCCGCAGGACGGTTTGAAGGAGGCGGCCACGTGGTCGCCCGGGGCCAGCTTGGACACGCCCTCGCCGACGGCTTCGACGATGCCGGATCCCTCGTGCCCGCCGATGATGGGCAGCGGCGCCATGTTGCCGGTGCGCACGTGCTCGTCGGAGTAGCAGAGTCCGGCGTGGGTGAAGCGGACCAGGACCTCGCCGGCCTGGGGCGGGGCGAGTTCGAGTTCGGTGACCTCCCAGTCCTTGCCTGGGGCGGTCATGACGGCGGCACGGGTCTTCATCAGGGACCTCCGAGGGAGACTTGCGACGGGGGTGGGTGGGGGACGTCGACGGCCACTGCGCATGGCCTCGTCGGGGCGGGGCGGCCGGCGCGTCTCGGCGCGCACCGGCCGTCCCGGGGTCAGACCGAGACCTGCTCGGCCTCTTCCTCCTCGGCCACTCGGCACGGTGCGCGGTGCGGGAAGAGCTTGCTGAACAGGACGTGCAGGGCGATGCCGCCGAGGAAGGCGACGGCCCAGTTGTAGTCGAACAGCGGCTTGAGGAAGGGGATGTATCCATCGGTCGGGAAGGGACCCTCACTGTCCGCGGAGTACGCGCCGCCGAGGGAGAGGAGCAGAACGGTCGCGAGGGCCACGAGCGGGCGCCAGTTGAAGCCCTTCGCGTACTCGTAGGGTCCGCCGCGCGTGTACAGCCCGGCGAGGTCGAGTTCACGCTTGCGCAGCAGCCAGTAGTCCGCGGTCAGGATCCCGGCGACGCCGCCGAGGAAGGCGCCGGTGATGCCGAGCCAGGTGAAGATGTACAGCTCGGGCGAGGACAGCAGCCGCCAGGGCTGCATCAGGATGCCGATGACGCCGGCGATGATGCCGCCGGTGCGGAAGCTGATGAGGCGCGGGAAGACGTTGGCGAAGTCGTACGCCGGACCCACGGTGTTGGCAGCGACGTTGACGGCGATGGTGGCCACGATGACGCACAGCAGGGCGAACACGACGACGATCGGGTTGGAGAAACGGCTGACCAGGTCGACCGGGTCCCAGATCGCGTGCCCGTAGACGGCGATGGTGGCCGAGGTGGTGAGGGCGCCGATCATGGAGAACACGGTGATCGTGGGCGGCAGCCCCAGCGACTGGCCGACGATCTGCTCCCGCTGTCCCCTGGAGAAGCGGGTGAAGTCCGCGATGTTCACGGACATCGTGGCGAAGTACGCGATCATGCCCATCAGGGAAGGCGCGAACAGCGCCCAGAAGCCGGCGCCCCAGCCGAGCTTGGACGGCTCGGTGGCGAGCGGGCCGAAGCCGTCCGCCTGTACGACCATCCAGGCCAGGAGGAACGCGGCGACGATCAGGATGAGCGGCGCGGACCAGTTCTCGAAGCGGCGGATGGATTCGATGCCGCGGACGATGAGCGCGATCTGCAGGAGCCAGAAGACCGCGAAGGACAGCCACAGCGTCTTCGGGTGGCCCCACAGCTCGCCCGCGTGGATCCACGCGTCACCGGCGAAGGCACCGGTGATGGTGTAGATGGCCTGACCGCCGACCCACGTCTGGATGCCGAACCAGCCGCATGCGGACAGACCGCGCAGCACCGCCGGCACGTTGGCGCCGAGCGTGCCGAAGGCGGCGCGGGCGAAGACGGGGTAGGGGATGCCGTACTTGGTGCCGGCGTGGCTGTTGAGCAGGATGGGCACCAGGACGATCAGGTTGCCCAGGGCGATCGTCATGACCGCCTGATACCAGCTCATGCCGAGGTTGATGAGGCCACTGGCGAGGTAATACGTGGGGATGCCGTGGGCGATGCCCATCCACAGCGCCGCGTAGTTGTACGTGGTCCAGGTTCTGCGGGATATGGGCACGGGCGCCAGGTCCGCGTTGTGGAGCGGGCTCGCCTCGATGCTGCTCGGGTCGGTGAGCTCCACTTGTTCGTTGGTGCGCGCGATCGCTCGCATAGCCGTTCACACCTCTGGGTCCATTCAGTGAACCAAGGGTTCATTCAGTGGGAAGAAGTCTCAAGGAGGACTGTCCGTGTGTCAATAGGTGCCGGTGTGTCCACCATGGGGCGCCTGGGAGGGTTTGCGGGACGCCGCGTAGAAAGGGGTCGCCGGGGCTCCGGGTGGGGTGCCGAGTGGTGCCGGAGGAGAATCCCCGGGGTGCCCCGGCCTCCGGGCGCCGGGGGTTTCCGGGCGCCCGGAAGGGGCCGAAGGAAGGGGCCGGGCCGGTCCTCAGACGGTGTCGTCGGAGAGGGCCGGGGTGAAGTCGCCGGTGAGATACACGTCGGTGCGCCGGTCGCCGAGCGGCTGGTTGAAGGGGTTGTCGAGACGCTCCTTGCGGGAGCCGATCAGGTCCACTTCCGCGAAGAGGACGGTCTCCTCGTCGCCGCCGGCCGGTCCGGCCAGCAGCCAGCCGTCCGGGCCCACGATCAGCGACCGGCCGATGAAGGGCTGGTCGCGCTCGCTGCCGGTGCGGCTGACCCCGGCGACGAAGAACTGGTTGCTGTGCGCCCCGGTCATGCACATCAGGTTGGCCATCACCGGGGTGTCCTCCGGCTGCCCGGGTACGGGCACCCAGTTCGCCGGGAGGGCCAGCAGGTCGGCGCCGCCGAGCGCGGCACTGCGGAAGGTCTCCGGGAACCACGCGTCGTAGCAGATGCCGATGCCGATGTTGCCGAGCGGGGTGGGGAAGACGGGGAAGCCGTCCTCCTGACGGTCGTACAACTCCTTCTCGAAGTTCCACAGATGCGCCTTGCGGAACGTCCCGACGTGCCCCTCCGGGCCGATCAGGACAGCGGAGTTGTACACCTTCTCGCCCGCCAGTTCGGTGATTCCGGCGACGATCCACAGATCCAGCTCGGCGGCGAGCGAGGCCCAGGCTGAGGAGACCGGCCCGTCGGGGACGGGCTCGGCGTTCCTGCGGGCTTCCGCACGGTCGGTGAACATGTATCCGGCCGAGGCCGCTTCCGGCAGGACGACCAGCCGGGCCCCGCCGGCCGCCGCCTCGCGGATGAGCCGCGAGGACGTCTCGATGTTCGCCGCGGGGTCGCCGAGAGCGGGCTCGAACTGGATGCCCGCCAGAATGAAGGACGTCATGATGCCGCCTTGATCGCCAGGTACTTGATGCTCAGGTATTCGTCGATGCCCACCGCCCCGCCCTCCCGGCCGAGCCCGGACTGCTTGACCCCGCCGAAGGGGGCGGCGGGGTTGGAGATGACCCCCTGGTTGAGGCCGACCATGCCGCACTCCAGCCGCTCGCTCACGCGAAGGCCGCGGTTCAGGTTCTCGGTGAACAGGTAGCCCGCCAGTCCGTACTCGGAGTCGTTCGCCAGGGCCACCGCCGTGTCCTCGTCGTCGAAGGCGACGATCGGCGCGACCGGGCCGAAGATCTCCTCCGTGAGGGTGCGGGCCCCGAGCGGCACGCCGCCCAGCACGGTCGGCGCGAAGAAGTGGCCGTCCGACGGGACCGGTCCGTCTCCGGTGAGGACGGTGGCGCCGGCGGAGGTGGCGTCGGCGACCAGGGCGGTGACGTTCTTCACCGCCTTCGCGTCGATCAGCGGACCGACCTGGGTGTCCGGGTCCAGACCGTGGCCGACGGACAGGGCGGCCAGCCGGTCGGCCAGGCGGCGCGCGAACTCGTCGGCGACCGGGGACTGGACGTAGAACCGGTTGGCGGCCGTGCAGGCCTCGCCGACGTTGCGCATCTTCGCCTGGAACGCGCCTTCCACCGCGGCGTCGAGATCGGCGTCGGCGAAGACCAGGAAGGGGGCGTTGCCACCGAGCTCCATGGAGGTGCGCAGCACGTTCCGCGACGACTTGGCGAGCAGCGTGCGGCCGACCTCGGTGGACCCGGTGAAGGACAGCTTCCGCAGCCGGGGGTCGTCCAGCAGGTGGTCGGTGACCTCGCCGGAGCGGTTGGTGGTGAAGACGTTCACCACGCCTGCGGGGGCTCCGGCCTCCCGCAGGATGTCCACCAGGGCCAGCATGGACAGCGGGGTCTGCTTGGCCGGCTTGACGACGACGGTGCAGCCGGCCGCGAGCGCCGGACCGATCTTCCGGGTGCCCATCGCCATGGGGAAGTTCCACGGGGTGACCAGCAGGCAGGGACCCACCGGCTGACGCATCGTCACCACTCGGGACCCGCCGCCCGGGGCGGTCATGTATCCGCCGTCGATACGGACGGCCTCCTCGGAGAACCACCGCAGGAACTCGGCGGCGTAGACCACCTCGGCCTGGGACTCCGCGAACGGCTTGCCCATCTCCAGGGTCATCAGCGAGGCCAGGTCGTCCTTGCGGGCGATGACCGTCTCGAAGGCCCGGCGCAGCACCTCGCCGCGCTCCCGGGGAGGCGTCGCCGCCCAGGACGCCTGGGCGCGCACGGCGGCGTCGAGGGCTTCCGTGGCGTCCGCCGTGCCCGCGTCGGCGACCTCGGCGATCACCGTGCCGGTGCCCGGGTCCTCCACGGCGACGGTCGCACCGCTGCGGGACGGGCGCCATTCGCCGTCGATGTACAGGCCCTTGGGTATCCGGTCCGCAACCTCGCGGGCGGCCTGGAGCCGCGCCTGAAGTGCAGCCATTCGCTTCCTCCTCGATCGCGCCGCCGCCGCGCCGGGCGGGGTGGCTGTGGGGGTGGTTCTCGTCCACCGAGGGCGTCAGCGCTCGGTGAGTGCGGTGGGCAGTTCGATGCCGGTGACGCTCAGCAGGTCGCCGAGCTGGCGAGCCGCCTTCATCACGGACTCGGCGACCTCGTCGATGCGCGATCGGGTCAGCCGGTAGGTGGGGCCGCCGATCCAGACGGCGTACGTGGTGGCCTGGCCGACACGGACCGGTGCGGCGACGGAGGCCGCGCCCACCTCCAGCTCGTCGTAGGCGACGGCATAGCCGCGGGTGCGCACCTCGGCCATGGACTCGATGAACGCGTCGAGCCCGCCGAGCTGCTCGGGCGCGTTGGTCTCGAACTCCTCGCCGAACTCGGCGTGGATGGTGTCCGGGTCGAGGGCGCTGAGCAGGACCTTGCCGGTGGAGGTGGCCCAGACGGGCTGGGTCCTCGGTACGGGCTTGAGGGTCTGACCGATCAGGGACGGGCCGGGAACCTGGGCGACGACCATGACCTTGGGCGCGAGCAGGACGTCGAAGCCGGCGGTCTCCTTGGTCTCCTTGGCCAGGTCCCGCAGCACGTCTCGCATGTGCCCGTAGGCGCCGCCGCCGTCCAGCAGCCCGCCGACGATGGACAGCAGCCCCAGCGAGACGCGGTAGCGGCGGGTGACCGGGTCCAGGGTCAGCCAGCTCTCGCGTTCGAGGACGGTGAGGACCCGGTAACAGGTGGCCTTGGGGATGCCGGACTCCCGGGCGATCTCGCTGAGCCCGACCCCCTCCGGGTGCGCCGCGACCGTACGCAGCAGCCAGATCGTCCTGCGGACGAGTCCTGCTTCACCGGTTGCCATTTTTCCTCCGTCTGTCACGTCGAGATCACTGCGGGCGGTGCGACCATCCTGGCAGGTGAGCCCGCTGCTGCTGCCGTGTACGCCGGATGAGGCGGACGGCGGTAGCGTCCGTTACTTGCCGCCGGCGGTGACCGTGACCGTTTCCGGCCGGTAGGACTCACCGGTGACGTCGAATCCCTCGGCCTTCAGCTCCTCGAGCGCCCGCTTGGTCAGGTCCGTGCGGTACGCCCCGGCCGGGGGCCGTGCCTTGAGGACACCGGCCTTCATCGCGATGTCGATGGTCTGGTCCCAGGCGGCCTTGTCCATCATGCCGACGCCCTTCTCGGCAGGCCAGATCAGCTTGTTGACCTCGTTGAGCATCCAGGTCTGGTGGCCCTTGCCGAGGGCGCTGCCGTTCTTCAGCACGATGTCGACACAGCCCGCGAGTTCGTCGCGGCAGTAGCCCCAGCCCTCGTACGTGGCCTTGAGGAACTTGGCCGCGGTCTCTTGGTTCTCCTTCTTCGCCAGCCAGGACTCCTTGGCGTAGATGCCGTCCTCCAGTGTCTGGTATCCGGCGTCCTGGAGGTTGATCGCGACGAAGTCCGACGGCTGGTAGAGCTTTCCGGTCTTGGGGTTTGTGGTCTCCAGGAGCTGCGCGTACTCGTTGAAGGTCTTGGCCTGGGCCGCGTCGACCTCGCGCTTGAGCAGCAGCGACATGTCGAACGGCTGCTGGATGATCTTGGCATCCTTCTTGGGGTCGACCCCGGAGCCCCTCATCGCGGCAAAGAGGGTCAGTTCGTTGCCGTAACCCCAGCTCCCGACCCGCTTGCCCTTGAGGTCGGCGAGGGTCTTGATGCCCGAGTCGGCCCAGGCGACCTGGAGGTAGGCGCCGCGCTGGAACTCCTGGCCGATGTTGACCAGGTCGGCGCCCTGCTCGCGGGTGACCATGGTCTTGGTGACGTGGGAGACGGCGAACTCGGCGTTGCCTGCCGACAGGACCTGCTGGGGCACGATGTTCACCCCGCCCTCCTGAATCGTCACGTCGAGGCAGGCCTTGTCGTAGAAGCCCTTCTCCTTCGCCGCGTAGTACCCGGCGAACTGGGCCTGGGCGACCCATTGGAGGACGACGCGGACCTTCGTTTTGGACGCGCAGTCCTTGCCGGCTTCGGCGGCTGCCTGGCTGGTCGAGTCGGACATGCCTCCGCAGGCGGAGAGCAGCATCATGGCGGCGGAGAGACCCGCGGCCACCCGGATGGGACGGCGGCCGGATCTGGACAGGGGTGCTCGGTTTCTGGACACGTTACCTCCACGGGGAAGGAGAGAGGGCGGGTGGAATGAACCGAGAATGCGGAAGAGGGGGAGTCGGCAGGAATTTCGGAAAGGGCTCGGCGGCAGGCCGTTGCAGTCAGGATTTTTCTTCGTGCAGGGAATCGTGCCAGGGCATGAGGATTCGCTCCAGGAGCGTTACGGCCCCGAACAGGCCGAGTCCGATCGCACCGGATACGAGAATTCCGGCCCAGGCGTAGTCGAAGCGGGGAAGGGCCGCCTGATAGGCGATGTACACGCCGAGCGCCTCGGTGCTGCCACCGAAGTACTCGCTGACGATCACGCCGATGACGGCGAGGGTGGTGCCGAGTTTCAGCGCGTTGAAGACGAACGGGAGCGCGTTGGGCAGCCGTAGCAGGAAGGCCACCTGGCGCGGGCCGGCCGCGAGGGACTCCATGATCTCCAGGTGCAGGGGCGCGATCTGGAGCAGGCCCCGGGTGGTGTTGACGAACACCGGGAAGAACACCATGACGGCGGCGACCCCGGCCTTGGAGAGCAGGCTGGTCACACCGAACCAGTTGTTGAAGATCGGGGCCAGGGCGACGATGGGCGCGCAGTTGATCAGTACGGCGGTGTTGAGCACCGGGCCCGACAGCCGGGGGAAGCGGCTGACGACGAGGGCCACGGCGACACCGCCGAGCGACCCCATGACCAGCCCGAGCAGAACGGGCTCGACAGTGGACCGGGACGCGGACATGATCGTCCCGAAGTCGTGCTGGAACGCCTCGGCGATCATGACCGGGGTCGGCATGATGAACACAGGCACGTCGAACAGCGTGATGGCCGCCTGCCACAGGCTGAGCAGGATCACGGCGGTCAGCGCGACCGGCGTGAACCGCAGGGCGCGTGCCTTGAGCGCAGGGCCGCCGGCGGGGCGGGAAAGCCGGAGGGTACTCATGCCGCCGCCTGCTCGCTCGGGGCCCCGTGCAGGGCTTCGCGGACTTCCTTGACCTTCTCGAAGAACTCCGGTGTGGTGCGCGTCTCGGCGGTCCTGGGGTGGGGCAGGTCCACGTCGATGCAGGCCGCGACGCGGCCGGGCCGCGCGGACATCACCACCACCCGCGAGGAGAGGAACACGGCCTCGGAGATGCTGTGCGTGACGAACACGACGGTGGTGCGGGTGTCGCCCCAGATGCGCAGCAGTTCTCCCTGGAGCCGTTCGCGGTTCATCTCGTCCAGGGCTCCGAGCGGTTCGTCCATGAAGAGGATCTCGGGGTCGGTGGAGAGAGCGCGGGCGATCGCCACGCGCTGCTGCATACCGCCGGAGAGCTGCCAGGGGTAGTGCCCGGCGAACTCGCTGAGGCGGACCAGTTCCAGCATCTCCATCGCCTTGGCCCGGTGGACCTCCTTCTTCGCTCCCGCGACCTGGAGCGGGAGTTCCACGTTGCGCAGGACACTGCGCCACTCGAACAGGCCGGCCTGCTGGAAGACCATGCCGTAGTCGCGGTCGGCGCGTGCCGCACCCGGTGTCTTGCCGTTGACGGTGACGGTGCCGCTCGTGGGTGCGGTGAGGTCCGCCATTACCCGCAGCAGCGTGGACTTGCCGCAGCCGCTGGGCCCGAGCAGGGAGATGAACTCGCCCCGCCCGAGGGTCAGGTCGATGTCCTGCAGAGCGGTGACCGCGCGGTCGGAACCGCCGTTGAAGACTTTGTTGACTCCGCGCACGGAGATGATTGCGGGCTCGGCCATCAGTGGCTCCAGGGGTTGTGGGTTCTCGGCTAGCGGGCGTGCCGGTGGCGGAGGGCGAACCGCTCCAGCAGGGCGAGGACCTGCACGAAGAGGATTCCGGCGATCGCGGCGACGAGGACGGCGGCGTACAGCTTCTCCGGCCCGTTCGAGTAGTAATAGGCGGAGGTGAGGATCGCGCGGCCGATGCCGCGTCCGGTGCCGGCCGACAGCTCGCCCACGATGGCCCCCACCACGCTCGCGGTCGCGGCGAGCCGCAGTCCGGCGAAGACGTACGGGAGGGCCGCCGGGAACCGGAGCGACCACAGCACCCGGGCGCGTCCGGCGCCGACGCTGCGCATGAAGTCGAGCTGCACCTTGGGCGGGGACTTCAGCCCGCGCAGGGAGTTGATGGTGACGGGGAAGAACGCGAGGTAGGCGGCGATGCCGGTGACCGCGACCCACGGCGGCAGACCCGCCTTGCCGCCCCAGATCACGATCATCGGGGCGATGGCGACCAGCGGGACCGTCTGGGAGGCGACCAGCCAGGGCATCAGGCCCTTGCTCACCGGTGTCACATGGAGGAAGAGCACCGCCAGCGCGAGACCGAGGAGCGATCCGGCCGCCAGGCCGTAGAGGGCTTCGCGGAGCGTCACGGTGGTCTCGCCGACGAGGTACACCGCCAGTGAGGTCGTGTCGCCCGCGCGGGCCGGCGCCGTGAGCGAGCCGACGATCGTCCACAGGTGCGGCATCGACAGGTCGTCGGTGGCGACCGGCAGGCCGATCCCGAGGATCCGGTCGTCGACGGCCCGGCCGAACGCCTTGTAGCCCTCCCACAGGCCGGCGAGGACGGCCACGACGAGGAGGGTGCCGAGTGGGTCGGTGAGCCGGCGGACGAGGGCACCCCCGCGGCCCGGCTCGCGGGGCATCACGGGATCCGCCTGTCCCTTACGGGCCGCAGGTGGTCCGGGCGATGCAGAGATGTTGGTCGCAGTCATGCTCAGGCACTCTCCGAATCCTTCGGATGTGTCGTTCAGGGAGGGGATCTGATCGCCCCTGCCGACCTGTCGAGCCACCCAGCCGACTGGATCGCTGAGTGAACTGATGGTTCACGCTAGAGGGCGGCTCGGTTCTCGTCAACGGTTTGGATGAAATGTTCGGCAGGTTGTGCAAGGCGCCGTAATCCCTTATTCGGGGAACGCCGGATACGCCGGCTAATCACCCCGCGGCAATGCGCTTCGACTGCCGCCCCGGGGAAATGGGCGAGGCGGTGCACGGGGGATTCGCCGGCGTATCCGATATTCGCCGGGACCGTACGGGACATTGTCCCGGCGGGCGGGTGTAAGGGCCGTGTCCTACGAATTGAGCAGCGTCAGGGACCGCCTCGACGGCCGCCACACCCCGTCGTGCGCGCGGGCCACCGCCTCCCGCTCCGCGCTGACGGCGCCGTACGTGGTGGTCCTCATACGGGCCGGGCGGCCGGCGTCGTGGGCCAGGGCCTCCAGGTCGCTCACGCTCTTGTGGCTGCCCTGCTCGGAACCCGCCATCCTGCTGATGGTCTCCTCCATCAGCGTTCCGCCGATGTCGTTGACACCGCCTCGCAGGACGTCGAGGACGCTCTGCCGCGCCAGCTTCACCCAGCTCGTCTGGATATTGCGGATCCTGCCGTGCAGCAGGATCCGAGCCAGGGCGTGCACGGCCCGGTTCTCCAGGGCGGTCGGCCCGGACCGGGCGATTCCGGCCAGGTAGACCGGGGAGTTGGTATGGACGAACGGCAGGAGAACGAACTCGGTGAACCCGCCCGTCTCCTCCTGGAGCCGTCCGATCAGCTTGATGTGGTCCACCCAGTGGCGCGGAGTGTCCACGTGGCCGTACATCATCGTCGCCGTGGTCGGGATGCCCAGCCCGTGCGCGGTGGTGACCACGTCGATCCACTGGGCCGCGGGAAGCTTCCCCTTGGTGAGCACCCAGCGGACCTCGTCGTCGAGGATCTCGGCGGCCGTGCCGGGCAACGAGTCGACGCCCGCCTCCTTCGCCGCCTGGAGCCACTCCCGTACCGACAGGTCCATCCTGGTCGCGCCGTTGACGACCTCCATGGGCGAGAAGGCGTGCACGTGCATGCCCGGAGTACGCCGCTTGATCTCGGCGGCGATGTCGAAGTATGCGCTGCCCGGCAGATCCGGGTGGATCCCGCCCTGGAGGCAGACCTCGCTCGCCCCCACCCCCCACGCCTCCTCGGCCCGCACCCCGATCTGCTCCAGCGACAGGGTGTACGCGTCGGCGTCGGTGCGGCGCTGGGCGAAGGCGCAGAAGCGGCAACCCGTGTAGCAGACGTTGGTGAAGTTGATGTTGCGGGTGACCACATAGGTGATCTCGTCGCCGGCCGCCTCGGTACGCAGGTCGTCGGCGAGCCCGGCCAGTGCCTCGATCTCCGCACCCGGCGCAGCGCCCAGCAGGGTCAGTGCGGACGCGGACGCGAGCCCCGCGGGGTCGGCCTGAGCCGCCCGCAGCGCCGCCGCGAACTCGGGTCGCAGCCGCTCCGGCCGTGCACCCCCGGACGGCACGGATCCCTCCTCACCCGTCCGCCCGGACGCGCGTGCCGCCTCCGGCACCGCTCGGGCGACCGCCGACCAGTCCCCGTACACCGAGTCGAAGTCCGCCCGCCGGTCGGTGGTACGGCCGTCGGTGTCGATGGCGGCGAACAGGTCGGTGCGGCCGGTGGCGACGAGCGGTGTCTCCGGCTCCTGCCAGGGCAGGCCGCGGGGGAGTGCCCCCTCGGCCGCCAGGCCGGTCGCGGGATCGGCGAGCGCCGCCACATGGGGGGTCAGCCGGGGATCCAGCCACGGCTCACCGCGCCGCAGGTGCTCGGGGTACACCGTCAGCCGCTCGCGGAGGGTGAAGCCCGCGGCCGCGGTGTGCGCGGCCAGTTCCTCGATCACCGGCCAGGGCCGCTCGGGGTTGACGTGGTCGCCGGTCACCGGGGACACCCCGCCCCAGTCGTCGATGCCGGCCCGCAGCATCAGCGCGAACTCCTCGCCGACCAGGTTCGGCGGGGCCTGGATGCGGGCCCCGGGGCCGAGCAGCAGCCGCGCCACCGCGATGGTGGCGGCCAGTTCGGCCGGGCCGGCGTCGGGCGCGTCGCGCATCGCCGTGTCCGGCTTGGCCCGGAAGTTCTGCACGATCACCTCCTGGATCCCCCCGTACGCCCGGGAGATCCGGCGGATCTCCCGCAGGGCGTCGATCCGTTCGGCGAGGGTCTCCCCGATGCCGATGAGGATGCCGGTGGTGAACGGCACGTTGCTGCGGCCCGCGTCCTCCAGGACCCGCAGCCGCACCGCGGGCTCCTTGTCGGGTGAGCCGTAGTGCGGGCCGCCGGGCTCGGACCACAGCCGGGTCGCCGTGGTCTCCAGCATCATGCCCATGCTCGGCGCCACCGGCTTCAGCCGCTGGAGGTCGGTCCAGGACAGCACCCCGGGATTGAGGTGCGGCAGCAGGCCGGTCTCCTCCAGCACCCGGACGGCCATGGCGCGTACGTAGCTGAGCGTGTCGTCGTAGCCGTGCGCGTCCAGCCAGGCACGGGCCGCGGGCCAGCGCTCCTCGGGTCGGTCGCCCAGCGTGAACAGTGCCTCCTTGCACCCCGCCGACGCTCCCGCGCGGGCGATGTCCAGCACCTCGTCGGGGCTGAGGTAGGGCGCGGGGAGCCGTCCCGGGACGGTGGCGAAGGTGCAGTAGTGACAGCGGTCGCGGCACAGCCGGGTGAGCGGGATGAACACCTTGCGGGAGTAGGTGATCACGCCGGGCCGCCCGGCGGCCTCGAGGCCGGCGTCGCGGACCCGGCTCGCCGCCGCGCAGAGCCGGTCCAGATCGGCGCCGCGCGCGTGCAGCAGGACCTCGGCCTCGGCGGCGTCGAGCGTCACGGCGTCGGCGGCTCGGCGCAGCGCCCGGTTCATGGCCGAGCGGTTGGGGCTGGGAAGACCGTTCACAGGGCTCCGACCCTTCGTTCGTGCGTGCTCGGATCCGGCCGGGGTCCACCGGCGGGGAAGGTGGCGGCGAGCCATCGCCGGGTCGCGGGGCCGAGCGTGTGCGGGGGCAGTGACAGCAGGTGGTCGACGGTGTCGATGTCCCGGCGCAGCGGGGACGCGGGCCCCACGCCGAGGTCGTGGTATCCGGCGGCGTGGAACCGCCTCAGGGAGCCGGGGCCGAGGAACGGCCGGAAGTCCGCCGCGTCCCGCAGGGTGAGCAGGGTCGTCCCGGTGCCGTCGGCGTCCCCGACGACCGCGCGCCGGTGGCGGGCGGCCAGGGCGAGGGCCGTCGCGTAGTCGGCGGTGCCCGCCCCCGCCAGGTCACCCATGATCAGGGCGAGTGCGGCAGCGGGGGCGGCACCGCCGACCACCTCGAGGGCTTCCCCGACCTCGCCGTTGAGGCCGGGGAAGCGCCTCGAGCCCGAGACGGCGGCCCCCGAGGCGAGGGCCAGGCCCGTCACCTCGGGATCCGTCGTCACCACGACGACCGAGTGGACGGCGGCCACCCCTCGAAGCCGCCGCACCACATCGGTCAGCATGGCCTTGGCCAGGGAACGCCTGGCGTCCGGCGTGAGCCCGGCACACCGGCTCTTGGCCCGCGCGAAGGACTTGGCCGGTACCAGTGCGATCCATGGCGTGGTCATGGCGTCGCCGGTCCCATGCCGGTCAGCCGGTCGTACAGCTCCGGGCGGCGGTCGCGCAGGAACGGGCGGCTGCGCCGGGTGGCGGCCACACGCTCCAGGTCCACCTCGGCGACGGCGACGTCGTCGCCGTCGTCGGAGGCCTGGGCGAGGATGTCGCCGTCGGGGCCGTAGATCGCGCTGAGCCCGAAGTACTCCTTGACGCCCTCCCTGCCGACGCGGTTGGAGCAGATGACGAACATCCCGTTGAAGACGGCGTGGGCACGCAGCTCCAGCTGGAACACCTCGCGCATCGGCGCGCTCGCCGAGGCCACCGGCACACAGAGCACGGAGCCTCCGCGCAGGGCGACGATCCGGCTCAGCTCCGGGAAGTGCCGCTCGTAGCAGATGATCGTGCCGACACCGGTCTCGCCGGTGTCCACGACCTCGGGCTCGCTCTCGCCGGGCCGGAAGTAGAACTTCTCGGGGAAGCCGTTGGAGAACGGCAGGTGGGACTTGCGGTAGACCGACTTCAGCTCACCGCGCACGTAGGTGCAGGCGGTGTTGTAGTAGACGCCGGGCACCTCGCCCTCCTCGAAGAAGGAGGAGACGACGGTGATGCCGGCCCTGCGGGAACGTTCCGCCGCCATGGTGTTCGAGGGTCCGTCGAGGCTCTCCGCGTGCCGGAAGTAGTCCGGGTCGGGGTCGGGCTGGACGAACGGGACGGCGAACAGCTCGGGCAGCAGGACGATCCCGGCTCCCTGGTCGACGGCGGTGTCCACCAGGTCGCCGGCGCGTTCGATGGTCTCGGTCCGGTCGTCGGTGGCCCGGAGCTGGACCGCGGCGAGTCTCATGCCACTTCCTCCTTGACGGCGGCGGGGGCCAGGCCGGTGAGTGCCACTCCGGACCTGGTCTTGTAGCGCTTGTTGACGGAGATCAGCACCGCGGTGAGCGGTTCGAGCTGGGCGGCCAGCCGCAGCTGGCCCGCGTCCACCGCGCGGCCCGAGGTGACGTCGGCGGCCAGGGCCATCACCCGGGCCTTGGCGTCGGCGTCGTCCCCGCAGACGAGGACGTCCTCATGGCTCAGGTCGGCCTCGGGGTCGAGCAGCAGCGGGGCGGCCAGGTGGTGGAAGGCCCCGACGACCGTGGCGGTCGGGACGAGCCCGGCCGCCTCCTCGGCGGCGCTCCCGGCCGCGACGGGCAGACCGTACGGGCCGCCCTTGTCGAAGCCCAGCGGGTTCACGCAGGAGATGACCACCTTGCCGGCGAGACCGTCGGCCAGCGAGGTCACCAGTTCGGCGTGGCCCTGGTAGGGGACGGACAGCAGGACGGTTCCGGCCTGCCGGACGGCGTCCTCGTTGGAGGCGCCGTCGACGGTCGCGGCCACGCCCGGCAGGGCGCGCAGTTCCCCGGCCGCGTCGGCGGCCCGGCCGGCGTCGCGCGAGCCGAGCACCACCGGGTGGCCGGCGCGGGCGAGCCGGTAGGCCAGGCCCTTGCCCTGGGGGCCGGTGCCGCCGACCACGGCGATCCGGCCGGTCGTGAAGTCGCTCATCGCCGTCAGCCCTTCGCGGCCTGGACGATGCGGGTCAGGGTGTACTCCTTGTTGTCGCCCAGGGTGGAGACGACCGGACAGCGGACCCCGGCCTCGTGGTACTCCATCAGCTTGGAGAACACATCGTCGGTGGTGCCGCAGGCGGTGACGTTCTGCACCAGGCTGTTGGGAACCAGCGGCATGGCCTTCTTGATCGCCTCGGGAGTGGCGGGCCAGCCGGCCCGCTCCTGGATGCGGTCCACCAGTTCGCGCTCCACGCCGCAGTGCTCGGCGATGTGCGGCTGCTGGGCGAGGTAGAGGGTGAGGAACGCCTTGCAGGCGTCGATCGCTTCCTGCGGGTCGTCGTCGTTGACGCTGCACGCGACGATCTGCGTGAGGTCGATCGAGTCCTTGCCGTCGGTCCGCTTGGCGATGCCCTTGTTGATCGCCTCCTTCGCGCCGACCAGGTACGAGGGCGGCAGCAGGAAGTCCATGTGCACGCCGTCGCTGATCTCACCGGCCAGCTCCAGCATGCGGGGGCCGACAGCGCCGATGTAGATGGGGATGTCGACCGGCTTGTTCTCCCGGTACATGCTGTCGAAGCGCACGTCCTGCATCTGCACGAACTCGCCGTCGAAGGAGACGAGCTCGTTGCGGAAGAAGCTCTGCAGCACGGTGATGTACTCGCGCATCGAGGCGACGGGCTTGCGCAGCGGCTGGCCGACCTTGGTGGCCAGCGGCTCCCACCAGGCGCCGATGCCGAGGATGGCGCGGCCGGGAGCCAGCTCGTCGAGGGTCTTGAAGGTGACGGCCATCAGGGCGGCGTTCCGGCTCTTGTTGTTGACGACGCCGGTGCCGATCTTGACGTTGCGGGTCTTGCTCGCGATGACGGCGGCCGGGACGATGCCGTCGCGCGCCAGCCGTCCCTCCGCGACCCACACGGATTCGAACCCGTTCTGGTCGGCGAGTTCGGCCTGCCAGTACGTCTGCTCCAGGCTCAGCCGTTCGCCGACGTGGATGCCCAGGGGGAGTTTCATCGAGCCACCGCTCCGTTCGTGTTGCGAGACATGTGCCCGGTGTGCGGAACCCGCCTGACCGGGGGTTCCGCATCGTGGACACGTGTCAGTTGGTGTGACGTGTCAAGGGCGTGGGGACATCAGTGCAGTTGGGGCTTGCCCCGGGTGAGGAAACGTCCTCGGCCCGCGGCCCCGTCGAAGGAGCCGTCGGGGCCGACGAGCTGCTCGCCCCGGGAGAAGACGCGGACCGGACGGCCGGTCACGCGCATCCCCTCGTAGAGGTTGTAGTCGGTGCGCATGTGGCTGCCGGCCGCGCTGATCACGTGGTCGGCAGCCGGGTCCCACACCAGCAGGTCGGCGTCCGCGCCCACGGCGACGGCGCCCTTGTGCGGGAACATCCCGAACAGTTTGGCCGGGCGGGTGGAGACCAGGTCCACGAACCGGCAGGCGTCGAACCGGCCGCTCGCCACCCCGGTCTCCCACAGGACCATGAGCCGGTCCTCGATGCCGGGGACCCCGTTGGGGACCTTCGGGAAGTATCCGGGGCTGCGCAGCTTCTGCGGCGGCAGGTCCTCGGGCTGGTGGAGGCAGAAGCCGGCGTGGTCGGTGGCCACCGTGGACATCGCTCCGGTGACCAGGGACCGCCACAGCCCCTCCTGGTTGCCCCGCTCCCGGATCGGGGGCGAGCACAGGTAGGCGGCGGCCTTCTCGCCCAGGTCGGCGTAGTCCTCGTAGGCGACGGCCAGGTACTGGGGGCAGGTCTCGCCCCACACCCGGGCTCCGGCGGCCCTGGCCCTGCTGATCTCGTCGGCCGCGGCGGCACTGGAGACGTGCACCACGTAGAGCGGGGTGCCGACGGACTCGGCGAGGACCACGGCGCGGTGCACGGCCTCCGCCTCGGCGTCGTGACCGTGGGCGGTGGCGTGGAAGACCTCGGCCGTCCGGCCGTCGGCCAGCAGCCGCTGGGTCTCCCGGGCGATCATGTGACCGTTCTCGGCGTGCACCATCGGCAGGACGCCGTGCTCCAGGGCGAGTTCGAAGCCCTCCAGCAGCTCCCCGTCGTCGACCATCTGGGTGCCGGGGTAGGCCATGAAGAACTTCCAGCTGGTGGCCCCCTCCCCGGCCAGCTTCCGCAGGTCGTCCAGGACGTCGGGCTGCTGCTCGCGGGGCGGGACGATCGCGTGCAGTCCGAAGTCGACCACCGACTTGGCCGCGGCGACATCGCGCCGGGACCTGTAGGTGTCGAGCAGGCTCCGCTCCGGCTCCTTCTTCACGAAGTCCAGGACCGTGGTCGTACCGCCGTGGGCGGCGGCCACCGTCCCGGTGTGGAAGTCGTCCGCGGTGCGGGTGGTGAAGCCGTCGACGGGATATTCGAGATGGGTGTGCGCGTCGATGCCGCCGGGCAGCACGAGCATGCCCTCCGCGTCGATCACCTGGTCGGCGCTCCAGTCGTCCGTGCCGGCACCGAGCGCGACGATCACACCGTCGCGTATCAGTACGTCGGCCCGGACGGCGGCGTCGGCGTTGACGACCGTGCCGCCTCTGATCAGCGTCGATGCCATGCTGCTCTCCCTATCCCCTGGCGCGTCCACATCTCCTTCACCATTGAGCTTCACCCTACGTAATGCTCATCGGCGAGGTTCAGGACGTCGTCCAGCACCTCGAGCGCGAGGTCGATCTCGGAGTCCTCGATGACGAGCGGAGGGGTCAGCCGGAGCACGTTGAAGTTGGCCGTGAGGTAGAGGCCGCGGGCCATGGCCTCCTTCACGATCCGGGTGACCGGCGCCGCGGCCGGGCCCTTGGCGTTGAACGGCACCAGCGGTTCGCGGCTCTCCCGGTTCTTCACCAGCTCGACGCCGTGGAACAGGCCGCGGCCGCGGATCTCGCCGATGCTCGGGTGGCTCTCGGCGAGCTTGGCCAGTCCGGCACCGAGGCGTTCGCCGCGCAGCCGCGCGTTCTCCACGATGTTCTCCTCCTGCATGATGCGCAGCGAGGCGACGCCGGAGGCGCAGGCCAGCGGGTGTCCGGCGTAGGTGAGGCCGCCCCAGAACATGTTGTCCTTGAGCCACTCGGAGATGCGGGCCGAGACGGTCATCGCGCCCAGCGGGACGTACCCCGAGTTCAGGCCCTTGGCGGTGGTGAGGATGTCGGGGGTGACGTCCCAGTGGTTGCAGGCGAACCACTCACCGGTGCGGCCGAAGCCGGCCATGACCTCGTCGAAGATGAGCAGGATGCCGTACCGGTCGCAGACCTCGCGCAGCGACTGCAGATAGCCGTCGGGCGGGTAGAGCAGGCCGTTGGTGCCGGTGACCGTCTCGACGATCACGGCGGCGACGGTGTCGGGGTTCTCGTACTGGAGTATCTCCTCCAGGTGCGGCCCTCCGGAGCACACCGGGCAGGGGTCCGGGTGTCCGGCCGGACAGCGGTAGGTGTACGGATCGAGCATCCGCACCACTCCGGGCATCCCGCCCGGTTCGGTGGACCAGCGGCGGGGGTCGCCGGTCAGCGACATCGCCCCGTTGGTGGCGCCGTGGTACGAGCGGTAGCGGGCGATCACCTTGTGGCGTCCGGTCACGTGGCGGGCGAGCCGGATGGCGTTCTCGTTGGCCGCCGCGCCGCCGGTGGTGAAGAAGCTCATCTTCAGGTCGCCGGGGGTGAGCTCGGCCAGCATCTCGGCCAGCTCGGCGCGGGAGCGCTCGGCGAAGCCGGGGCCTATGTAGCACAGGCGGTCGGCCTGCTCGCGGATGGCCTCGACCAGCTTGGGGTGCTGGTGGCCCAGGTTGAGGTTGACGAGCTGGGACTGGAAGTCGAGGTATCGGTTCCCCTCGTAGTCCCAGAACCAGGACCCGGAGCCGCCGGCCACCGGCATGGGGTTGAGTGCGCCCTGGACGGACCAGGAGTGGATGACGTACTCGGTGTCGGCTTCCTTGACGCGTTGCCCGGTCCAGGCATCGGTGTCGGTCTCGGTGATGGTCAACGGACTTCCCTCCTCGTCGTTCGGCTGCTGCGTGGTGGGCCGACTACTGGTTCTGGGTCTCGGCGCCGAACGCGGCGAGACGGGCCAGCGGGCGGCCGGCGTTCGCGGCGACGCACACGACGAAGATCTCGCGCGGCCGGGGCACGTCGGCGACCTGGAGCGTCACCGTCTGGTGGTGCGAGCGGGTCTTGGCGTCCAGCTTGTGCTTGAGCGGGATGTCGATCGGGCTGCCCGGCAGACCGACCTTCTCGGCGGCCGGAAGCAGCTCGGTGCCGCCCGCGGCGGAGCGGAAGACATTGCCGAAGCGCAGGTTGTGGATGAGCGCCGAGCCGTGCTCGACCTCTCCCTCGATGCCGACGAGCGCGGCCTTGCCGAACGCCTCGACCTCACCGCCCAGCAGCTCCACACAGGCGGGGCCGACCAGCTTGCCGATCTCCTCGCCCAGCTCGTCGGCGAGGGTGACGAGGTCCTGGGTGTACCCGCTGGGATACGGGTTCTCGATGACGGCCCCGACGAACGCGACCCGGTGCACCGGGTCCACGGCACGGCCGTTCTCCAGCCTCGTCTCGTCGAGCTGCTTGATGATCTTGCGGACCCGAATGGGCACGGCTCTCCTCCAGAGATCTGGCTCGCTGGTTCATTAAGCGAACCGTTGGTTCATATAGTCATGAGGGGTGATCGAGGTGTCAAGGGGGGCGGGAGAAGGAAGGCGTCCGGGTGGAGGGAGGTGTCTAAGCTGACGCGGGTGTTCACTCCCGAAGGTCCCACCCTGCGCGAGCTCGCCGTTCAGGCGCTGTCCTCCGTCGAGCGCGGCTACGACCTGCTCGCGCCGAAGTTCGATCACACCCCGTTCCGGACGCCGGATGCGGTGCTGGACGCCGTCGCGTCGGCTCTGGGGAGGATGGGGCCGTTCAGGGACGGACTCGATCTGTGCTGCGGCACGGGTGCGGGTGGAGAGGTGCTGGCCCGGGTGTGTCGGGAGAGTGTCACGGGGGTCGACTTCAGCGCCGGGATGCTGGCCGTGGCCCAGAAGCGGGCTCCGGTCGCGGGTCCTCGGCTCGGCTGGGTGCGCGGGGACGCCCGGGCGCTGCCCTTCGCCGCCGCGTTCGACCTGGTCGTCAGCTTCGGCGCGCTCGGACACTTCCTGCCGGGGAACTGCCCGGGCTGTTCGGCCAGGTCCACTCGGTGCTGCGGCCCGGCGGCCTGTTCGCCCTTCCGGTGTCCGCTCCCCCGCGCCCCCGCTCGACGGCGTTCTGGACGCTGCTCGCCTTCGACGCGGTGATGCGGGTGCGCAACGCCGTGTGGCGGCCGCCGTTCGTCATGTACTACCGCGCCTTCCGGTTCGGCGACCTGCGGCGGGAGCTGGAACGGGCCGGTTTCCGCGTGGAGTCGTACCCGCTGGAGGAGTTCGGCCGACGCGCCGACGGCAGCCCGCGGGCCCGGATGATCGCGGCCCGCAAGCTGCCCTGACGGCCCGGCTCCGCGCCCGAGGGGCAGCGGCTCGGACGGCCGGCGGCAGGGTGAACTCGTGGACGAGCGCGTCCTGACCGGCGTCCGCGAGCAGGTCGGTGATCTCTAGGGGGCGTGCGTACTGGTCGTGGACGCGCCGGGTCGCGCGTACAGAGGGGCCGTCCGCGAACCGGGTGATCGTGTCGCGGTGGTGCAGGCTCGGCCCGGCCCGCCGCATTCAGTCGTAGGCCCGCAGCAGCTGCGCGGCGCACGAGCCGTCGGCGCGGTCGCGGATGGGGGTCCCCCACGCCGTTGAGGCAGTGGGGGAGGCTCAGCTCCTCGACTTCGGCGAGGGCCACGGCGGAGAAGGACGTCACCGCCGTGCGCAGGCCGGTGCCGTCGGCTGCCGCGGACTGCCGGCGGTGCGTCAGGGTCAGCCGCCGCGGGGCGAGCCCCAGGGCCGTGGCGTGCTCCTCCGGGGGCGTCTCCCCGGTCACCGTGGCCCGGTCGCAGGCGTCCGGGTCGGCGGTGCGGGCGCCGACCGGGAAGGTCGGGCAGGAGGGCGCCCCGACCGGCGGTCCGGTCGGCGTGGCGTGGCTGCCCCGCCGGTCGGTGGCGACCGGGCCGTCGCGGCGCAGCGCCTCCAGCGCCCGCCGCACGGTCTCCCGGCTGACCCGGAAGTGTGCGGCCAACTGACGTTCGCTCGGCAGTCGTTCGCCGGGTGGAAGGGTGCCGTCGCGCAACTCGCCGAGCAGTTCGGCGGCGATCCTCCAGTGCAGCGGCCGTTCCTCGGCCGCCCCTTTCGCCGTCGGGTGCTCGCGGGCGGTGGTGCGGGCCATGCCGCGCCTCCCGCTGGTGACGCACGGCAACCACATGAGCTCACTGAGTCGCCACATCCAGTATTGGTCTAAACCAGTAGGGAAGGGCGGCCCGGCGCTTCGGCCGAAACCCGCCCGCCCCCGTCACCGGTCACAGCGCGCTGTACAGGGCCTTCACCAGGGCCATCTTCCGCGGATCGTCGGCGATGTGAGGCCCCATCCGGTTCATGGCATAGCCCAGCGACACCCCTGCCTCCGGGTCCGCGAGCCCGCAGGAGCCACCGAAGCCGTCGTGTCCGAAAGCCCGCGGGTTGGGGCCGTAGGAGCCGTTCGGGCCGCTGAGCCACAGGCCGAGCCCGGCCTCGGTCTCCCGCTCGAACCCGGCGCCCAGCACCAGATCACGGCAGCTGCCCTGCCCCTCGCGGACCCGCTCGGCCGCCTCGGGCGACAGCACGCGGCGGCCGTCGTACGTCCCGCGCCCGGCGAGGACGCCGTACAGCGCGGCGACGGCCCGCGCGGTGCCGTGGCCGTTCGCGGCGGGGATCTCGGCGGCCCGCCAGCCGGGGGTGTTCGCCTGGGCGGCGCCCACGGCCGGATTGGTCAGCGCCGCGATGGCCGCGGGCGCCAACCGGGCGAAGACGGCCGCCTGTTCACCGCTCCTCGCGGCCGGCGCGTGCACCAGCTCGGCGACCCGCCCCGCCTCCTGCTCGGGCAGCCCGACGGTGAAGTCGACACCGAGCGGCCCCGTCACCTCCCGTTCCAGAAAAGCGCCCGGCAGCAGCCCCGACACACGCCGTACGACCTCCCCGACCAGGAAGCCGTACGTCAGCGCGTGGTACCCGGACCGCGTCCCCGGCTCCCACCAGGGCTCCGTCGCCGCCAGCCGCGCACAGGTCAGCTCCCAGTCGTAGAGGTCGGCGAGCGAGTGCGGCTCACGCAGACCGGACAGCCCCGCCCGGTGCGACAGCAGATGCCGGACCAGGACCTTCTCCTTGCCCGCCGCGGCGAACTCCGGCCAGTACGCGGCGACCGGCGCGTCGAAGTCGACGAGTCCCCGGTCGGCGAGGACGTGCGCGCACAGCGCGGTCGGGCCCTTCGTCGTCGACCACACGTTGACCAGCGTGTCCCGCTCCCAGGGCCGGGTGCGCGCCGCGTCGGCCCAACCGCCCCACAGGTCCACCACCGTCTCGCCGCCCACGGTGACAGCCACCGCGGCGCCCAGTTCGCCCCGGTCGCGGAAGTTCTCCTCGAACGCCGTGCGCACCGCCGCGAAGCGCGGGTCGCAGTGGCCGTGGATCAAGGATTCGTACTCCGGCATGAGCCCTCCGTCGTGCTCGGCTGCCTCAGGCATACGACCGCAGCCAGCGCAGCTTGGCCGCCTCCTGGTAGGGGCCGCCGCCCTCGTGGTCGTTGAAGTCGTACACCTCGATCGCCTTGTCCTCCTGCGCCCAGGCGTTGAACGCGGCGAACACGGTGGAGGGCGGGCAGGTCTGGTCCTCCAGGGCCGCCGAGAACAGGGCCGGTGCGCGGCCGCGGGCGGCGAAGTGCACCCCGTCGAAGTACGACAGCGTGCGCAGCGCCTCTTCGGTGCGGCCGCGATGGGTTTTGAGGTAGAGGCCGATCTCCCGGTACGGGTGGCGGTCGGTCAGTGTCGCCGCGCGCGGATAGTCGCACAGGAACGGCACGTCCGGTGCGATCGCGACCAGGTCCGGAACCAGGCCGCCCACCGCGATCGTGATGCCGCCGCCCTGGCTCGCGCCGATCGCCGCGGTGCGGCCCGCGTCGGTCAGCGGGTGCGAGCGCGCCGCCTCGACGGCCCGTACCGCGTCGGTGAACACCCGGCGGTAGTAGTAGTTCTCCGGGGCCTCCAGGCCACGGGTCATGAAGCCGGGGTACGCCGGCGCGCCGCCCACCGGATCGGGGGTGCCGCCCCCGCCGCCCCAGGCGCTGCCCTGCCCGCGCGTGTCCATCACGAAGTGCGCCCGGCCCGTCGACGCCCACAGCAGGTGCTCGTGCGGCAGCCCTCGCCCGCCGCCGTAGCCGACGAACTCCACGACCAGCGGCAGCGGCGCGTCGGCCCGGGCGGGCAGGGTCAGCCAGCCCTTGACCGGGTGGCCGCCGAACCCGGCGAAGGTCACGTCGTACACCTTCACCGTCGTCAGCCCCGTGTCCACCGGGTCGAACCGGACGTCCAGATCGTGCTCGCGGGCCTCCTGGAGGGTCTTGGACCAGAAGGCGTCGAAGTCCTCCGGCTCGGCGGACGTGCTGCGGTACTCGCGGAGTTCGTCGAGCGGAAGGTCGAACAGGGCCATCAACGACCGCCTTTGCGGAGAGACTGCGGACGATCAGACCGTACGGCCGCGGCCGAAGGCTCCGCCAGAGCCTCTCGCCGGCGCGGGCGTGCCCGAGTCCCCGGCCCGGCACCTGCCCCCGTGTCGCCGGCCGGCCGTGTCATGCCCGGCCAGGGGCCCGCCCAAGCCGGTACGGTGCCATGCCCGGCCGCGGGCCCACTCCGGGCCGGTGCGGGCCCATTCCCGCTCCCACTCCTTCAGCCGGCGGCGCAGGCGGACCCGGCGGACGACGGAGCGGGCGAGGAGGACGGCGGAGGCGGCGGCTGCCGCGGCACAGGCGCCCGAGGTGACGGCGTGCTGTCGGACCGTGGTCTCGTCCGGCGGCGCGGAAACCGCGTGGCCACCGGAGTCGACCCGCACGGGGACCGTGTCACCGTGCCGGGTCCCGGCCGGCACGCGGGCCACGTCGGTGCGCGGCGCCCGGCCCGGCTCGGTCCAGCGGACCGTCACCGGACGGGTGTGCCGGCCGTCGCCCGGCCC
>NZ_QFDQ01000073.1 GCF_003270085.1 Streptomyces triticisoli | reverse complement strand
CCGGCGGGCGCCGGGCCGTGCGTGTGGAGGTGACCGACCGGGGACCCGCGGCGCCGCCCGAGCCGTCCGCCGCGCCGGACCCGGACGGGCACGGCCGCGGCCTGGACATCGTCACCGTCCTGTCGGACCGGTGCGGCGTACGGGCGTACGCCGGTGAGATCCGCCGGTGGGCGGAGGTGCCGGCGGGCTGAGCCTCGCCTCAGGCGCCGCCGGGCGGGGCGGTCGTGCCGCGTACCTCCAGGTACGGGGTGGTCAGGTCGACCGCGCGCGGGCGGTCCGGGGCGTCGATCCGGTCGAGCAGCCGCTGGGCGGCGCGCCGGCCCACGTCGTGGCTGGCGTTGTCCACGGTGGTCAGCCACAGGTGCCGCAGCCGCGACAGATAGGTGTTGTCGTAGCCGGCCAGGGAGAGGTCCCGCGGCACCCCGAGGCCGCTCTCCTCGGCGGCCGACAGCGCGCCGACGCAGGCCATGTCGTTGACGGCGAAGACGGCGGTGGGGCGCCGGGGGCGGCTGAGCAGCCGTACGGCGGCCCGGTAGCCGCCCTCTTCGGTCAGGTCGCCCTGCTCCACGACCGCGGTATCGGCCAGTCCGTGCTCGCGCATGGTGGCCTCGAAGCTGCGGCGGCGCAGTTCGCCGACCGCGCCGTGGCCGGCGATGTGGGCGATGTGCCGGTGGCCGAGGGCGATGAGGTGCTCGGTGGCCAGCCGGGCGCCGTGCTCGTCGTCGCCCGCGACGACGTCCACCCCGGGCAGGTCGGGTTCGCGGGTTCCGGCGACGACGGTGGGGACCCGGCCGGCCGCGGTGCGCAGCGCCTGCGGGTCCCGCAGGGTACCAACGGCGACCAGGCCGTCGACCCGTAGTTCGGTGAAGGTACGGGTGAGGTCCTCGCCCAGGCGCCGGTTGAGCCGGCCGTCGGCGAGCAGCATGCGCAGACCGCTGTCGTACAGGCGGGAGTTGAGGCCGTCGAGGAGTTCCACGAACCAGGGGTTGCGCATGTCGTTCAGCAGCACGCCGACGGTGCGGGTGCGCCGTTCGCTGAGGCTGCGGGCGGCGGCGTTGGGCCGGTAGCCGAGCTCGTCGATCGCGGCGAGGACCGCCTGCCGCTTCTCGGAGCGCACGCTGCCGGAGCCGCGCAGCACCAGCGAGACCAGGGACTTGGACACGCCGGCCCGCGCGGCCACGTCACGGATGGTCGGAGGTCGCACGTGGTGGACCGTTCCACAGGAGGAACCTTCTGTAAAGGGCCGGGAGTGCGTCGGCGAAGGGGGTTGACACCCGACAGGCCCGGCCTTCATCGTGGGCCCGCAGGTTTTGGATCGGTCCAAAGAGGGGCTGTCATGGTGGATGTGCTCGGCGTCGCCGTCGTCGGATTCGGCTGGATGGGACGGGTGCACGCCCAGGCGTACGCGCGCGTGCTCCACCACTTCCCGCAACTCGCGGTACGTCCGCGCCTGGTCGCCGTCGCCGACGAGGTGCCCGGCCGGGCCGAGGAGGCCGCCGGGCGGTACGGCTTCGACTCCGCGACCCGCGACTGGCGGGAGATCGCCGCCGACCCCCGTGTCCGGGCGGTCAGCATCACCGCCCCCAACTTCCTGCACCGTGAGATCGGCCTCGCCATGGCCGAGGCCGGCAAGCACATCTGGATCGAGAAGCCGGTCGGCCTGACCGCCGACGACGCCCGCGCGGTCGCCGACGCCGCCGCCAAGGCCGGCGTGCGGGGCACGGTCGGCTTCAACTACCGCAACGCACCCGCCGTCGCCACCGCCCGCGAGATGGTCGCGGCCGGCGAGATCGGCCGGGTCACCCACGTCCGCGTCCGGTTGTTCAGCGACTACGCCGCCCACCCCGAGGGCGCCCTGACCTGGCGCTACGAGCGTGAGCGCGGCGGCAGCGGCGTGCTGGGCGACCTGGCCTCGCACGGGGTCGACCTGGCCCGCCATCTGCTCGGCGAGATCGACTCGCTGGCCGCGGACACCGCCGTGTTCGTACCCGAACGGGCCCGCCCGTCCGGTGCCACCGCCGGTCACACCCGGGCGGCGGGCGGCGAACTCGGCCCCGTCGAGAACGACGACTACGTCAACTGCCTGCTGCGCTTCGCCTCCGGCGCGCGCGGTGTCCTGGAGGCGTGCCGGGTCTCGGTGGGCGAGCAGAACAACTACGGCTTCGAGATCCACGGCACCGAGGGCGCGCTCTTCTGGGACTTCCGCCGCATGGGCGAACTCGGCGTCAGCCGCGGCACCGCGTACCAGGACCAGCCGGTCAGCACCGTCTACGTCGGCCCCGGCCACGGCGTGTACGAGGCCTTCCAGCCGGGCTCGGCCAGTGCCATGGGCTACGACGACCTCAAGGTCGTCGAGGCACACCACTTCCTGCGCTCGATCGCGGAGAACCGGCCGTACGGCGCCACCCTCGACGACGCGGTGGCCGCGGCGACGGCACTGGACGCCATGGCCCGCTCCGCCGAGCAGCGCGCGTGGGTGAGCCTCGCCTGAGCCCGCCCCTCACCCCGGCGTCAGGTCGGTGCGCGGGGTGACGACCCAGTGGTTGGTGCGCAGCACCCGGCCCGCGAACGTCACCTCGCGCTCGGCGAGGAACCGGAAGCCGAGCGAGCGGCAGATGCCGTTCGAGGCCGCGTTGGTCGTGGCCGGGAAGGCGTGCACCACCCCCCCAGCGGTCCTCGTCCCGTGCCCGCCCGAGCAGCGCGCGGACGGCGCGTCCGCCCAGGCCCTGCCCCTGGAACTCGGGCAGCACCATCCAGCCGATCTCCGGCATCGGGCCGTCGTCGCTCTCACGGGCCCAGATGGTCACCGTCCCGGCCACCACCTCGGGGGCCTGCGGGTCGGGGGCGATCATCTTGATCCAGGCGGTGCCGGCCGCCGCCCGCTCGGCGTCCCGGCGCACCTTGTCCGCCATGCCCTCGACCGGCAGGGGCCCGCCGAGCTCGGCCATCATGACCGGATCGCAGCGCATCCGGATGTAGGCGTCGACGTCGTCCGGTGTCACGTCGCGCAACTGCACGTAACCTCCCGAGGGACAGTGGGTGTAGATGCCAAGCATCGGCTGGGCGATGATGGGCCTGCCCTGCCGGTCCGGCGCGGAACCCCGCGCCTACTCAGCATTTCCGTGAACAACCCTGGAAGGTAAACCCGTTGAACAGCGGCACCCCGGTTCCCGACAGCTACTACGAACGCATCGACGAGCACCGCTTCAAGCCCACCGTCCACGCGAGCGGCGCCTGGGCCCCGGATGAGCAGCACTTCAGTCCGCTGGGCGGACTGATCGCCCACGCGATCGACGACCACCTGGCCGCACGCCCCGACACCGGCCTGACACCGGCCCGGATCAGCTACGACATCCTGGGCCGGCCGGCCCTGGACGAGTGCGAGATACAAGTGGCGGTGCTCCGGCCGGGTCGCACCATCGAACTGCTGGAAGCCGTCGTACACATCGCCGGCCGCCCGGTGGTCCGGGCCCGCACCTGGCTGTTGTCCGCCCAGGACACCGCCTCCGTCGCCGGGGGCGCCGAGGACCGGCTCACTCCTCCCGACCGGCTCGCCCCCTGGGTGATGAGCGACCTGTGGCCCGGTGGCTACATCGCCTCCCTGGACGTCCGCCCGCTCGCCCCGCCACGCCCGGGCCGCACCACCGCGTGGATCTCCACCCCGCTCGCCCTGGTCGCCGGCGAGCCGAGCAGCCCGCTCGCCTCCTACCTGGCCCTGGTCGACACGGCCAACGGCATCGCCGCACGGCAGTCGCCCACCGCGTGGATGTTTCCCAACGTGGACCTGACCGTGCACCTCCACCGCCGCCCCGAGGGCCGCTGGACCGGACTGGACACCACGGTCACCTTCGGACCGACCGGCCTGGGCCTGACCAGCACGGTCCTGCACGACCTGCACGGCCCGGTCGGGCACGCCCAGCAGATCCTCACCGTACGGCCCATGCCGCCCGGCGGGAAGGACTGAGCCGACGGCCCACACCTGCGGGGCGGGTCCTGTGGGACGGCAGGTCCCCGGGGGCCTGGGCCGGGGTGGTCGACGGCAGCACCGGCCCGGTGAACCTCGCCGCGCCCTCCCCCGTACCCCGACGCACACTGATGCGCGCGTGGCGCAAGGCGTGGGGTGTCCCCCGGCGGCTGCTCGGCGCGGGCTTCGGCTTCGAGCACCCCGAGTGGTCGCGGGCCGCCGCGGTCTCGTACGGCGCGCGTGATCCGCCCGGAGCTGATGTGCTGGTGGCGGGGGCCGTCGCACCCGCCTTTTTCGGGGGAGAGAATTTCGGGAGAGACCCATGACCACCTACAAAGTCGCGCAGGTGACCACGGCCGGCGGTCCCTTCGAGATCGCCGGGCGCGAGGTGCCGGAGCCGGGCCCCCGCCACGTCAGGATCGCCGTGGAGGCCTGCGGGATCTGCCACAGCGACAGCCTCTTCGTGGACGCGGCCGTTCCCGGCATCGACTTCCCGGTGGTCCCCGGGCACGAGATCGCCGGCCGCGTCGAGCAACTCGGCGAGGGGACCGAGGACTGGGGCCTGCAGGTGGGCGACCGGGTGACGGTGGGCTGGTTCGGCGGCAGCTGCGGCCACTGCACACCGTGCCGGCAGGGCGACTTCATCGTGTGCCCGAACCTCAGGGTTCCCGGCTGGGCGTACGACGGTGGCTTCGCCGAGCGGGTGATCGCACCGGTCGACGCACTGGCCCGGATCCCCGACTCCCTGGCGGCGAGCGACGCCGGGCCCATGGCGTGCGCGGGCGTGACCACGTTCAACGGGCTGCGCCGCAGCTCCGCCCGCCCCGGCGACCTGGTCGCGGTGCTCGGCATCGGCGGCCTGGGACATCTGGGGGTGCAGTACGCGGCGGCCATGGGCTTCGAGACGGTGGCGATCGCCCGGGGAGCCGACAAGGCCGACCTGGCCAAGCATCTGGGCGCGCACCACTACATCGACAGCACGGCGGCCACACCCGTGGCGGAGGCGCTGGGGTCACTGGGCGGCGCCAAGGCCGTCCTGGCCACGGCCGGCAACTCCCAGGCCATCACGGCGACCGTGGACGGGCTGTCGCACCGCGGCGAACTGGTGGTCATCGGGGCGTCGCCCGAACCGCTGGGCATCACCCCACTACAGCTGATCATGAGCGGCCGGGTGGTCCGCGGGCACCCGTCGGGCACTTCGCAGGACGTGCGGGACACCCTGGCGTTCAGCGCCCTGCACGGGATCCGTCCGATGACCGAGACCGTACCGCTGGACCAGGCCGGCGAGGCGTACCGGAAGATGCTCTCCGGTGCCGCCCGCTTCCGTATGGTGCTCACCACCGGCTGACGCACGGGCCCTGAAAGCGGCCCCGTGTGTCCCGGTCGTCAGGAGCAGCCGGTCACGAACCGGTCGAGAGCCGCGGTCGGTTCCGCCGGCTTCTCCAGCGGCAGTTCGTGGTCGGCGTCGATGACACGGACCTCCGCGTCCGGGTGGGCCTTCGCCGGCCGTACGCCAGTACATCGGCGTGAACGGCGTGCGTCCGACCGGAGTTGAGCCGTCACCGGCCGTGTCCCTTCACACGCGGTACGGCTTTCAGGCTTTACGCGCCACGAGGCAGGCGTGGGGCCGGGTCAACCGCCCCTCGGGCTCCTGCACCAACCGCGCCACGACCATCAGCCCGGCCTGCCCCAGCAGTTCGGCCACACGCTCCACGGGCAGCAGATGCCACTCGTAGGACACGGGGTGGCCGTATCCCTGTGTGGGCCGCCGGTGTTCGTCGCCGACGTGGCATCCCCACAGCAGGTGGCCACCGGGCGCGAGCGTGCGATGGAACTCGGCGAAGAGCAGCGGCAGTTCCGCGGGCGGCGTGTGATGGGTGGAGTACCAGGCGAGGATGCCGCCGAGTACGCCGTCGCCCACGCCCAGCGCGGTCATCGAACTCTGCACGAACCGCAGGTGCGGGTAGGCGCGCCGGGCCAGTCCCACCATGCCGGCCGACAGGTCGACGCCGAACACCGGAAGTCCCAAGTCGGCCAGGTGAGGGGCCACTTGGCCGGGACCGCAGCCCAGGTCCGCGACCGGGCCCAGGCCGGAACGCCGCACCGTCTCGGCGAACGCCGCGAGCATGCCCCGGGGGATGGGGTCCAACTCGGAGGGCTTCGGGACGCGTTCGGCGTAGGCGGCGGCGACGGTGTCGTAGGAGTCGCGGACGGCCGTGAGGGAGGAGGGCTCGGGCACGGGGGCACGGTAGCGCAACCCGGGCAGGTCCTCCACCTCTCGACAGAGCGGCGCCCATGTCCCATCGACACGGGCGCCTTCACATTTTCTGCACTCACCCGTCACTCGTTCGCCACGGACTGTGTAAGCTCCTGACGCTCCATTCACACCACTGAGGGGGGAACCTCATGCGCATACGCTCCGCGCTCGCCGTCGCCGCCACGGCGGGCGCCGTCGCCGTCGTCGTCGCCGCTCCCGCGCAGGCCGCCGAGTACTCGTCGGCGCTGAAGGTGAAGGGCGTCCAGTACGACGCGCCCGGACGGGACTCCAACAACTGCCGCACGGGCAACACCAAGAACGAGTACCTGACGATCAAGAACTACTCGCGCACCGCGAAGGTCAACCTCAAGGGCTACGTCGTCAAGGACGCCGCCGGCAACAAGTTCACGTTCCGCGCCAACCACCACCTCGAGCCCGGCGACTACGTGAAGCTGCGCGGGGGCAAGGGCACCGACTCCGACGCGAAGAACGTCGTCTACCGCCAGAACTGCAACTTCCTCTGGAACAACGACAAGGACACCATCCACCTGCTCAAGCCCTCCGGCGCCCGCGCCGACGTCCACTCCTACACCAAGGCCCGCGACGACCGGGACGGCGACGGCTACATCAAGTACCACGGCTAGGGGGGACCATGAACCGGAACCACCAGCCGCAGCAACCGCCCGCCAGAACCGGCACCCGGCGGCCCGGCGAGCACAGCCGCCTGTGGGCGGCGGGCATCGCCCTGCTGGCCGTCGGAGCCGTCGGCTGTGGAGCGTCCGAGGCCGCGAAACCGCAGCCGACCGTGACTGTCACGGCCACGGCCACAGCCACCGCCACGGCGACCGAGACCGTCACTCCCGAGCCCACCGCGACGGTCACCACGACCAGGACCGTCAAGACGCCCGGCCCGACGGTCACCGTCACCAGGACCGCCCTCGCCGCCGGCACCGGAAGCGGCAGCAGCGGAAGCGTCACCCGTAGCGGAACCTGCTCGATCGTCTCCAACTCCGGCAACTGTTACCGGGCGGGACAGTTCTGTCGCAACAGCGACCACGGAGCACGGACCACCACCGCGAGCGGTGCCCCGATCACCTGCGTCCACCGCTCCAACGCCTGGCGCTGGACGTACTCCTGACCAGCCTCGGGTCCCGGCGGCCCGCCCGGTGAGAGCGGTTACTCCTCCTCCACCGGGCGGGTGCGCCCGGGCTCCTGGAGCGCACCCGTCTGGGCGCGGATGTTCAGCACGTCGCTGATGAACAGGTCGTACACCAGGACACCGACGATCCCGCCGATGAACGGTCCGACGATGGGGATCCACCAGTAACTGCTGAACGCGCCGGCCAGACTGCCGGGGAACGCCAGGTCTCCCCACCCGACGGCATAGGTGAGCAGGCGCGGCCCGAAGTCGCGGGCCGGGTTGATGGCGTATCCGGCGTTCGCCCCGAAGGAGAAGCCGATGGCGGCCACCACGAAGCCGATGACCAGCGGTCCGAGGTTGGCCTTCACCGCCATGTTGCGCAGGTCGATGAGCGCCGCGATCAGCATGACCAGGAAGGCGGTGCCGACGATCTGGTCCACCAGCGGACCCCAGTAGCCGCCGTGGAAGTAGGGCGCCGGGAAGGTGGCGAAGATCGAGAACGACGCGAGCGTGTGCCCGTTCGTCTTCGGTCCCTTCATGGCCTGGTCGAAGGCTCCGATGGCGTCGTGGTAGACGGCGTACACCAGGGCCGCCCCGGCGAAGGCGCCCACCACCTGGGAGATCCAGTACGGGATCACCTTCACCCAGGGGAACTTGCGGCGCACCGCGAACGCGAGCGTCACCGCGGGGTTGATGTGCGCCCCGCTGACGCCTCCGGCCACGTACACGGCGAGGGCCACCGCGAAGGCCCAGCCCCAGCCGATCAGCAGCCAGTCACCGGAGCTGATGAAGAACGTCGTGGGCCCCGAGGTGCGGCCCGAGCCGGGCAGTGCGGCGACCGCCATGGCCACCGAGCCGCATCCGAAGGCGATGAGGACGAAGGTCCCCAGGAACTCTGCCATGCATTCGCCCCAGAGCCCTCCACGGCGCTTGAGCCGTGAGGGTTTCAACAGGGGCGGGATTTCCACGGCCATATCGGCCCCCTCAACGAACGGTCGGGCGGACCACCGGCACAGCCCTCCACAGGGCAGCTCCGCGTACTGCTCAGTCTGCGCGCGCGGACGGGCCGTGGCCACTCGGCAGGGTCGGACAACGCGGGACGCGATGTCCCCGGTGCCCGTCCCCACCGGACGACCGGGCCCCACGGCCGGGTCGGTACGCCCCGGCACACTCCCGTGGCGGCCCGTCGACCGCTCCGCATCCCCTCAGAGGGTGAACCCCCATATGGGTGACATTACTCATCCCGACAGTGCGGAGAACCGAGGAAAAGTGGCGCGTTGCCCGTTTCTGCCGTGCCCGCGCGGCCGTATCCGAGTGGCAACCCGGCGATGACCGCACAAGACTGAGCCATGGTTTCGTGATCAAGCGAAAATGCACGGTCTCGGGAACCGGGCACCGTTGGCCGATGGTTTTCGACCTTTCTCAGGGAGCTCGTATGGTGGAGAAGTCTGCGGACATCCTGATGCCCGGGCCGGGCGAATCCGCGCTCGTCGGACGAGGCGGCACCGCCCCGGCGACGGCGGACACCGAAAGGGAGCTCGCCGGAATACTGGCGGATGTCGTACACGTCGATCACGTCGCGGCCGAAAGTCACTTCTTCGACGATCTGGGCGCCAATTCCCTCGTCATGGCCCAGTTCTGCGCCCGGGTACGGAAACGACCTGACCTGCCGTCCGTGTCCATGAAGGACATCTACCGCAACCCCACGGTCCGCAGCCTGGCCGCCGCTCTCGTCCAGGCCGCCCCATCACCCGTCGGCGCCCCGGACCCGGCGGTCCCGGGCTCGCCCGCGGGGCCGGTCCCACCGGCCCGGACGACACCGGCGAGCACAACGCGTTATGTACTGTGCGGAACCGCCCAACTGCTCATTTTCCTCGGATATTCATTCGTCATCGGGATGGCCACCGTCAGGGCCTACGAGTGGGTCGCCGCGGGATCCGGAATCGCCGGCATCTACCTGCGGTCACTCGTGTTCGGCGGCGCCGGATTCATCACCCTGTGCGCCTTCCCGGTCGCCGCCAAGTGGATTCTCGTCGGCCGCTGGAGGCCCGGCGAGTTCCCTCTGTGGAGTGCGGCCTATCTGCGTTTCTGGCTCGTCAAGTCACTGCTGCACGCCAATCCGATGGTTCTCTTCGTGGGAAATCCGCTGTACGTAATGTATCTGCGGGCCCTGGGCGCACGGATCGGCAAGGACGTCACGATTCTCTCCCGTTCCGTTCCGGTCTGCACCGACCTGCTCACCATCGGTGCCGGCACGGTGATCCGCAAGGACTCGTTCTTCCTCTGCTACCGCGCGCACGCCGGACGTATCCAGACCGGCAGGATCACGCTCGGCCGGGACGTCTTCCTCGGCGAGAAGACGGTGCTCGACATCGACACCTCGATGGGCGACGGGGCGCAGCTCGGCCACGCCTCCGCCCTGTACCGCGGCCAGCACGTCCCGGCCGGTGAGCGTCGGCACGGCTCCCCGGCACAGCCCACGACGGTCGACTACGTCCGGGTGGAACCGGCCCGGTGCGGCACGCTGCGCCGGGCCGGCTTCGCGCTGACCGCCCTGCTGCAGTTGTTCCTGCTGTACCTGCCGTTCGCGGTCGGCGGCCTCTACATGCTGTTCGCCCAGGTGCCGGCGCTGCGCACGCGGCTGGACTCGGGCACGGCCCTGTCCACGGTCCCGAAGTTCGTCACCGACACGCTGCTCGTATCCAGCGTGCTGTTCTTCGGGACCGCCGTCCTGGGGCTGGTCGTCCTGTTCACCGTTCCCCGGCTGCTGAGCCTGGCCATCGAGCCCGACCGGGTCTATCCGCTCTACGGCTTCCACTACGCCCTGCACCGGGTGGTGGCCGGCATGACGAACATCAAGTTCTTCACCTGGCTGTGCGGCGACAGCTCCTACATCGTTCCCTATCTGCGCGGCCTCGGATACGACCTGTCCCGGGTGGAGCAGACCGGGTCGAACTTCGGCACCGAGGTCCAGCACGAGACGCCGTTCCTGGTGTCCGTCGGCAGCGGCACGATGGTGGCCGACGGGCTGTCCGTCGTCAACGCGGACTTCTCCAGCACCTCGTTCCGGGTGAGCCGGGCGTCGATCGGTCCGCAGAACTTCCTCGGCAACAACATCGCCTTCCCGGCCGGGGCGAGGACGGGCGACAACTGCCTGCTCGCGACGAAGGTGATGGTCCCCCTCGACGGCGAACTGCGCCAAGGCGTCGGGCTGCTCGGCTCACCGTGCTTCGAGATCCCCCGGTCGGTGGAGCGCGACACCCGCTTCGACCATCTCAGGACCGGCGACGCGCTGCGCCGCAGCCTCACCGCCAAGAACCGTTACAACCTCCGCTCGATGACGCTGTTCCTGCTGCTGCGCTGGGTGCACGCCGCGCTGCTCACGGCACTCGCGCTGGCCTCCGTGGACCTGTACGGCGCGCTGGGCCCTGTGGTGATCGCCGGCTACCTGGCGCTCACCCTGGGGTTCACCGCCCTCTACTGGGTCCTGGTGGAGCGGGCCGTGGCCTCCTTCCGTGCGTTGAGCCCGAGGCTGTGCTCCATCTACGACCCGTACTTCTGGTGGCACGAGCGCCTGTGGAAGGTGCCGGACGAATGGCTCGAGGTGTTCAACGGGACGCCGTTCAAGAGCTTGGTGTGGCGTCTGCTGGGGGTGCGCATCGGACGCAGGGTCTTCGACGACGGCTGCTACATCACCGAGCGCACGCTCACCACCATCGGGGACGACTGCACCCTGAACGTCGGCAGCAAGGTCCAGTGCCATTCGCAGGAGGACGGCACCTTCAAATCCGACCGCACGACGCTCGGCGCCGACTGCACGATCGGGGTCGGCGCGCACGTGCACTACGGCGTGACGGTGGGCGACGAAGCAGTGCTGGCCCCCGATTCCTTCCTCATGAAAGGCGAGGAAGTCCCCGCGCAGGCGGAATGGGGCGGAAACCCGGCCGCGCCGACGGCGAGTTGAGGAAGAGGCATTCAATGGGAGCGCTCGTGGCAGCGGACAGGGAATTCTGGAGCGAGGTGCTGACCGCCGGCGGTTTCACCGCCGTTCCGCGGTGGGCGCGCGAGCCGGTGGCCGGTGTGGCCGAGTACGAGCAGACCGTGCCGGCGGACACCGCTCGGGCGGTGCACGCTCTGGCCGCGGAGCTGGACGTACCGGTGAGCGCGGTGCTGCTGGCCGCCCATGCCAAGGCGCTGGCCGCGCTGTCGGGTGAGCGGGAGGTGGTGACCGGGTATGTCACGGGGCCCGGGCGCGGTCCACTGCCCTGCCGGCTGACCGTGGCACCGCGGTCGTGGCGCCGACTGGTGCGCGACACCCGTCGCGTCGAGGCGGACCTGATCACCCACCGGGACTTCCCCGTCGGCGAGCTGCGCCGGGACCTGGGGCTGACGGGGCGGTCGTACGAGGTCGTCTTCGACCCCGCGGACGCCGGATGCGACCTGCCCGAGGAGGCGGTGCTGCGGGTGGCGTTCGGCGAGCGGGACGGGCGGACGGCGCTGCGGCTGCGGTACCGCACGGACGCCCTGGACGCCGAGGCCGCGGCCCGTGTCGGCGGCTACCACCTGACCGCGCTGCGGCTGATGACGGCCGACGCGGACGCCGGGCACACCGGGCAGAGCCTGCTGTCGCCCGAGGAGGTGCGCCACCAGCTCCAGGGGCTGGCCGGACCCCACCGGGAGCTGCCGCCGGCCCGGGCGCACGAGATCTTCGAGGAGCGGGTGCGGGAGCACCCGGACGCGGTGGCCGCGGTGCACGGGGAGCGCTCGTGGACGTACGGGGAGCTGAACGCGCGGGCCAACCGGCTGGCGCGGGCGCTGCTGGCGCGCGGGCTGGGCCGGGAGGACGTGGTGGCCGTGGTCACCGAGCGCGACCTCGACTGGCTGGCCGCGGTGCTGGCGGTGTTCAAGGCCGGCTGCGTCTACCTGCCGATCGAGCCGCACTTCCCGGCCGGCCGTATCGCGGCGACGCTCTCCCGCGCCGAGTGCCGGCTGGTGCTGACCGAGCCGGGCAGCACCGCCACCCTCGACGAGGCCCTGGCCACGCTGCCGGCGAGGCCCGGGAAGCTGCTCGTCGGGACGGCGTACGCCGAGGAGCACGCCGACGGGGACCCGGGTGTGGAGGTCCTGCCCGACCAGCTGGCGTACATCTACTTCACCTCCGGTTCCACCGGCGAGCCGAAGGGGGCGATGTGCGAGCACGCGGGCATGCTCAACCATCTGTACGCCAAGATCGACGACCTGGGGATCGGCCCCGGCCGGGTGGTGGCGCAGACGGCTCCGCAGTGTTTCGACATCTCGCTGTGGCAGCTGATCGCCGGGCTGCTGGTGGGCGGGCGGACCCTGCTGGTCGAGCAGGACGCGGTCGTGGACGTGGAGCGGTTCGTCGACACACTGGTGCGCGGCCGGGTCGCGGTGGCGCAGGTCGTGCCCTCCTATCTGGAGGTGGTGGTCTCGTACCTGGAGCGGCACCCGCGCGAACTTCCCGACCTGGCGTGCGTGTCGGTGACCGGTGAGGCGCTGAAGCGGGAGCTCGTGCAGCGCTGGTTCGCCCTCCAGCCGGGCATCGGCCTGGTCAACGCCTACGGGCTGACGGAGACGTCGGACGACACCAACCACGAGGTGATGGACGCGGTGCCGGACCGGGTGCTGCTGGGGCGCCCGGTCAACAACGTACGTGTCCACGTCGTCGACGAGGACCTGTCGCTGGTGCCGCTCGGCGCCCCGGGGCTGATCGCGTTCTCCGGGGTGTGCGTGGGGCGCGGGTACGTCAACGATCCCGAGCGGACCCGTGAGGCCTACCGCACGGACCCGTACCGGCCGGGCGAGCGGCTCTACCTGGGCGGCGACTGGGGGCGCTGGCACCCCGGCGGGAAGCTGGAGTTCCTCGGCCGCCGGGACAGCCAGGTGAAGATCCGCGGGTTCCGCATCGAGATCGGGGAGATCGAGAACACCCTGCTGCGGGTGGACGGGGTCCGGGACGGCGCGGTGGTCGTCGCCGAACTGGCGGGCCGGAGCACGCACTTGATCGCCTTCTACACCGGTCGGCGCCTGCGGCCCCAGGAGCTGCGGCAGGCGCTCGGTGCCGCGCTCCCCGCGTACATGGTTCCGTCCGCCTTCCACTGGCAGGAGACGCTGCCGCTGACCGCCAACGGCAAGATCGACCGCAAGGTGCTGACCGCGCTGGCCGAACGGAGCACGCCGGGGGCGGAGGGTGACGCCGGGGAGCACGGCGACGCGCCGCGCACCCCGACCGAGCGCAGGCTGGCGGCCGCCTGGGCCGAACTGCTGGGCCTGGCCCCGCACACGATCGGCCGGCGGGACCACTTCTTCGACCTCGGCGGTACCTCGCTGTCGGCGGTGAAGCTCACCATCGCCCTGCACCGCGCGGTGTCCCTGAAGGACATCACCCGGCACCCGGTGCTCGCCGAACTGGCCGCACGTCTCGACGGCACGGCCCGCCGGCGCCCGGAGCTGCTGCAGCCGCTGTCGGCGCCGGACGGCACGCCGGAGTGCGCGCTGGTGTGCTTTCCGTACGCGGGCGGCAACGCGGTCAACTTCCAGCCGATGGCGAGCGCCCTGGCCGACAGCGGCCTCGCCGTGTACGCCGTGGATCCGCCCGGACACGACCTGGCCACCGCGAAGGAGCCGTTCGCGCCGCTGGAGCAGGTGGTGGAGCGGGTCGCCGCCGAGATCGCCGGGCGCGGCCTGAAGCGGGTCATGCTGTGGGGCCACTCCTCCGGTGCCGCGCCCGCCGTGGAGACGGCCCGGGCGCTGCCCGGGCACGGGGTCGAGGTGACGCGGGTGTTCCTCGGCGCCCAGTTGCTCGGCACCGCCGCCGAACGACGAGCCGCCGTCAGCGAGTTGATCCAGCAGAACAACGCGGAGATCGCCGCCCGGCTGGGCGCGGACAGCGGTTACAGCGTGCTCGGCGAGCTGAACGCGGAGCACGCCGAGCACATCGGCGCCGCCTACCGGCACGACTGCGTCTGTGCGCACCGCTGCCTGGCCGACGCCCTGGAGCGTCCACCGACGGTGAAACTGGCGGCGCCGGTCACCGTGGTCGTCGCCGCCGACGACGCGAACACCGCGGAGTTCCGCGACCGCTGGCGGGACTGGGAGCTGCTGGCCGAACAGGTGGACCTGCACGAACTCGCCGACGGCGGCCACTACTTCCTACGCACCCGCCCCGCCGAGGCCGCGCGGGCCGTCCTGGGCGCCACCGAACTGCTGGCCTCCTCCTGAACACCCCGAGGCCCGCCCGGGCCTCCTAGGTGACGAACGAAAGGAAACCGAGATGTCGTTCTCGTCCCCGGCGTCGGTGCTGGAGGTGGAGCTGCGGCCGGACAGGCCGCCCGTCCTGCGGGTGGAGACCCCTGTGGACGCGGCCCGGTGGGCGGCCGAGCACCGTGAGGCGCTGCGCGCGCAGGTCACCGAGCACGGAGCGCTGCTCGTGCGCGGCCTGGGCCTGCGGGAGCCGGACCGGATCGCCGCCGTCTTCAAGGAGCTGGGCGGCCCGCTCATGGCGGAACGGGAGGCCTTCGCCCCCCGGGAGTCCCACGGGCCGGGGCTGTACTCCTCCACCGCCTGGCCGGCCAACCAGCCCATGTGCATGCACCACGAGCTGAGTTACGCGCTTCAGGTCCCCGGTCTGATGCTCTTCGCCTGCCCGGTCCCACCCGCCGAGGGCGGAGCGACCGCCGTGGCCGACGCGGAGGCCGTGCTGGAGGCGCTGCCCACCAAGCTGACCGAGCGGTTCGAGCGCGAGGGCTGGCTGCTGACCCGCAGCTACAACGACGAGATCGGGGCCTCCCTCGCGGAGTCGTTCGGCACCGACGACCACGAGACCGTGGAGAACTACTGCCGCGCCCACGCCATCGACTTCACCTGGCAGCCCGACGGCGCCCTGCGCACCCGGCAGCGCCGCGCCGCCGTGGTACGGCACCCGGTCACCGGGCGGCGCTGCTGGTTCAACCAGATCGCCTTCCTGAACGAGTGGACGCTGGCCCCGGAGGTGCGCGAGTACCTGGTGGACGAGTACGGCGAGGACGGGCTGCCGTTCAACACCCGCTTCGGGGACGGCGATCCGATCGATGAGGACGTCGTCCAGCTGCTCAACGCGACCTACGAGGAGCACACCCGGCGCGAGCCCTGGCAGGCCGGCGATCTGATGCTGGTCGACAACATCCGTACCGCGCACAGCAGAGAGGCCTTCACCGGCGACCGCCAGGTGCTGGTCGCCATGGCCGAGCCGCAGCGCCTGGCCGAGTACGGCCCGCACCCGAAGGGAAGCCGACGATGACCCCTGTGACCTCCCCCGCCACCGACCCGGCCGCCTCCCGTCCGGCCCCGGTGCCGTCCTTCGCGGTGATCTCCGGCGCCCAGGTCCACAGGGCGCTCCAGGGGCGCGAGAAGGAGCTCGTTCACCTGGTCGAGGCGACCTACCGGCTGCACGGCGCCGGCGAGACGGTGAATCCGCCGTCGTACTTCCTGCGCTTCCCCGACCGTCCCGCCTCCCGGATCATCGCGCTGCCGGCCTCGGTCGGCGGGCCGGTGCGGGTGGACGGCCTGAAGTGGATCTCCAGCTTCCCGGCCAACATCTCCTCCGGTCTGCCCCGGGCGTCGGCGGTCCTGGTCCTCAACGACCACGACACGGGTTACCCGTTCGCCTGCCTGGAGAGCTCCATCATCAGCGCCACCAGGACGGCGGCGTCCGCCGCGCTGGCCGCGGACCGGCTCACCCGCAACCGGCCCCGGCCCACCCGGGTGGGCTTCTTCGGCACGGGTCTGATCGCCCGCTACATCCACACGTTCCTGACCGGCACGGGCTTCGTCTTCGACAGCGTCGGGGTGTACGACCTGTCGCCCGACAGCGCCGCCGGCTTCTGCGGCCATCTGCAGCAGGCGAGTGAAGCCGGGCAGGCCGCGGACATCACCGTGCACGACAGCGCCGAGGAGCTGATCCGCTCCAGCGACCTGGTGGTCTTCGCGACGATCGCCTCGGAGCCGCACGTCACCGACCCGGCCTGGTTCGCCCACCATCCGGTCGTGCTGCATGTGTCGCTGCGCGACCTCGCCCCACAGGTGCTGCTCGCCTCGGCCAACTTCGTCGACGACGTCGAGCACTGTCTGAAGGCCGGCACCTCGCCCCATCTGACCGAGCAGCTCACCGGCGGCCGGGCCTTCCTGGACGGCACCCTCGACGACGTCATCACCGGACGGGTGGAGCCGCGCACCGACCGGCCGGTGATCTTCTCTCCCTTCGGTCTCGGGGTCCTCGACCTCGCCGTCGGCAAGTACGTCTACGACGCGGTGGTCCGCGCCGGAGACCTGCACGTCATCGACGACTTCTTTCATGAGCTGCGCCGGTACGGCTGAACGTTCCTTCCCTCGGCCCAGGCATCAGGAGGCCAGCGTGACCGTCATCTCCGCTCCCCACGCCTTCAACGAAGGTCAGCTCTACGTCGACCTGCGGTCGGTCTTCGGGCGCTCGCTCTACCTGAAGTGCGAGGGCTTCAATTTCGCCGGCTCGATCAAACTGAAGGCCGCGATAGAAATGGTGGAGGCCGCGGAGCGGGACGGGCTGCTGAAGCCCGACTCGACCCTGATCGAGTCCTCGTCGGGCAATCTGGGCGTGGCGCTCAGCATGATCGCGGCCAGTAAGGGCTACCGGTTCCTGTGTGTGACGGACTCCCGCTGCAACCTGTCGGCCAGGCTGCTGATGGAGGCGCTGGGCAGCGACGTGCACGTCATCGCCGACCTCGACGCCAACGGCGGGTTCCTCGGCGCGCGCCTCGACTACGTGCGCGCGCTGTGCGCCTCGGACGAGCGGTACGTCTGGCTCAGCCAGTACACCAATCCCGGCAACTGGGGAGCGCACTACCGCAGGACGGCGCCGGAGATCGCCCGGCAGTTCCCCCGGCTGGACGTGCTGTTCATCGGCGCGGGCACCACCGGCACGCTGATGGGGTGCGCGCGCTACTTCCGCGAATGGCACCGGCCGGTGCGGATCGTCGCGGTGGACACCGTCGGCTCGGTGGCCTTCGGCGGCAAGCCGGGCCGCCGGATGATCCCCGGCCTGGGCATGAGCATGCGCCCGCCGCTGCTCGACGAGTCCTACGTCGACGAGGTGATCCAGGTGGAGGAGGCGGACACCATCCGCGCCTGCCATCGACTGGCCCGGCGCGGGTTCCTCTTCGGCGGTTCCACCGGGACGGTGGTCAGCGGCGCGCTGGACTGGCTGTCCCGGAACGGGACACGCGACCTGACCGCGGTGGCCATCGCCCCGGACCTCGGCGAGCGCTACCTCGACACGATCTACCAGTCCACCTGGCTGGAGGACCTGTACGGCGACCAGATCCTCGACGCGGTCGACCCCCAGGAGGTCACCGCGGGCTCCCCGGTCGCCAAGTCCCACCCACGGCAGACCCCGGACGGACACCGCGAGGGATAGCGCGCCGCCGAAACCGCCGGAGAGGGTCCCGTGCGGACACTCCCGGGCCGACCCCCGGGCCGGGCCGACCGGCCCGGCCCGGGGGTCGCGTCCGGTTGTGCTCGGTCGGGATCAGGCGAGGTCGAACCGGTCGAGGTTCATGGCCTTGGCCCAGGCCGCGACGGAGTCCTCGACGAGCTTCTCCTCGGCGTCGTCGCTCGCGTAGACCTCCGCGAGCAGGCGCAGTTCGGAGTTCGACCCGAAGAGCAGGTCGGCGCGGCTGCCCGCCCACGTGACGAAGAAGTCGTCGGTCGGCACGCCGGGGTCCGGGTGAGGACACCGGGCTGGGAGCGCTGGTGGTTCGCGCCGAGGACCCGCAGGCCGCCGACGAGGACCGTCACCTCCGGGGCGCTCGGGGTCAGCAGGTTCGCCCGGTCGAGCGGAGGGTGCTCCGCCGGGAGCCGGTCGCCCCTGCCGAGTTGGTCGCGGAGCCCGTCGGCGGTCGGTTCGAGCGCCGCGAACGACTGCACGTCGGTCTGCCCCTGCGAGGCGTCCACGCGACCCGGCGTGAAGGGCGCCTCGATCTCGGAACCGCCCTCCTCTGCGGTGGACGGGGGCCGAGGTCCGGTCATGCACGGAACCTACGCGGCACACACGAACGGCTCAAGAAAACGAACGGACAAGCTTTGAAGGGCCAGGCCGGTGACATCCGTCACGTCGAATGTCGCACCTGAGCGTGCCGGGTAGTAGACGACGCCCTGGCGACATACAGCATTTGTCCGGATTGGTGGAGTCGTGCGTCACGGCAGGCTCGCAAGGTTGTCCCTCTGCCCGGTGTACTCGCCGGTACCTCGCGCACGGCGCACATCTGACGGGGTGGCGGTATTTCGGAAAGCAGACAGAAGCCGGGGCAGCACGCCCCCGCTCACCTTCGCAAGAGCCGCCCGCACCTACGAAGCACAGTAGTGGCGAAGCCCTTTGCGTTCGCTGTGAAGCCATCCCAACAATGACCATCCGCAGGACATCGCCGCAGGTCAGCAGCGTTCGGCGATCACCTAGTGAGGTCACGTATGGGCAAGCACCGCAAGAAGCAGAGTCACCGTCGCATCGTCGTCGCCGCCATCGCCGTGGGCGCCGTGGGCGTGCCGTCCGTCGCCCTCGCCTGTGGCGACTGGCGGGAGAGCGGAGGAAGCCGCTTCCCCGGCGACGGGAACCGGGCGCCGGTCTCGGCACCGTGGAAGACTCCTGCCGCCGCGAGCACTCCGGCCCCCGCCGGCCCGAAGCCCTGGACCGCGCCCCAGAAGCCCTGGACCGCCCCGTCGAAGCCCAGGGCCGCCGCGCCCTGGCACACGGGACGGACCACGGCTCCCCAGCCCAGGCCGACTCCGTCCGCCGGCACGCCGAGCACCGCCCCCTCCACTCCCTCCGCTCCTCCCACCTCCGCCGCCCCCACGTCGCCGGGCACGCCGGCGCCCACCGCCACGGCGTCCGGTACCACCGCGCGCGTCGTGGAGCTCGTCAACTCCGAGCGGGCCAAGGCCGGTTGCTCGCCCCTGACGGTGAACGCGGCGCTGAACAGGGCCGCACAGGCGCACAGCGAGGACATGGCGGCCCACCGGAACATGTCGCACACCGGGTCCGACGGCTCCTCCCCGGGCGACCGGATCACCCGTGCCGGCTACACCTGGCGCACTTACGGCGAGAACGTCGCCTACGGCTACAGCACTCCGGAGCAGGTCATGGCCGGCTGGATGTCCAGCTCCGGCCACAAGGCCAACATCCTGAACTGCGCGTTCAAGGAGATCGGCGTCGGCCTGGCCCAGCCCGGCAACTACTGGACCCAGGCCTTCGGAACCTCCCGGTAGGCCGACGGCACCGGCCCCGGGGACGGTCGCGGTACGCCCCCTCCCGCTCGCCTTCGGCGAGAACCGCTCCGGCCCCTGCCGCCGGGTCCCCGCCGCACCGGAGGTGTCAGGGCTTGCGTCCGACGCCGCACCACATGGGAAGCGGGCCCGCGTCCACGGCGGTGTCGGCGTCGGGGTGCCACTCGGTGAGCTGGACGACCCCGGGCTCCAGCAGCTCGGTGCCCTCGAAGAAGCGGGTGACCTGCTCATGAGGGCGCGGGGTCGCGCCGGCGTGTTTGTCGGCGCGCTCGTTGTAGACGCGCATGGACGCCGCGACTTCCTCGGCGGCGATGTCCGAGGCCGGGTGGGAGATGACGAGGTGGCTGCCGGAGGGAAGCCCGTCGAGCAGGGCACGGGTGAGGGCGTGGGGATCGTCGGCGTCCGGGATGTACTGCAGCACCGCGATCAGCATCAGGGCGACGGGCTGGGAGAAGTCGAGCGTCCGCCGGGCCCGGGCCAGGATGGCTTCTACGTCGCGCAGGTCGGCCTGGACGTAGTCCGTGGCTCCGCCGGGCGTGCTGACGAGGAGGGCCTCGGCGTGGGCCAGGACCACGGGATCGTTGTCGACGTAGACGACGCGGGCGCCGGGATCGTGCCGCTGGGCCACCTCGTGGGTGTTGTCGGCCGCGGGAATGCCGGTGCCGATGTCGAGGAACTGCCGGATGCCCGCCTTGTCGACCAGCTCGCGCACGGAACGTCCGAGGAAGGCCCGGTTCGCACGGACCGCGGGGATGATGCTGGGGTTGGCCGCCGCCGCCAGTTCGGCCGCCTCCTGGTCGGCCGGGTAGTTGTCCTTCCCCCCGAGCCAGGCGTTGTAGACCCGGGCTGGGTGCGCCACGGAAGAGTTGATCGGCGTCATGCCGCCGGCCGGCCGTTCGCTCACAGCGCTGGGCTCCCTTGCCACCATGGTTGTTGAAGCACAGACTAACCCACTCCGCGCCAGCAACACGGCTGATGACAGGGGAAGTTGGCCCGCCTCAAGGCCGGCCGCCGCGTCCCGCCCCGGCGGGGCGCACGGGGGTGCCGGGGCGGGACCACGGGATGTGTGCGGGAATCAGGGGCTCTTGCAGGTGATGCTGCCGGGTGCGGCCGTGGAGCCGCCGGTGACGGTGAAGCCGAAGGTGGCGGTGGTGTTGGCCGCGAGGGTGCCGTTGTACGGCGTGCTGCGCACCGTGACGGATCCACTGGTCCCGGTGTTCACCCCGTCCCAGAGGCTGCTGATGGACTGACCGGAGGCCAGGGTCATGCCGACGGTCCAGCCGTTGAGCGTGTTGGTGCCGTTGTTGCGGATCGTCACCTCACCCCGGAAACCGCCGGGCCAGCTGTTGACGTTGCGGTAGGCGGCGGCGCAGGTGCCGTTCGTACCGCCGCCCGGGTCGCCTCCCGGGTCACCGTCGCCCGGGTCGCCTCCGGTGCCGCCCCCGCCGTCGGACAGGGCCGGCGTCTGCCAGTCCCTCCATGCGGACAGGTTGCCGGACTTGCCGGCGGCGATCCTGAACGCGCCGGAACCGCTGCCCGTGCCCAGCAGGAACTTCTGGATGCTCTGCTGCAACGGGGTCCTCCACTCGGACCTGACGGCACAGTGGGTCCCGTCCCGGACGTCGGACCAGTAGGTGAGGTTGCTCCCCGCGCCGAGCGCCTTGTAGACCTCGGCTCCACCCAGCGCCGCCACGCTCCCCGACCTGGCGGCCAGCCAGTCGATGTGGGGGTTCTCCATGACGAACAGCCCTCGCGGCGCGACCATGGCCACGATTTCGTGGGTGTCCACCGGCAGTGTGTTCGGGTTGCCCGTGAAGGAGCCGAACGCGTCGCCCAGCCACGGTTGCTCCGAGTAGGCGCTGCTCAGAGGCTGGGCGTCGTTTTCCCCCGGAATCCCCCCCGGAGGACGGGAACACCACCGCTGCCCGACTCGATCGGCATGGTCAGACCGATGCGCTGATCGAACGCGCCGGCCACGAGGGCGCCCTTGCCGAACCGTGAGCATCCCGTGACGCCGGTCGCGTCCGCCTTGAGAAGGTTGCCGCCCGACTGCGCGATGACGTCGATGATCCGGCTGACTCCCCAGGACCAGGCCATCAGCAGCCCCGTACTGCTCGAGGAGCCGTAGACGCTGTAGAAGGCTCCCTGCTTGTTGTTCCGCGCGGTGCCCTCACGCCCCACCGTGTAGGGGTCGTAGTTGATGACGGCGACGCCGGAGGCCTTGAGGGTGGCCGTGTCCGCGCCGAGCCCGCCCAGGACGACGACGGCCGGGAAGGGACCGGAACCACTCGGCAGACTCACGCTCGCCGAGAAACTCGCGCTCCTTCCCTGGTCCGTCACGTTCACCGTGATGCCGCTCGCCGAGACCGTCCCCGTAACACTGGCGGGTCTTGCGGGCTTCTGGCCGTAGACGGAACTCTGCGCCAGCTCTCTGATTTCCGTACGACGGCACCGCCAGTCGGATTTCGCAGAGATACGCGTACCGTTCACCTTCCTGAAGGGGTCGGGAAGCAGGGGGTTGGCCGGTGAGGAGCCCGGGGTGGGCACCGCGCAGCCGGCGCCGTCGTCCTCGACGGCGGCTTGCACCTGCGCGGCAGCGACGTGTCCGTCTGCTGCGTCCGCCTGCGCGGTGAGGGAAGGGGCGGTCAGGCTCGCGGCGGCCATCAGGGCCGCGGCTGCCCATACCCGAGGCCGATATCGGTGCCAATGGAAGCGCATGGGGGACCTCCGGAGGAAGATGCGCGGTCGGGGGACGCGGGTCCGGCCTGGAGGCGGTGCCGCCGCGAGCCCGGTGACCGTGCAGAAACACGGGGTTTCCCGGTCCGAATGTTTCGTAGGCCGCAGCGCGCCGAGCCAGAGATTTGGGAGCGCTCCCGCGCGTAGGGATGGGGTCGGAGCATGACAACACCCGGAGCCGAACCACTTCGAATTGGCCGTTCTGCCCCCACTGCTGACACACTCGAAGACCGGCACAGCTGGACGGACAGAGGGAATTCGACCGCACCGACCACCCTCTGCGGCTGTACGCAACGAAGACTCCGGACATTTTCGCACACCTCGCCGAAACTTTCGGAACTTCCTTCGGCGCGCACGCTCGCGATGAGGTCCTGTCACGGTCTGCGGAGTTGTCGACGACCGGCTCGGCCCGGCCGGTCCGAGGTCGACAAACCACCGGTAGCCGGCTGAACGTGGGGCACGGGAGACGTCACGCTCCTCCTGGCGTCGCCTTCAGTCGGTGACGAGATCGTCCGGTGCGGACCGGGCGAGGTCGGCCAGCGTGGCGAGTGCCCGGGAGAGGGTTTCGGAGCTGGGTGAGGCAAGGCCCAGGCGAACCGCGTTCGGAACCCGATGGCGGCCTACGCAGAACGCCGCGGCCGGGGTCACCCCGATGCCGTGCCGCGCGGCAGCCGCGACGAAAGTGTCGGCACGCCAGGGCTGCGGCAGTTCCCACCAGCGGTAGTACGAACCCGGGTCGCCCCGTGTCACGAATTCACCAAGGTGTCGCTGAGTGATCTCCTGCCGCTCGGCGGCCTGACGCTGCTTGGCCCGCACCACGGTCCGCACAGTGCCGTCCGCCTGCCACTGGGCCATCGCCTCCAGCGCGAACCGCACAGGGGCCCAGCCCCCCGAACGCAGTGCCACGGAGACGCTGTTCGCCACGGCGGCGGGGGCCACCACCATCCCGAGGGACAGTCCGGGGGCGAGCCGCTTCGACAGACTGTCGACAAGAACCGTCCGCTCCGGCGCGCGCGACGCGAGAGGGGACAGGTCGTCGCGGAGGAAGGACCAGACGCCGTCCTCGATCGCGTAAATGCCCAGCTCCGTCAGAAGGCCGGCCAGCCGGTCCTGCCGCTCGGCGGGCATGGTGAGCGACAGCGGGTTGTGCAGGGTCGGCTGGACGTAGATCGCGTGCAGCGGCCCGGCCCGGTGTGCCTCCTCGACGGCTTTGGGAACCAGTCCCGCATCGTCCATGGCGAGCGGCACGAGGGTGACGCCGAGCCGGGCTGCGATCGCCTTGAGCACCGGATAGGTGAGTTCCTCGACACCCAGCCGGGCACCCGGCCTCGTCACCGCGGCGACGACGGCCAGAATCGCCTGGCGACCGCTGCCCGCGAAGAGCACGCCTGCCGGATCGGGGTGCCAGCCGCCGCGTGCCAGCAGAGCGGCAGCGGCGGCACGCACGGCAGGGGTGCCGGCCGGACCGACCGGGCGCAGGGCCGCCGCCAGCGGGTCGGGGCGCAAGAGCCTGCCGAGTCCGGCAGCCAGCAGCCCGGTCTGCTCGGGCACCACCGGGTAGTTCAGTTCGAGGTCCACGCGGCTTTCGGTGGGTTCGATCAGGGACGGCACGGCCGGGCCAGGAGTGGTGGACACGAAGGTGCCGCGGCCCACTTCGCCGACGGTGAGGCCCCGGCGCGCCAGTTCCTGGTAGACGCGAGTGGCGGTGGAAGCGGCGATTGAAGTTCCACCCTGCGCTTGGACAGCGGGTGTTTACGCTGCGGGGGTGAGGTCTTGCGTCGCCAGGGCTCTGGTTTCGAGTGGGGTGACGTAGCCGTACTCGGGATGCTTGCGCAAGCGGGTGCGGTTGTACTCGACCTCGATGAAGTGGAAGACGTCGGCCCGGGCGGCTTCGTGGGACTCCCAGACCGTGGTGCCGATCTCCGCTTTCAGCAGACCGAAAAAGCTTTCGGCAGCGGCATTATCGTAACATGACCCAGTTCGTCCCATGCTCTGCCGCAGACTCAACTCCTGTATCAGGGAGCGGTATTCACCAGATGTGTACTCCGAACCGCGGTCCGAGTGCGTGATGCAGCCCTCCTTCAGTACGCCGCGGGCGGCGGCCATCCGCAGGGCGTCGACGACGAGCCCGGCCCGGTGGTGGTCGGCCGTCGCGTAGCCGATCACTTCGCGTGTGGCCAGATCGATGACCGTCGCCAGATACCACCAGCCGGCCAGCGTGGGCAGGTAGGTGATGTCGGACACCGGCTTCGTGCCGGGCTCGGCAGCGGTGAAATCTCGGCCGACCAGGTCCGGCGACGGCGCCGCCCTGGTGTCGGCCTTCGTCAGACTACGATGCCGGCGTCGCGTGATCCCGCGGATGCCGTGCTCCCGCATGATCCGCTCGACCTTCTTCCGGTTGATCGGCCGACCCCCGCGCCGCAGGACCGCGGTCACTCGCGGGGCACCGTAGGCGCCCCGCGATCCGGCATGGATCCGCCGGATCTCCCCGGCCAGCTCGTCCTCGGCCCCCTGCCGGGCCCCAGCGGCCTCACGGCCCGCAAGGTAGGCGTAGTAGGCCGAGCGACCCACCTTCAGCACCCGGCACAGCAACGACACGCTGTACCCGCCGGGATTGGCTTCACTGGCCCTCTCCGCGTCGATGAACCGGTAGCGCGCGGCTACTTCGTCCTCTGCTGCGCGAAGAAGGCTGTCGCTTTTCCCAGCACCTCGATCGTCTGCTCCTGCTCGCGGACCTTGCGCCGCAGCCTCACGAGCTCCTCACGCTCCGCCGTCGTCAGCGCACCAGCCGGCCCCTCACCCCGGTCGGTCTTCGCCTGCTTCACCCAGCCCCCGTACGCGTGCGTACGGGGTTCAGTCGTGCGCTGCCGGTGCCGACAAGCGGTGCAGGCGCAGGGCGAGTTGGATCTCCAGGGCGCGGGTGGGGGCCTGCCAGTCCTCGCCGAGCAGACGGCCGACGCGCTCCAGGCGCTGGGCGACGGTGTTCACGTGGACGTGCAGCTCGTCCTTGGTGCGGGCCGGGCTCATGCCGGAGGCGAAGTACGCCTCCAGGGTGCGTATGAGATCCGTGCCGCGGCGCTCGTCGTAGGCGACGACCCGGCCGATGGTGCGGTCGACGAAGCCGGCGACGTCCCGGTCACCGGCCAGCAGCAGGCCGAGGAAGCCGAAGTCCTGGGCGGCGGCGCCGTCACCGCTGCGGCCGAGCAGGCGCAGGGCCTCCAGGCAGCGCCGGGCCTCGTCGTAGGCGGCCGTGACGGTGTCGGATCCGGTGGTCAGGCTCTCGACGGGGGCGGAGGCGCCGACGGTGACCGCCTCGTTGACGCCGGTGCCCAGATGGCGGGCGGTACGGCGGGCCAGCTCCGTCGCGCTGTCCCCGCGGCGCAGGGGCAGCAGCAGGACCGTGCCGCCGTCGCGGGCGACGGCCAGGCCCTGCCGGGTGGCGGCCAGATGGGAGGCCGCGGACCACAGCCGGCGGCGGGCGGCGGCCTCCTGCTCGGCGTCGGTTGCCGGGGCGTCGAGGCGGGCGGCGAGCACGACGTGCGTGGCGTCGAGGTCGGCGTGCAGCCGGGCGGCGCGCTCGCGCAGCAGGCGGGGGTCGCGGTCGCGGGCGTCCAGGAGGTCGTCGAGCAGTTCGCCGCGGACGCGCTGTTCGGCCTCGGCGGCGGACCGTCTGGCGAGCAGCAGCAGCGAGGTGACCATCGCGGCCCGTTCCAGCGTGCGCTGGTCGACGGGGTCGAGGCCGGGCTGGCCGCGCAGCACGAGGGCGCCGAGCAGTTCGCCGCCCGCGGCGACGGCGGCGATCCAGTCCTGCCCGTGCCGCACCGCGTGTCCCTCGGCCCGGGAGGCCTCCAGGGCGTCGGCGGGCGCGGCGGTGGCCTCGGTGAAGTCGACGGTGCCGTCGAGCACCTCGGAGACGGCGGCGGCCACGTCGTGGACCTGGCCGCCGCGCAGGACGAGTTCGGCGAGCCGGTCGTGCACGTCCGAGGCGCGCTCGATGACCGCGCTGCGGTCGCGGATGATCTCGTTGGCCCGCTCCAGGTCGGCGAGGGCGGAGCGGGTCTCGGTGAGCAGGTTGGCGCTGTCGATGGCGGCCGCGGCGAGGGCCGCGAAGGAGCCGAGCAGCGCGATCTGCTCGCGTTCGAAGATCCGGGCCCGGCGGTCGGCCGCGAACAGCACGCCGATCACGTGCGGACCGAGCATGAGCGGCACCCCGAGGATGGCGATCAGGCCCTCGTCGCGTACGCCCCCGTCGATGGTGCCGGTGTGCTGGAAGCGGGCGTCCTTGAAGTAGTCGTCGGTGACGTAGGGGCGGGCCGTCTGCGCGACCAGGCCGCCGAGTCCCTCCCCCATGCCCAGGCGCAGCTGCTGGAAGCGGGCCGCCACCGAGCCCTCGGTGACGCGCATGTAGGTGTCGCCGCGGGCGGGGTCGTTGAGGGTGAGGTAGGCGACGTCCGTGCCGAGCAGGGAGCGGGCGCGCTGCACGATGGCCTGCAGCACCGCGTCCAGGTCGCGCAGGCCGGCCAGGTCGTGGGCGGTCTCGAACAGCGCCGACAGCTCCGCCTCGCGCCGCCTCCGTCCTTCCAGCTCGGCGCGCACGCGCAGCGCGAGCAGCCGGGCGCGTTCGAGCGCGCCGATCCACTCCGCCGGCCGGCCCTCGGCGCGGGCGAGCCGCACCGGCTGTTCGTACGCGGCGGTGGACGCGCCCCGGGCCAGCAGCTCGAGAAAGGGCGTTTCGGCGCTCTCGCCCGCCGGGTCGCCGGTGGCCGGTCCCGTGCCGGTGGCGGGGCGCTCGGTGGACCGCACGTGATCGCTGGACATGCTCACAGGATCACCCATCGCCCGGTCCTCGTGGGGAGCCTGTGGAAAACTCCGGAGCGAGCGGGCACCGGGAGGGTGGTCAGTGCGCGGTCCAGCCGCCGTCCAGCACCAGCGAGGTGCCGGTGACGGCGGAGGCGTGCGGGCCGCACAGGTACGCCACGGCCTCGGCGACCTCCTCGGGTTCGAGCAGCCGTTTGACCGCGCTGTCCTGCAGCAGCACCTCGGACAGCACGCGCTCCTCGGAGATGCCGTGGGTCCTCGCCTGGTCGGCGAGCTGCCTCTCGACCAGGGGGGTGCGGACGTAGCCGGGGTTCACGCAGTTGGAGGTGACGCCGTGCGGGGCGCCTTCGAGGGCGGTGGTCTTGGACAGTCCCTCCAGGCCGTGCTTGGCGGCCACGTACGCCGACTTGTAGGCGGAGGCGCGCAGGCCGTGGACCGAGGAGACGTTGACGATCCGGCCCCACCGCTGCCGGTACATGTGGGGCAGGGCGCCGCGGATGAGCCGGAACGGTGCCTCCAGCATCACGGTGAGCACGGTGTGGAAGACCTCGGGCGGGAACTCCTCGATGGGGCGCACCAGTTGCAGCCCGGCGTTGTTGACGAGCACGTCGGCGCCGGTGGCTGCCCGCTCGGCGGTGTCGAGGTCGGTGAGGTCGAGGACCCGCGGTTCGAGGGTGCCGGCCAGCGGGCCCGCCTGCCCGGCGAGCGTGTCCAGGCCCGCCGCGTCCCGGTCGACGGCTCTGACCTTCGCCCCGGCGGCGGCCAGCCGCAGCGCGCAGGCGCGGCCGATACCGCTCGCGGCGCCGGTGACGAGCGCGGTACGGCCGCCGAGGTCGAGCGAGGGAGTGTGGGGGGCGGGAAGGGGGGTGGGCGAGGTCATATGTCGACCCTAGGCAGCGCCCCCGCCTCCCCCCATGTGGGCACGGCCCATATTTCAGCCGGATTCCATAGGGTCGAACCATGTGGGTGCGTCGGACATGGCCTGCTTGATCCGGAACAGGCCGAACTCGTTCAGGTCGGGCAGCGCGTCCACTGCGAACCAGCCCACCTCCAGCGACTCGTCGTCGTTGACCCGTGCCTCGCCGCCCACGGCACGGCAGCGGAAGGTGATGTCCATGTACTGGCAGATGTCGCCGTTGGCGTAGGTGACGGGCTCCAGCGCCTGGACGAGGACCACCCGCTCGGCGACGCAGCGCACCGCGGTCTCCTCGTGGACCTCCCGCACGGCGCAGGCGGCCGGCTGCTCGCCCGGATCCGGGATGCCGCCGATCACCGACCATCTGCCGGTGTCGGAGCGGCGGCCCAGCAGCACTCTGCCCTCGTCGTCGAAGACGATGGCGGTGACCCCGGGGAGCCACAGCAGTTGGTTGCCGGCGGTGGCCCGGATCGTGCGGATGAAGTCAGGAGTGGCCATGGAGCGACCCTAACGGGCGGGGCCCCGGTGATCGCGCGGTTCAGGGGGCGTACTCCCGGCGCACGGTTACGCGTCCTGGGCGCGCCGCCCGCGCAGCCCGGCGCCGATCGCCCAGCCCAGGCCGCCGGCCGCGACCAGCACCAGGGCGATCTCCGGCAGGACGCCCAGCCGGGTGGCGGGGGTCTCGAAGGAGCGCAGCGGCACCTTCTGGACCAGGTGGGCGGGCACGAACATGCCGGTCTTCCGGGTGATCCGTCCGTCGGGCATGATGATCGCACTGACGCCGCTGGTCACCGGGACGGTGACGGTACGGCTGTGCTCGACCGCGCGGATCCGTGACATGGCGAGCTGCTGGTAGGTCATCTCGCTGTGGCCGAAGGTCGCGTTGTTGCTCGGCACGGAGATCATCTGCGCGCCGCCGGTGACCGTGTCGCGCACCGCCCAGTCGAAGGCGGCCTCGTAGCAGGTGGCGAGGCCCACCTTGGTGCCGTCGACGGTGAACACGCCCGGCTCGCCGCCCCGGCTGAAGTCCTGCCGGACCATCGACGTCCAGTCCTTGTTGATCGCCCCGACCAGCGGGCGCAGCGGCAGGTACTCGCCGAACGGCTGGACCTGCCGCTTGTCGTACGTCTGGGTGGGCCCCTGGACGGGATCCCACAGGATCTGCTCGTTGAGCAGCCTGCCGTCCCGCTCCACGACGCCGCCGACGGAGATCGGCACCCCGATCGCCTTGGCGGCCGTGTTGATGACGGCGCGCGCGTCGGGGTTGGCGAAGGGGTCGATGTCGGAGGAGTTCTCCGGCCACAGCACGAAGTCCGGCCGCGCGACCTTGCCCGCCTTCACCGCCTCGGCCAGCCGCTCCGTCTCGCGCGCGTGGTAGTCGAGGACGGCACGCCGCTGGGCGTTGAAGTCCAGGCCCGCGCGCGGCACGTTGCCCTGGATGACGGCGACGGTCGCGGTGCCGTCCTCGGCCCTGTCGCTCACCAGGGGCCGGGCGGCCACCGCTCCCGCCACCGGGACGGCGACGCTCAGCAGGGCCGCGGCGGCGGCCGAGCGCCGTACCGCGCGGGTGCGTCGCCCCTCCACCGCCAGGCGTACGGCCTCGTACAGGCCGAAGCCGCACAGGGCGACCGCGAAGCCCAGCACCGGGGTGCCGCCCACCGCGGCCAGCGGAAGGAACACGCCGTCCGCCTGCCCGAAGGCGATCTTGCCCCAGGGGAAGCCGTGGAACGGCACGCGTGCGCGTACCGCCTCACCGGCGATCCACACGGCCGCCGCCCACACCGGCCGGGCGGGCAGCCCGGAGACCGCGGCGACGCCCACGCCCACCAGGGCGACGAAGACCGCCTCCACCGCGGCGAGCGCCAGCCACGGGCCGGGGCCGACCTCCACCCCGGTCCACACCAGCAGCGGCAGCAGGAAGCCGAGGCCGAAGAGGTAGCCGAGGCCGAGCGCCGCCTTCCAGGTACGCCCGTGCAGCGTCCAGCCGAAGACCGCGAAGGCGGGCAGGGCCAGCCACCACAGGGGGCGCGGCGGGAAGCTGAGGTAGAGGAGCAGGCCGGACAGCGCCGCGGCTGCGGCGGGCACGAGCCAAACGAGTCTCGCGCGCCGGGGCGCGGGCGTGGCCCGTGGGCGCGGCCGGTCCGACTCGTCGACGGATGTTGCGGTGACGGTCACCCCGGGAGTCTACGGCCGGTCACCGGGGCGCCGGCAGCGCGCTCAGGCCCGGCCGGGGGCCGGCGGACGCAGCCGGTCCCTGATCACGCGTACCGCGGACTCGGCGTCGTCGACCGTGATCGTGAACGTGTGGCCGTCCCACAGGCGCAGGACGACGCCCTCGCCGCGCCGTACGACGACCGCGGTGCCCTTCTCGGGCCGCCAGCGGTAGCCCCAGCCGCCCCAGTGGCGCGGAGTGACGTGCGGGGCGAACTCGGCGCCCGCGACGTGGGAGAGCGGGATACGGCGGCGCGGCAGGCCCATGTGCCCGCAGCGCACCTCCAGCGCCTCCTTGTCGACGCGCAGCGCCACGTGCACGAAGGCGAGTGTGCCGAAGAGGACCAGCAGTCCGGCCGCGATGCAGCCCACGACGGACATCACCAGCGGGGCGGTGCCGGAGTTCCAGGCGGAGTCGACGGCCAGCTCGATGCCGAGGGCCAGACAGGCGGCGCCGGCGAGCGCCAGCAGCCACTGGATCCGGTTGGTGGCCCGTCCGGTCCACACCTCGGGGTGGGGGCTGTTCTCTCGGTGGAGGTGGTCCCTCATAGTCATGAGGTTACCCAGGTTTTGCCCAGCGGGTGGTGCGTCGTGGGTGACCGTGCGTCAGCGGACGGGGGCGGTCTGCTGAAGAAGACGGCCTTCCGCGTAGGTCAGGGCGGGTGCGGGCAGGACGCTCTCCTGTCCGTTGAGCAGGACGGTCACGGTGCCCTCGGCCGGAGCCTCGGGCTCGGGCCGGGCGCCGATCCGGCGCAGTGCCTGGGTGGCGACGGCGCCCGCGGAGCCGTGCAGGACCAGCGGGAGGCGGTCCGGCCGCTGCACGGCGGTCCGGATGTGGTCGGCGACCAGTTCGTAGTGGGTGCAGCCCAGGACGACGGTCGTCACGTCCTCGGGGGTCAGCGCGGCGGCCGCGAGGACGGCCTCGGCGATCGCCGCCCGGTCCGCGTGCTCGACGGCCTCGGCGAGACCCCAGCAGGGCACCTCGGCGACCGGCACGCCGCCGGCGAACTCGCGGATGAGGTTCTGCTGGTAGGGGCTGCCCGTGGTGGCGGGCGTCGCCCAGATGGCGACGGGGCCGCCGCCGGCCGCGGCGGGTTTGATCGCGGGTACCGTGCCGATGACCGGCAGGTCCGGTTCGAGACGGGCCCGCAGGGCGGTCAGGGCGTGCACGGTCGCGGTGTTGCAGCCGACGATCAGGGCGTCCGGGCGGTGGGCGGCGGCGGCCTCGGCGACGGCCAGCGCGCGCTCGGTCAGGTCCTCCGGCGTGCGCGGACCCCAGGGCATGCCCGCGGGGTCCAGGGAGAGCACGAGATCCGCGTCGGGGCGCAGGCGCCGTACCGCGGCGGTGGCCGCCAGCAGCCCGATTCCGGAGTCCATGAGCGCGATCTTCACCCGGCCACGATAGACGATTCCCTCGAACCGGCCGCCCGGGTGGGGCAGACTGCGCGGGTGAGCGTGATCGTGTGGAGCGCCGTCGGATCACTCGCCGCCTGGCTGTGGCTGCTGCTCGGCCAGGGCTTCTTCTGGCGTACGGACGTCAGGCTGCCGCCCCGCGAGGACCCGGCCCCGGACGACTGGCCGGCGGTGTGCGTCGTCGTCCCCGCACGGGACGAGGCCGCCGTACTGTCCGCGAGCCTGCCCTCACTGCTCGCGCAGGACTACCAGGGGCGGGCCGAGGTCTTCCTGATCGACGACGGCAGCACCGACGGCACCGGGGAGCTGGCCCGGGAGCTCTCGCGGCGGCGCGGCGGGCTGCCGCTGACCGTGGCCTCGCCGGGTGAGCCGCCCGCCGGCTGGACGGGCAAGCTGTGGGCCGTACGGCACGGCATCGGCCTGGCACGCGCGCGCGTGCCCGAGTACCTGCTCCTGACGGACGCGGACATCGCCCACGCCCCGGACAGCCTGCGCCATCTGGTGGCGGCGGCGCGCACCGGAGGCTTCGACGTCGTCTCGCAGATGGCCCGGCTGCGGGTGGAGACCCGGTGGGAGCGGCTCGTCGTGCCGGCCTTCGTCTATTTCTTCGCGCAGCTGTACCCCTTCCGCCGGATCGGCCGCAGGGGTGCGCGGACGGCGGCGGCCGCGGGCGGCTGCGTGCTGTTGCGCACCGAGGCCGCCGAGCGGGCGCGCATCCCGGACGCGATCCGGCAGGCGGTGATCGACGACGTGGCCCTCGCGCGGGCCGTCAAGGGCGGCGGCGGGCACGTCTGGCTGGGTCTCGCCGAGCGGGTGGACAGCGTGCGCCCCTACCCGCTCCTGCGCGACCTGTGGCGGATGGTCTCGCGCAGCGCCTACGCACAGCTGCGCCACAACCCGCTGGTACTGCTCGGCACGGTCGCCGGACTGACGCTGGTGTACCTGGTGCCGCCGGTGGCGCTGGCCGTGGGCCTGGCGGCGGGCAGCGCGGTGGCGGCGCTCGCCGGGGGGCTGGCGTGGCTGGTGATGACGGGGACGTACGTGCCGATGCTCCGCTACTACCGCCGGCCGCCGTGGTTCGCTCCCCTGCTGCCGTTCACGGCTCTCCTGTATCTGCTGATGACGGTCGACTCGGCGGTGCAGCACCACCGGGGGCGGGGTGCGGCCTGGAAGGGCCGCACGTACGCGCGTCCGGACGCCGTGCCCGACGAGGGGTGACCGGCACGTGGCCGCTCACTTGCGGCCGGGGGTCCAGTTCATGCCCCAGCCGTAGGCGCGGTCGATCGTCCGCTGCGGGCTCACCCCGCGCTCGGGCACCAGGTAGCGGGCCTCGCGCTGGACGACGAGGTCGCTCCCGGTGTTGGTGATCAGGGCGAGCGCGCACACCGTCGAGGGGACGGTGCACTCGTCGAGGGAGAAGTCGACCGGGGCCCCGTGCTGTGGCTGGAGGGTGACCGTGGCGTGCAGGTCGGCGAAGGAGCGGGCGCCTTCGTAGATGGTCACGAAGACGAGGATGCGCCGGAAGTCCTGTGTGTGGTCGAGGTTGATCGTGAGGTTCTCGCCCTCCGCCACCGCGCCGGTGCGGTCGTCGCCGTCGAGGTGGATGTACGGCGGTCGGTGGAGCGAGCCGAACGCGTTGCCGAGGGCCTGGACGACGCCCTTGCGTCCGTCCGACAGTTCGTACAGGGCGCACAGGTCGAGGTCGAGGTCCCGGTGCATGGCGACCGCCCGGCCGCGCTTGCTGCCCCAGCCGGAGAACTGCTTGCGCGTCTGCCACTTGAGGTTGACGCGCATGGCGCCGGAGGTGCCGCCCTGCTTGGTCAGCGACACCGCGGGGGCCGCCTTGGTGAGCGTCACCTTGCTCAGCCGGACGGGGGGCGCGGCAGGCGCGGGCGCGGCGGGCGGCGGCGTGGTGACCGGGGGCGTAGTCAGCGGCGGAGGGGGCACAGGAGGCCCGGCCGGGGGCGGTGGCTGCGGAGGTCCCGCCGGGGACCGCGGCGCGTGCTGCGGCTCGTCCACCGTGATGCCGAAGTCCGTGGCCAGGCCCTCCAGACCGCTGCTGTAGCCCTGGCCCACGGCACGGAACTTCCAGGCGCCCTGACGGCGGTAGAACTCGCCCAGCACGAACGCCGTCTCCACGCTCGCGCCCGTGCTGTCGAAACGCGCGGCCACCGTGCCCTGGGCGGCGTCCCGCACCTCGACGTACAGGCCGGGCACCTGGCCGAAGGTGCCGCCGTCCGCCGAGGCGACCAGCACCACGGTCTCGATCGCGGGCTCCACGCGCGTGAGGTCGACGAGCAGCGTGTCGGTCACCCGGTCGCCGACGGTGCGCTTGCCCTCGTGTCGGACCGCGCCGGAGGGGTGTGCGGGCTGGTTGTAGAAGACGAAGTCCGTGTCCGAGCGGACCTTGCCGCCCACCAGCAGCAGCGCCGAGGCGTCCGCGTCCGGGACGCCGGGTCCCGACCGCCATCCCACCTCGACGCGCAGGGTCGCGGCAGGCACCGGCGTGTTCGACCCCTTCGACATGGACATGCTTGCCCCCTCATGTAGCGGCGTCCCGTGTGCCGGCAGTCTCCCACGGGGAGGATCGGAACGTGCCTGGCCAACCGCCGGTAACCCGCCTCAGAGCTCGGCCTTTACACCCGACCGCACCTCTACCACTGACCCACTTGCCCAAGTTCACTCGTATTAGTGACCTCACGTCACCGCCGACGCGGGAAACAACCCTCTTATCGGTCTCCCCAATCCGCACATCGTGGGCTTAACTTATGGCCATGACCTCCCCCCGCTCCTCTTATGGCGGCGGCTACTACTCCGCCTCTTTCCCCGACACCCCGATCTACGACTCGCTCGTGGCCGAGCGGGGCACCCCGCAGATCGCCCCGATCCGGGTCCCCGCGCCGTACGACACGGGCAGCCACCTGAGCACGGGCGGCAGCCACCTGCCGGCGCTCCCCTCGGCGCTGCCCGCCCTCCCGGCGGCCCCGTCCCAGCCCTCCTACGGCTACCCGCAGACGCCGCAGCCCGCCCCGCTGCAGCAGGTGCCCACGGCCTACATCCCGCAGCAGGCCACGGCGCCGCGCGGGTACCCCGGCCCGCAGCAGCCGCAGCCCCCGCGCCCGATGGCGAACGGCACCGGCTACGAGGCCATGCGCCCGGCCGCTCCCCGGCCCGCCCCGGCGCCCTACCAGGACCCGTACGGCAACCAGCAGTACCGCGGTTACTGATCCGCTCCCCGACTGTCCGTGCCGCCTGGCAGGATGAGGTCATGGGGAATGCGGAGCTGTGGTCCACGCACATCCACCCGGTCAAGGCGCTCCGGCCCGTCGGGCTCCGGGAGGCTGTCGTGGAGCCCTGGGGGCTGGCCGGAGACCGGCGCTGGGCGCTGATCGACGACGGGGGAAAGGTCGTCACGCAACGCCAGCTGCCGCAGCTCGCGTTGGCCGCCGCCGAGCTCGTGCCCGGCGGCGGTCTTCGCCTTTCCGCACCCGGACGCGCCCCGGTCACGGTGCCCGTCCCGCGGCCGGGTGACACGGTGACGGTGGACATCTTCGGCGACAAGGTGGAGGCCGTTGCGGCGGACGAGGCCGCCCACGCCTGGTGCAGCGGCCACCTCGGAGCCGGCGTCCGTCTGGTCCACATGGACGACCCCGCCACGCGCCGTCCCGTCGACCCGGACTACGCCCTGCCGGGCGAGACGGTGAGTTTCGCCGACGGCTACCCCCTGCTGCTCACCTCGCGGTCCTCCCTCGACTCCCTCAACTCGCTGATCGCCCAGGGCGATCACGCCGAGGAGGGCCCGCTGCCGATGAACCGCTTCCGGCCGAGCGTCGTGGTGGCCGGCACCCCCGCCTGGGCCGAGGACGACTGGCGGCGCATCGCGATCGGCGAGGTCGTCTTCCGGGTCGCCAGGCCGTGCGGCCGGTGCGTGGTGACCACCACCGACCAGGCCACAGCCGTCCACGGCAAGGAGCCGTTGCGCACCCTCGGCCGGCACCGCCGCTTCGGCGGCGAACTGGTCTTCGGGCAGAACCTGGTGCCCGAGTCGACCGGCACCATCCGGCTCGGCGACCCGGTCAGCGTCCTCGAATGACCCTCGTCTGCCGGGAACCCTGGGGCGGGGCCCGGTCGTTGGCTCTCCTGAGACGTTCCCGGGGGTTCCGGCCGGACCGTCGGAGGTGACGTGCCCCTCTCTCCGGCCGGGTTCGGGGGCGGACTTGCCTCGCCGGGTGCCATGACGGAGCGGGAAGGGGGGTGGGGGACCGTGCGAGCGATCAGCGGACTCTGGCGCTGGCGGCACAATCCGCTGCGGCGCACGACCGATCTGGTCGAGTCCTGGGTGGCGTTGGCGGCCCTGCTGCTCGCCCTCGTCGTCGCCCCCGTGACCGGTTCCCTGGCCGGCACCGCCGCTCAGGGAGCCCTGCAGCAGTCCGTGCGCGACCAGCGCCAGACCCGGTACCAGGTGACGGCCACGGTGGTGAAGGAGCTGAACCGGCTGGAGCCCGATCCGGAGCTGTCCCCGGGACGGGACGTGCGCAGCCGCGTCCTCGCCGACTGGACGGCTCCCGACGGCACCCGGCGGCACGAACCGGTGTCCACGAACCTGAGGTCCCCGAAGCCCGGCGAGACCTTCACGCTGTGGACCGACGCGCACGGCGCCACAGTGCCCCGGCCCCTGGACTCCGCCACTGCCACCACCCATGCGGTACTGGCGGGATTCGGCGCGGCCCTGCTGACCACGGGCCTGGTGGAGGTCGTACGCCGGCTGGTCCTCTGGCGCCTGGTCCGCCGCCGGTACGCGCAGTGGGACCGGGCCTGGGAGCGGGTGGGCCCGGACTGGGGCCGTACCGGCACCGGCAGCTGACGGCCTTCCGGCTCCGGTCAACCGACCGTCCGCGGGCACGCTACGGTGGACCGGCCGACGCACTCGGCATCGACCAACCCGCGTACGACGAGGTGGGGGCACAGCATCGCCATGGCACAGGGCACGGTCCAGGTGACGCACACCGGCACATCGCGGTGGCGGCGCCGCACGGGTGAGTACGCATCGCTCGCCGCCGCCCTGGAGGCCGCGGCCGACGGTGACGTGCTCACCGTCGCCCCGGGCACCTACCGCGAGAACCTCGTGGTCCAGCGGGCGGTGACACTGCGCGGCCCCGAGAACTCCCCCGGCTCGGTGCGCATCGCCCCCGCCGACGGGGTGCCGCTGACCGTGCGTGCCTCGGCGGTGGTGCAGGACCTGCATGTGGAGGGCCAGGACGCCGCCGCACCGGCCCTGTTGGTGGAGGAGGGGACTCCGGAGATCGGCAATGTGCGGATCGTGACCCGGTCCGCGGCCGGCATCGAGGTGCGCGGTGGCGCCCGGCCGACCGTGCGGCGCTGCACGGTCGACAATCCGGCCGGCATAGGCATCGCCGTACTCGACGGCGGCGGCGGGGTGTTCGAGGAGTGCGAGGTCCTCGCGGCCGGGCAGTCCGGCGTGGTGGTCCGCGGCGGTGCCCACCCTCGGCTGGAGCGCTGCCGGATCCACCACACCTCCGGTGTGGGCCTGTCGGCGACGGGTGACAACTCCACGCTGGAGGCGGTGGGTTGCGAGATCTACGAGGTGCGGGGCAGCGGCGTCCAGGTCACGGGCGGGGCCACCGCGCACCTCACCGACTGCGATGTGCACCGCACCACCGCGGACGGCGTCACCCTCGACACCGACGCCGTGCTGACGCTCGCCGACTGCCGTATCCACGACATCCCGGAGAACGCGGTGGACCTGCGGTCGCGTTCGGTGCTGACGCTGACGCGGACGACGGTGCACCGGTTCGGGCGCAACGGCCTGTCGGTGTGGGATCCGGGCACACGCGTGGACGCCAATCAGTGCGAGCTCTTCGACAGCACCGGCGACTACCCGGCGGTGTGGGTCAGCGACGGCGCGACCGCGGTGCTCGACGCCTGCCGGGTGCACGACGTGCCGGACGCGCTGTTCGTGCTGGACCGCGGCTCCCGGGCGGACGTCGTGGACAGTGACCTGACCCAGGTGCGCAACACGGCGGTGTCGGTGAGCGACGGCGCCACCGCTCAGCTGGACGACTGCCGGATCAAGGACGCGGCCACGGGCGCCTGGTTCCGCGACCACGGCAGCGGCGGCACCCTGAGCAACTGCACGGTGGACGGCACCCAGACCGGCGTGATCGTCACCAAGGGCGCCGACCCCACCATCGAGCGGTGCACGGTCTCCTCCCCCGCCGAGGCCGGCTTCTACGTCTCCGCCGGGGGCCGCGGCAGCTTCCTGGACTGCCGGGTGACGGACAGCGGCGGCTACGGCTTCCACGTGATCGACGGCTGCCGTACGACGCTGAGGAAGTGCCGTACGGAGCGATGCGCGCGCGGCGGCTACGAGTTCGCGGACGGCGGGCCGGACGTCGGCGCCGGGTCGGGTCCCGTGGTCGAGGACTGCGCCAGCGACGAGAGCGGCGGTGTGCGCCCGCCCGCGGCCCGGGAGACGGCCGTGCAGGCGGCGAGTCCGTTCCCCGGTCTGCTGGGCGCGATCCCCGGGCAGCGCACCACCGAGCAGGAGCCGTTGGTGACCGCCGCCGAGCCGGAGCCGCCCGGCCGGACCGCGAAGGACGTCCTCGGCGCACTCGACGCGCTGGTGGGCCTGGACAGCGTCAAGCGGGAGGTGCGCGCCCTGACCGACATGATCGAGGTGGGCCGGCGCCGGCAGCGGGCCGGGCTGAAGGCCGCCTCGGTCAAGCGCCATCTGGTCTTCACCGGCTCCCCCGGCACCGGCAAGACCACGGTCGCCCGTCTGTACGGCGAGATCCTCGCCGCCCTCGGCGTGCTGGAGAAGGGGCATCTCGTCGAGGTCTCCCGTGTCGACCTGGTCGGCGAGCACATCGGCTCCACCGCGATCCGCACCCAGGAGGCGTTCGAACGGGCGCGCGGCGGCGTGCTGTTCATCGACGAGGCGTACGCGCTCTCCCCGGAGGACGCCGGGCGGGACTTCGGCAAGGAGGCCATCGACACGCTGGTGAAGCTGATGGAGGACCACCGGGACGCGGTGGTGGTGATCGTCGCCGGATACACCGCCGAGATGGAACGCTTCCTTTCCGTCAACCCCGGTGTGGCCTCCCGCTTCTCCCGCACCATCACCTTCGGCGACTACGGCCCCGACGAACTGCTGCGGATCGTGGAGCAGCAGGCCGAGGAGCACGAGTACCGGCTGGCGCCGGGGGCTGCCGAGGCCCTGCTGGCGTACTTCACGGCGGTCCCCAAGGGCCCGGCGTTCGGCAACGGCCGTACCGCGCGCCAGACCTTCGAGGCGATGGTGGAGCGGCACGCGGGCCGGGTCGCCCAGCTCGCCGACCCCAGCACGGACGATCTGACGCTGCTCTACCCCGAGGATCTGCCCACGCTGTCCTGAGCCCCGGTGCCGCCCGGCGGCTCGTGGGCGGTCCTCGGTTCGGCGTCCGGGAGTTCGGGCGGACCGTGGCGCGGTGCGGGCAGGTCCGGGCGCAGCCGGGCGAGCAGCCGTCCGCGTTCCTCGGCGAAGGCCGGGTCCGCCTGGTAGTCGGAGTGGCCGAGGATCGGGGCGGGCAGCGGATGCTGTGCGGTGCGGCTGTAGGCGAGCGGGTCCCCCAGCGGGGCACGGTCCACCTCGGGGCCGCAGTCGCCGGTGAGCCGGACCGGGCCGCCGATGGGGTCGGTGAGCCGGTACAGGTTGCGCCAGCAGTCCACGTCCCGGTGCAGGGCACCGAGGGCGGCCGGCCCGAAGTGGGCCGGGAACCAGCGGCCGTAGAGCCGCTCCAGCGGCGATCCGTAGGTCAGCAGCGCGACCCGCCCGCGGACCGGCGGAGTGAGCTGCCAGGCCGCGGCGGCGGCCAGCACGCTGCCCTGGGAGTGCCCGGACAGCACCAGCCGGCCGCCCGTGGACCGGGTCCAGGTCGCCATCCGCCAGGTCAGGTCGGGCACGGCCCGTTCGGCGTAGCAGGGCGGGGCGAAGGGGTGGGCGGCGCGCGGCCAGAAGGTGCCGACGTCCCACAGGATGCCGATGGTGCGCCGGGCGGAGGCGTCCTTGTAGGCGCGCCGGCCCCAGGTGACGAAGAGTACGAAGCCCAGTCCGATCAGCCAGGAGCCCAGGGCCTGCGCGGTCTGGGCCGCGCCCTGGAGGGCGGGGTGGGTGCCGGCGGCGGCTCCGGCCGGGGTCCTGCCGGAGCCGAGGGCGCCGGCGAGTGCGGCGGCGCCGAGGACGAGGGTGGCGGCGGAGGTGACGCCGACGACGAGGGGAGCGTCGTCGGTGAGCGTCGCCATCGCGCGGGTGCGGGCGATCCGGCGCGTGCGCTCGGGGTCGGGCGGCTCGCCGGGGTGGTCCCGTTCGACCGTGGTGCGCAGGGCGCGGGCCAGCCGCCGGGCGCGCCCGGCGAGCCGGCCGCAGAGCGCCAGCAGGACGAGGAGCAGCGGCGGGATGACGGATGCCTGCCAGGTGAGCGTGACCGGCGGGCCCGGGATGGAGGTGCCGGTGCCGTCCAGCCAGTCGGCCACCCGCTGGCAGACCCCGCCGGACATCACGCCGCCGAGCGCGCAGGCCAGCATCGCGACCGCGGGTCCGCCCAGGCCCCGCAGCACGGCCCGGGGGTCGGGGCGGGTGCGGTACAGGGCGTGCGCGGTGACGCCGAGGGCGACGACCAGCAGGCCCTGCCCCAGGGCGAGGCCGCCGAAGGTGGTGTCGCCGGCCAGCCGCCCCGCCGAGGTCCAGCCGGGGCGCGACCAGCCGGCGTACACGGCGGTGAGCAGGAGCAGCAAGAGGGCGCCGAGCGGCAGCCGTCGTACGAGGTGGCGGTCCAGTTGCCGGTCGAGCAGGTGCTCGGTGCGGCCGCGGCGGCAGACGACCCAGACCACGGCGGCGGCCCAGGCGAGCAGAGCGGCGAGCAGGAGCCGGCCCAGGACGTCGAGGACCACGGGGCCGCCGGGGCGGCGGTCGAGGGCCGCCGCGGGCGCGGCGATCGCGGCGGCGACGGTGAGCAGTCCGGCGGCGGTGTGGGCGGCGCGCAGCCGGGCCACCAGGCGGCGGCCGTACCAGAAGCCGGGCCGGCCCAGGGAACCGCTGCCGGTGTCCTCCTCGGGCTCGGGGTCGCGGGACATCGGCTGCTGGGACTCGTAGGCGTTCCAGGTGCGGTGGGCCAGGTACCACAGCAGGCCGGTGAGGGCCGCGGGCACCAGGGCGGCGAGGGCGAGACGGCGGCCGGGCGCACTCCACCAGCCGCCGGCCGAGGGCGACAGGAAGCCCAGCCAGGAGTGGCGTGCGGCACACGCGTGTGTGCCCGCGCACTGCCAGGCCGTGAGGTCCAGGGCGACCTCGCAGGCGGCGGCGACGAGCAGCACGGTCAGGGTGAGGCCGGCCAGCCTTACCAGCAGGCCGTACAGGCGCACGGTGCGGGGGCGGCCGGGTGCGCCGGGGCGCATCCAGTGGGCGAGGTTGACCACCATGAACGGCAGCAGCAACAGCCACAGGGCGCGGGCGCTGTTGCCCGAGGTGAGGTTGCACCAGACGTACGCCTCGGGTACCGGCGTGCCGCGGTGCTTCTCGGGCTGCGTCTCGGCGTCGACGTCGTCGGCGCGGCGGAAGACGGCCGCGGTGTCGTCGCCGGTGATCCGCACCGTGCGCGGATCGTCCAGCATCCTCTCGGGCGTGGTGCCGCCGACACCGTGCACCAGGAGTTCCAGGGCGCATCCGGTCGCCGGCTGCTGCGCACGTTCCACTGTTCGCCCCCCGTGACGCGTCCGTCGGGTGTCCGTGGGTGTGTGTCGTGGGTCTGTGCCGTGGTTCTGTGTCGTGGGTCTGTGCCCGTGCGGGCACCAGGATGGCCGTTCGTGGCCCGTGGCACACCCCTTGTCACCGGAGTCTCCCCGGTACGGGTGACGCCGACGCGCAGGGGAGGGCAAAGATGGCATGTGCGCGTCGGGTGGGCTCCGGCGCGGCGAGCGCCGCCCCATGAAAGGATGGGACCTCCGCGCGGGTCGGGCGGCTTGAGGCGAAAGGAACCGGAGCACACGTGAGTGAGAATCAGAACCTCCTCGCGGAGCAGCGGCGTGCCCTGATCGTGGACGAGGTCCGGCGCCGTGGCGGTGTCCGGGTCAACGAGCTGACCCGGAAGCTCGGCGTGTCGGACATGACGGTCCGCCGCGACCTGGACGCGCTGGCCCGCCAGGGCGTGCTGGAGAAGGTGCACGGCGGGGCGGTTCCGGTCGTGGAGGCCAGTACGCACGAGCCGGGCTTCGAGGCCAAGTCGGGTCTGGAGCCGACCGCCAAGGGGGACATCGCGCGGGCGGCGGCCCGGCTGGTCGCGCCGGGTACGGCGATCGCCCTCTCGGGCGGTACGACGACGTACGCGCTGGCCCACCAGCTGCTGGACGTGCCCGACCTGACGGTGGTCACCAACTCGGTGCGGGTGGCGGACGTCTTCCACTCGGCGCAGCGCGGCTCCGGTCAGCGGCAGGGCGCGGCGACGGTCGTCCTGACCGGCGGGGTGCGCACGCCGTCCGACTCGCTGGTGGGGCCGGTGGCCGACCAGGCGATCGCCACGCTCCACTTCGACGTGCTGTTCCTCGGGGTGCACGGGATATCGGCCGAGGCCGGGCTGTCCACGCCGAACCTGGCGGAGGCCGAGACCAACCGCCGGCTGGTGCGGTCCGCGCGGCGCGTGGTGGTGGTCGCCGACCACACCAAGTGGGGCGTGGTGGGCCTGAGTTCCTTCGCCGCGCTGGACCAGGTCGACACCCTGGTGACGGACACCGGGCTGCCGGCCGAGGCGCGCGCCGAGGTCTCGGAACACCTGCGGCTGGTGGTGGCGGGCGAGCCCGGGGACGCGGCAGACAGCTGAGCGGACGTCAGCTACGGTGACCGCGCGCGGCCCGACCGTGCTGCCGGTACGCCTTGAGGGAGGTTCGTCCATGGCTCACCGTCTGCGCCCGGTGGGGACCGACTTCGCCGGGACCGCGCCCGTACGGCTGGTGTTCGCGCGGGAGGTCTCCGCCTCCCCCGAGCGGGTCTTCGACGCGCTCGCCGAGGACGTGCCGGGCTGGACCGAGTGGTTCTCGGCGGTGACGTACGCGCGGCCGGCCGACGGCGGCGCCGGACGCGAGACACACCTCAGGGGCGGGACCCGCTTCCAGGGGACGGTCCTCGCCGCGCGGCGCCCCGAGCTCCACGCCCACCGGGTCGACACCACCAACGCGCCGGGCGCCCGAGCACTGGCCGAGGAGTGGCTCCTGACCCCGGACGGCAACGGCACCCGCGTCCAGTGGACCTTCGCGGCCGACGGCACGGCCCCCTTCCGGCTCACCCTGAACCTGGCCCGGCGGGGTCTCGGCCGTGCCTTCCACAACGCGGTGACGTCCCTGGACCACCGCCTGTCGGCCCGGTGCCCCGGCCGGACCGGGTCGCACGAACCCGAACGGGACTGAACGGACCGCTCAGTCCGGCCACACCCCTGTCGTCAGGAACGACTCGATCGCCGCCGTGTACGGGGCGCTGTCCAGGCCCTGTTCGGTCAGCCAGGTGTCCGAGTAGTACTTGTCGAGGTAGCGGTCGCCCGGGTCGCACAGGAGGGTGACGACACTGCCTTGGCGGCCTTCCCGCAGCATCTCGGCGACGATTTTCAGGGCGCTCCACAGACCGGTTCCGGTGGAGCCGCCCGCCTTGCGGCCGATGGCCCGCTCCAGGGCGCGTACGGCGGCCACGGCGGCGGCGTCCGGGACCTTCATCATGCGGTCGACGGCACCGGGCACGAAGCTCGGTTCCATGCGCGGCCGGCCGATGCCCTCGATGCGCGAGCCGGAGTCGCAGGTGGCGTCCGGATCGCCGGTGGTCCAGCCCTCGAAGAAGCAGGAGTTGTCGGGGTCGGCGACGCAGACACGGGTGTCGTACTGCAGGTAGCGGACGTAGCGCGCGATGGTCGCCGAGGTGCCGCCGGTTCCCGCGGTGGCGACGATCCAGGCCGGTTCCGGGAAGCGCTCCAGCTCCATCTGGCGGAAGATGGATTCGGCGATGTTGTTGTTGCCGCGCCAGTCCGTGGCCCGCTCGGCGTAGGTGAACTGGTCCATGTAGTGGCCGCCGGTCTCGGCCGCGAGGGCGGCGGAGGCCTCGTACATCGTGCGCGGGTCGTCCACGAAGTGGCACCGCCCGCCGTGGAACTCGATCAGGCGGCACTTCTCGGCGCTCGTCGTGCGCGGCATGACCGCGATGAAGGGCACGCCGATCAGCTTCGCGAAGTACGCCTCCGAGACGGCCGTCGAGCCGCTGGAGGCCTCGATCACCGGGCCGTCCGGGCGGATCCAGCCATTGCACAGTCCGTACAGGAACAGCGAGCGCGCCAGGCGGTGCTTGAGGCTTCCGGTCGGGTGGGTCGACTCGTCCTTCAGATACAGGTCGATGCCCCACTCCTCGGGCAGCGGGAAGCGCAGCAGATGGGTGTCGGCCGAGCGGTTGGCGTCGGCCTGGACCTTGCGGACGGCTTCTTTCAGCCAGTCGCGGTATCCGCTGTCGCTGCGGTCGACGTCCAGGGTGTCGCTGGTCCGCCGCGGCTGGGTGATGCTCACGCGAGGCTCCTTGTGCTGTGTGCCGACGGCGTGTCGCGCAGCCGGACGCCACCGATGATAGACACCTCCGACACGCTTCTCACCTGCATAAACGCACCTTTGAGGGGCTCAAAGAAACCCTGGGAGCGCGGCTCGCCGGAGCCCGCCCGTGGTGCGGTGGGCGCACGGGTGGGGGCGCATTGGCGTGAGTGCTCCGGGCGCCGGCCGTCAGCGCGTCCCGGGCACTGGTGCTCGCTGCCGAAGGCGTGCAGACTGCACCGCGCGGGACGAAAGAGCCCGACGGGGACCCACACTGGATCTCGAACGAGCCGGGCCGCCGGCTCGTGGTCCAGGCGGAGTCATCGAGCCGGCGACACGCGCGAGGGGGCGGGAAAGGATGGCGGAACCGGAGTTCACGGCCACGGGCGTGCGGATCGGCAAGCGACTGCGCTCGCTCACCCGGGCCGGACAGGTCCGGATCAGCGACGGCAGACTGGAGTTGCTCACCAGCTACGGCAGTGAGATCGACAGCGCGCCGCTGGGGGCGGTGCGCGCGTCCAAGCCCTGGTACGCCCCGGACGACCGGGCGCTCGCCGACCTCGACGGCAAGCGGTACGTGCTGACCCTGGGCGGCCACGACCCCGCACCGGGCGAGCCGGGGCCGCCGGCGGCTCGCCGGTTCGTCGAGGCCGTACGCCGGGCGGCGGCTGAGCGACGGTGAGTTGCGGGACCCCACCTCGTGAGTCACTCTGGTCTCACGTCACTCAGGGTTTACCGGCGATAACGCTGCGAACCAGCCCGCCGGCCACGGCAGCAGGCGGCGGTGTCACGCAGGCGTCCTGCTGCATCCGAAACGTCGTGTTCTTCCGGACCTCAACGTCGGGGAGTCGCAGCCGTGATCAGTCACCCAAGCAGGCACTGCACGGTGGAGCTCCAAGCCCTGCCGTCGCGGATCGGCCAGGTCCGCAGAATCGTATCGGCGCACTTGCGCTACTGGCATCTTGACCCTCTGATCGACCGGGCCGCGCTCGGTGTGACGGAGCTGTTGACCAACGTCCACCAGCACGCCCAGCCGGACAAGCTGTGCACCGTCGAGCTCGAGCTGCTGCTCGACCGGCTCACGGTCTCCGTGCGCGACCACGACCCGCGTCTTCCCGTGGTGGAGGACATGGGCGAGATCGCGCCGCTGGCCACCGGAGGCCGGGGGCTGGCGATGGTGGCCGCGGTGAGCGAGAGCTGGGGCGCGCGTCCCGACGGCGAGCAGGGCAAGGTCGTCTGGTTCACCCTGCCGACCTCCGCCCCCTCGGTCGCGGTACCGGCCCGGGTACCGGCCCTGGTGACCGCGGAGCAACCCGCGCGCCGCTTCGCCGGCCCCGTGCTCAACGGCACCCGTTCCGCCGTCGCCGGCTGACCGGGCGGGGCGCGGTGTTCACAGCGCACCGTCCCTCGCCCGTGCCGCCCGAGCTGCTCAGGCCGGCACTGTCAGCGGGTCGTCCAGGACCGGCTGCCAGGCCAGTTCCGCCGCGCCGACCAGACTGTTGTGGGCGAGGGCGCAGGGGAGGATGGGGACGCCGCCGCTCTGGCCCCACAGGCTGCGGTCGGCGACGACGGCGCGCAGGCGGTCGGGGGCGGCGTCGAGGAGGGTGCCATGGAGGCCGCCGAGGATGATGCGGTCGGGGTTGAGGATGTTCACCAGGCCGGCCAGGCCCAGGCCGAGGCGGTCGACGAGGGCTTCGACGGCCGTGCGGACGGCCGGGTCGTCGTAGTGGTGGCGGATCAGGTCGTCGGCCTGCTGCAGCAGTGAGACCTCGGGGCCCGGCTCGCGGCCGGCGGCGGTGAGGAGGGCCAGTGGGTCCGCCTCGACGTCGAGGCAGCCGCGGCTGCCGCAGTGGCAGGGGCGGCCCTCGGGGTTGACGGTGAGGTGGCCGACCTCGAGCGCCAGGCCCGCGCTGCCCGAGTGCAGCCGCCCGTCCAGCACCAGCGCGCCGCCCACGCCCCGGTGTCCGGTCGCCACGCACAGCAGGTCGCGGGCGCCGCGGCCGGCGCCGTGCCGGTGCTCGGCGAGCGCGGCGAGGTTGATGTCGTTGGCGGCGAACGCCGGTCCGGTGATGCCCGCCGCGCGCACGCACTCCGCGAAGAGCCGGCGCACCGGCGCGCCCGGGGGCCAGGCCAGGTGGAGCGGGTTCAGGGCCAGCCCCTCCGGTTCGGCGACCGCGGAGGGCACGGCGAGCCCGGCGCCGACGCAGCGCCGGCCGGTCGTGCGCAGCAGCTCCGCGCCGGCCTCGACGACGGACCCGAGCACCTTGGCCGGGTCGGGGTCGACGCTCTCGCAGCCGGGGGCGGTCGCCACGATACGGCCGCCCAGGCCCACCAGGGCGGCACGGAAGCCGTCGGCGTGCACCTGCGCGGCGAGGGCGACGGGCCCGTCCTCGGCGACCGAGAGACGGTGCGAGGGGCGGCCCTGGGAGCCGGCCGCCGCGCCCGGCCGGGCGTCCACCCGGATCAGGCCCAGCGCCTCCAGTTCGGCGGCCACCGCACCGGCCGTCGCCCGGGTCACCCCCAGCTCGGCGGTGAGGACCGCGCGGGTCGGGGCGCGTCCGGTGTGCACGAGTTCCAGCGCGGGCCCGAGCGCACCGCGCCCCCGGTCCAGCCGCGTCCTCGAGGTGCTCCCTTCCCCCGCCGCCCGGGGGCCCGCCTTGCCGCTCATGAGGGCGAGTCTCCCATGATCCGCACCTGTGGTGACCAGCGGCGCGGTCTACAGGCCGCTCACCCTCAGGGTGACGTTCAGCCGCCCCGTCAGGCCCAACTCCGATGGGGCGGTGCCCGGATGGATCCGTGGTACGCCGTGATGGGCCAGGCGGGAGGGGCCGCCGAAGACGAACAGGTCACCGCCGCGCAGTTCGACGTCGGTCCAGGGCCGGGTACGGGTCCCGGTGTTGCCGAAGCGGAACACGCAGGTGTCGCCGAGGCTCAGCGACACCACCGGCGCGCCGGACTTCTCGTCGCTGTCGCGGTGCATGCCCATGCGCGCGTCGGCGTCATAGAAGTTGATCAGCGCGATGTCGTACGCCGCCTCCGTGACCGCCTCGGGCCCCAGGGCGTCCGCCACCGCCGCGCGTCCCAGTTCGCCCAGCCAGGCGGGGAACGGCTTGACCGGGGCGCCGTCGCCGTCGACGGCCGTGCGGGCGTAGCCGTACGGGTACCAGTGCAGGCCCAGGCAGACCTGCCGCGCGGTCATCGTCCCGCCGCCCGGGGTGCGCACCGTGCGCAGGCCGGCGGGCGGGCGGGCCCACTCGCGGCAGGCGGCGAGCAGCTCGCGCTGGCGTGCCGGCTCCAGCCAGTCCGGTACGTGCACCGCTCCCGGGGCGACCTGTGTACGGCTCCGGGGGAACAGCTCGGCGTCCATGTCTCCCCTCCTGCCGCAGCGGCCGTGAGCTGCGGCTCGGCTAGCCTTGACGGGCGATGAACCAGCGTATGACAACTCCCTGGGGCGAGCCGGTGCTCGCCCGGTTTCCCGAGGATCCACGTGACCGGCTGCGGGCCTGGGACGCCTCCGACGAGTATCTGCTGCGGCATCTCGACGAGCAGGGGGTGGACCTGTCCGGGACCGTCGTGGTCGTGGGCGACCGGTGGGGTGCCCTGGTCACGGCGCTGACGGCGCACCGGCCGGTGCAGATCACCGACTCGTTCCTCGGGCAGGAGGCGACCCGTGCGAACCTCGCCCGCAACGGCGCCGGGCCCGGCGCGGTACGCCTGCTCACCACGCAGGACCCGCCGCCCGACCGCATCGACGTGCTGCTGGTACGGGTGCCCAAGAGCCTCGCCCTGCTGGAGGACCAGCTGCTGCGCCTGGCGCCCTGCCTGCACGAGGGCACGGTCGTCGTCGGCACCGGGATGGTGAAGGAGATCCACACCTCGACGCTGACGCTGTTCGAGCGGATCCTCGGCCCGACCAGGACCTCGCTCGCCCGGCGCAAGGCCCGGCTGATCCTCTGCACCCCGGACCCCGCCCTGGAGCGGCCCGCCAATCCGTGGCCGTACAGCTACACGCTGCCCGACGGCATCGGCGCGGCGTCCGGCCGGAGGGTCGTCAACCACGCGGGGGTCTTCTGCGCCGACCGCCTCGACATCGGCACCCGCTTCTTCCTGCGGCACCTCCCCGACGGCCGGGGCGCCCGCCGGGTGGTGGACCTGGGCTGCGGCAACGGTGTCGTCGGTACGGCGCTGGCGCTGGCGAACCCGGACGCGGAGGTGCTGTTCACGGACGAGTCGTTCCAGGCCGTGGCCTCGGCGGAGGCGACGTACAGGGAGAACGGCGTGCCCGGGCACGCCGAGTTCCGGGTCGGCGACGGGCTGGCCGGGGTGCCGGCCGGCAGCGTGGACCTGGTGCTCAACAACCCGCCGTTCCACTCGCACCAGGCGACGACGGACACGACGGCCTGGCGCATGTTCACCGGGGCGCGGCGCGCGCTGCGCCCCGGCGGCGAGCTGTGGGTGATCGGCAACCGGCACCTGGGCTACCACGTCAAGCTGCGCCGGGTGTTCGGCAACAGCCGGCTCGTCGCGAGCGACCCGAAGTTCGTGGTGCTGAAGGCCGTCAGGAGGTAGCCGTCGTACGGGGCGTGCCGATCAGGCCGATGAGCCGCCGCACCTCCCCCACCATCGCCTCCCGCCCCACGCCGAGGTACGTGCGGGAGTCGACCGCCCGGGGGTGGGCGGCGAGGAAGTCGCGGATCGCTCCGGTCATCGCGATGTTGAGGGCGGTGCCGACGTTGACCTTGGTGATGCCGGCGGTGACGGCGGCGGTCAGTTCGCCGTCGGGCACGCCGGAGGAACCGTGCAGGACGAGGGGTACGTCCAGTGCCCCGGCGAGGCGCTTGAGGAGGTCGTGGTCGAGGGCCGCGGTGCGCTCGGTCATGGCGTGGGTGTTGCCGACGGCCACGGCCAGGGCGTCCACCCCGGAGCCGGTGACGAACGCGTGCGCCTCCGCGGGGTCGGTACGTGCGCCGGGGGCGTGGGCGTCCAGCGGCGGCGCGCCGTTCTTGCCTCCGACCTCGCCCAGCTCGGCCTCGATCCACAGCCCTCGGGCGTGTGCCCAGGCGGCGGCGGCGCTGGTCGCGGCGAGGTTCTCCGCGTACGGCAGCCGGGAGGCGTCGTACATCACGGAGCTGAAGCCCGCGTCGGGCGCCTGACGCAGCAGGTCGTCGCTCCGCACGTGGTCGAGGTGCAACGCGACGGGCACGGTGGCCCGTTCGGCCGCGGCGGTGGCCGCCCGGGCGAGCGGCAGCAGCCGTCCGTGGCGGAACTTGACCGCGTTCTCGCTGACCTGCAGGACGACGGGCGCGCCGGCCGCCTCGGCGCCGGCGACGACGGCCTCGACGTGTTCCAGCGTGATGATGTTGAAGGCGACGACGGCGGAACGCGCGGCGGCGGCGCGGGCGACCAGCTCGCCGGTGGCTGCAAGCGGCACGGCCTGTCCTGACCTTTCCGGGGGGTTACGGCGCGAGGATCACCGAGCGGGTGAGGTGGCGGGGGCGGTCCGGGTCCAGGCCGCGGGCCCGGGCGACGGCGACCGCGAGGCGCTGGGCGCGGATCAGTTCGGCGAGCGGGTCGAGTTCGCTCTCGATCCACGACCCGCCCGTGGCCCGGACCTGTTCGGCCAGTCCCTGCGGGGCGCTGCCGAGCATCCAGGTGGCCGTGCCCCCGGTGGTGATGCTGATGGGGCCGTGGCGGTACTCCATCGCCGGATAGGCCTCGGTCCAGGACAGTGATGCCTCGCGCATCTTCAGCGCGGCCTCGTTGGCGAGGCCGACGGTCCAGCCCCGGCCCAGGAAGGTGAACTGCGTGCGGTCGACGAGCCCTTCGGGCAGCGGAGCGGACAGCGCCGTGCCGGCGTCGACGACGACGTCGTCGCCGTGCAGTCCGAGGTGGGCGCGCAGCAGGGTGAGGGCGGTGGTCGCGAACCGGGTCTGCACCACCGAGCGTTCGTCGGCGAAGTCGAGTACGACGGCCTCGTCGGCGGCGTCCATGACGGGGGCCCCGGGGTCGGCGGTGACGGCCGTGGTGGGTGTGCGTCCTTTCAGCTCCGTGAGCACTTCGAGCACTTCGGTGGTGGTGCCGGAGCGGGTGAGGGCGAGGACCCGGTCGTAGGAGCGGCCGTGGGGGAACTCGGACGCGGCGAAGGCGTCGGTCTCCCCCTGCCCCGAGCCCTCGCGCAGCACGGCGGCGGCCTGGGCCATGAAGTACGACGTGCCGCAGCCGACGATCGCGACCCGCTCCCCCTGCGCGGGCAGCGCCCGGCCGTGGGCGGCGGCGTCGCCCGCGACGCGGGCCCAGCACTCGGGCTGGCTGGTCAGTTCGTCCTCGGCGTGGCTCATGACCCGTCCTCCCGCGTCTGCTTGTTCTTGCAGGACAGTGCCACCTTCCGAGCATCTTCAATCATCCGGCCGGGTGCCGGGTGCGCCAGGGTCGCGGGGGGTCGGGAGACGGAGGCCGAGCCGCGGGTGTCGGCCGCGACGATCCGGCGGGACTTCGACCGGCTCGCCGAGCAGCAGGTGCTCGTCCGCACCCGGGGCGGCGCGGTCGTGCACGGTGTCTCCTACGAGTTGCCGCTGCGCTACAGGACGGCCCGGCACGCCTCCGAGAAGCAGCGGATCGCTAAGGCGGTCGCGGACCTCGTGGTGCCCGGCGAGGCGGTGGGGCTGACGGCCGGCGGCACCACCACCACGGAGGTGGCCCGCGTCCTGGCGGTGCGCGGCGACCTCGTCTCCGGTTCACCCGCGCTGACCGCGGTGACCAACGCGCTCAACATCGCCAACGAGCTCGCCGTACGGCCCCAGTTCAAGATCGTGCCGACCGGCGGGGTCGCGCGTCCGCAGTCGTACGAGCTGGTCGGCCCGCCGGCGGACGGGGTGCTGAGCCAGATCACGCTCGACGTGGCGGTGCTCGGGGTGGTCGCCCTCGACGTCACGCACGGCGCGGCGGCCCACGACGAGGCCGAGGCCGCCGTCAACCGGCTGCTGTTCGAGCGCGCCGAACGCGTCGTCGTGGCCGCCGACTCCAGCAAGCCGGACCGGCGTGCCTTCGCCCGCATCTGCCCGGCCGAGTCGGTGGACACGCTGGTCACGGACACGGCGGCGGGGCAGGAGACGGTGCGCCGGTTCGAGGAGGCGGGGGTGCGGGTCCTCACCGTCTGACGGTGCCCGTCGTGTGTCGTCAGGTGCGCAGGAAGCCCACGCCGCGGCCGTCGTTGCAGCCGCGGGAGGCGGGCCGGCCGTCGTCCTGCGGGCCCTGGTGGGCCTGGAGCGCGACGCTCATCAGGCTCACGAGGAGATCCACGTCGGCCGAGGCGTCGAGGCGGAGCGTCACCCAGGGGGAGTCCGGCACGACGCGGACCGCGGCGAAGCGCCGCAGGTCGCCCGCCAGGCGTCGGACGGCCGGGGCGGTCAGGTGGAGGTCGACGTCCCGGCCGGAGTGGAAGTGCGCGATCTCGCCCCGGGCCGAGCTGAGCGCCTGCCCGGTGCCGCAACTCGGCACCGCCTCCGTCAGATCGGGCCAGGTGACCAGGTGGGCAAGGGCGCGCGCGGCGAGCGTCATGGCCTCATCATGGCGCGCTCACCGCACGGCAACCGACGCGTACGCAAGCCTTGACCGATCCGTGTCCGAAGAGGGCGCGACACCGGGGTGGCAGGAAGGAGCGGGCGCGCGGGCGTACGCCCCTGCTCGTGACCGCCTGAAGGGCCTCGGCTTCCCTTCTCCGTGCTTCCGGGAGCCTCTGATCGCTTCTGGGGGCACACTGGAGGGAGGGCCATCGGTGCTCACGAGGGGGTGTCGAAGGTGACACGTCGTGCGGGAGTGTGGCTGTGGCGGTGGCGGCGGAATCCGCTCAAGCGGACCAGTGACGCCGTGGAGGCGTGGATCCTGCTCGCCGCCTGGGTTCTCGCCGTGGTCGGCGGTGTGCTGGCGGGAGTGCTGACGGCGGGCGCGATGCAGCGGAGCGCGGACCGGCTCCGCGCCGAGACCCGCCCGTTGCCCGCCGTGCTGACCCAGGACGCGACCCACGGGGCGGCCCGGCCGACGAGTGGCGCCCTGATGTGGGCGACGGTCCGCTGGACGGATCCGGACGGCTCGGTGCACACGGGCCGGACCAGGGTCCCGGCCTCCGCGACGCCCGGCACCCACGTCACGGTGTGGACGAGCGGGCACGGCGTCCTGACCTCCCCGCCCGCCTCGCGGGCCGACAGCGCGTTCCAGTCGACCCTGGGCGGCCTGTGGGCGGGCACGGCAGCCACGGGCGTGGTCATCGGCGGCGCCAAGCTGGTACGGACCCGGCTCGACCGTCGCCGCTTCGACCAGTGGGACGAGGAGTGGGCGCGCGTGGACACGCCCTGGGGCTGGAAGACCGGCTGACGACGGCTCCGGACCCCGCCCCCGAGGCCGGGCGCCTTGCACTTTGAGCCCGAACGACCCGGCGGGCGGCACCAGCCTGCCCGGTACCGGCCTGCCCGGTACCGGCGATCAGCGGAAGAGTGCCCGTGCCCGGCCGGCGTTCCCTCACCGGGGCGAGAAGCTCGCGCAGGCCCGCGGGCCCGGCGGCATCGGCCTGGCCGGGGACGTGTCCCGGGTCCGCTTCAACTTCGTCAACGGCATCACGTCAACGGCATCAAGCGGCTCCCGGTGGAGGTGACGCTCGCCCGACGCACATACCGCACCGGGGCGGGCTGTCGCTCGCCCCGGTGCGGACGCTTGCTAGCCTGATTTTGTGCCGCTCATAAACAAAACCCGTCCGCACACTGCCGTGCGGGACGACTCCCTCACCCGTCTCCGTATCGTCCTCACGACCTTCTTCGCCCTCGACGGCTTCGTCTTCGCCGGCTGGGTGGTCCGCATCCCCGCGATCAAGCAGCAGACCAACGCCTCGGCCGGCGACCTGGGCCTCGCCCTCCTCGGCGTCTCCGCCGGCGCGGTGGTCACGATGGCCCTGACCGGCCGTCTGTGCCGCCGCTACGGCAGCCACCGGATCACCGTCGTGTACGCCGTGCTGCTCTCCCTCAGCATCGCCCTGCCCCCGCTCACCCACTCCGTCCTGGCCCTCGGCGCGGTCCTGCTGGTCTTCGGAGCGGCGTACGGCGGCATCAGCGTCGCCTTCAACAGCGCGGCCGTGGACCTGGTGGCCGCGCTGCGCCGGCCGATCATGCCGAGCTTCCACGCCGCCTTCAGCCTCGGCGCCATGGTGGGCGCGGGCCTGGGCGGGCTCGTGGCCGCGCACCTGTCCCCCACCCGCCACCTGCTCGGCCTCACCGTGATCGGCCTGCTCGTCACCGCCCTCGCCGGCCCCACCCTGCTGCGGCACGAACCCCCGGTGCCGACGGAGCGCGTACGACCCGAGGAGGACCGCCCACAGCGCCTCGACCGGCGTACCCGGGGACTCGTCCTGGTCCTGGGCCTGATCGCCCTGTGCACGGCGTACGGCGAAGGGGCCATGGCCGACTGGGGCGCGCTGCACTTCCAGCAGGACCTGGGCGCCTCTCCGGGCACGGCGGCGGCCGGCTACTCCTGCTTCGCCCTGGCGATGACCCTCGGGCGGCTGAGCGGTACGACCCTGCTGGAGCGGCTGGGCCGTACCCGTACGGTCGTGGCCGGCGGCGCGGTCGCCGCGGTCGGCATGCTGCTCGGCTCGCTCGCGCCGTCGGTGTGGGCGGCGCTGCTCGGCTTCGCCGTCACCGGGCTGGGGCTCGCCAACCTCTTCCCGGTGGCCGTGGAGCGGGCCGGTGCGCTGGCCGGTCCGAGCGGGGTCGCGACCGCCTCCACCCTCGGTTACGGCGGCATGCTGCTCGGGCCGCCGGCGATCGGCTTCATGGCCGACTGGATCTCCCTGCCGGCCGCGCTCACCAGCGTCGCCGTGCTGGCCGCCGGCGCCGCCGTGATCGCCTTCGCGATCCGGCGGTCGGCGTACGAGTGACGGGCGGCCGGCGGGCCGGGCACCCGGACGGCACGGGGCGTGCGGTCAGGCGGCCGGGGCGGCTTGCGGGTGCTCGACCCGGCAGACCAGGGCGTCCTTGTCGACGTCCGCCACGATCGTGTCACCGGGATCGGCCGAGTCGCTCAGCAGCAGGGAGGCGATGCGGTTGTCCAGCTCGGTCTGGATGGTGCGGCGCAGCGGGCGGGCCCCGAACTCGGGCTGGTGGCCGTGGGCGACCAGCAGCTTCTTCGCGGCGTCGGTGACCTCCAGCTCCAGGCCCTGGGCGCGCACCCGGCGGCGGCTGTGGTCCAGCAGCAGCTCCACGATCCGGCCGAGGTCGTCCTCGCTCAGGCCGTGGAAGACGATGATGTCGTCGATGCGGTTGAGGAACTCCGGCAGGAACCTGGCGCGCAGGTCCCCCATCAGCTGGTCCTTGACGGCGGAGACGTCGCCGTGGTGGGCGAGGATCCGCTGGGCGCCGATGTTGGAGGTCATGATGACCACGGTGTTGCGGAAGTCGACGGTACGGCCCTGGGCGTCGGTGAGCCGACCGTCGTCCAGGACCTGGAGCAGGGTGTTGAAGACGTCCGGGTGGGCCTTCTCCACCTCGTCGAACAGCAGCACGCTGTAGGGCTGCCGGCGGACCTTCTCGGTGAGCTGGCCGGCCTCCTCGTGGCCGACGTAGCCGGGCGGTGCGCCGACGAGCCGGGAGACGGTGTGCCTCTCCTGGAACTCGCTCATGTCGAAGCGGACCATGCGGTTCTCGTCGCCGAACAACAGCTCGGCGAGGGCCTTGGCCAGTTCGGTCTTGCCGACGCCGGTGGGGCCGAGGAAGAGGAAGGAGCCGACGGGCCGGTTCGGGTCGCTCATGCCGACCCGGCTGCGGCGCACCGCCTGCGCGATCGCGGTGACCGCCTCGTCCTGGCCGACGACCCGGGCGTGCAGGGCCTCCTCCAGTTTCAGCAGCCGCTCCTTCTCGCTCTCGGTCAGCTGGGCGACGGGGATGCCGGTGCGCCGGGACAGTACGTCGGCGATGTCGTCGACGGTCACCTCCAGGACCCCCTCGCGGCGCTCGGCCAGGCCCGCCAGTTCCGTCTCCACCTCGGCGATCCGGTCCTTGAGCTCGGAGGCCCGCTCGAAGTCCTCGGCGGCGACGGCCTGGTCCTTCTCCCGGCGCAGCTTGGCCAGCCGGTCCTCGCGCTCGACGACCTCGGTGGACCGGCCCATGGAGCGCAGGCGCACCCGTGCCCCGGCCTGGTCGAGCAGGTCGATGGCCTTGTCGGGAAGGAAACGGTCGGTGACGTACCGGTCGGAGAGTTCGGCGGCGGCAGCCAGGGCGTCGTCGCTGTAACGGACCTGGTGGTGGGCCTCGTAGGAGTCGCGCAGGCCCTCCAGGATCTGCACGGTCTCCTCGACACTGGGCTCGGGCACCATGACCGGCTGGAAGCGGCGCTCCAGGGCGGCGTCCTTCTCCACGTACCGGCGGTACTCGTCGAGGGTGGTGGCCCCGACGACGTGCAGCTCGCCGCGGGCGAGGGCCGGTTTGAGGATGTTGCCCGCGTCCATGGAGCCCTCGCCGGTGGCGCCGGCGCCGACGACGGTGTGCAGTTCGTCCAGGAACAGGATCGTCGACTCGGAGGCCGCCTTGACCTCGTCGATGACGTTCTTCAGCCGCTCCTCGAACTGGCCCCGGTACTGGGCTCCCGCCACCAGCCCGGTGAGGTCCAGGGCGATCACCCGCTTGTTCTCCAGGGTCTTCGGCACGTCCCCGGCGACGATCCGCTGGGCGAGTCCCTCCACGATCGCGGTCTTGCCGACGCCCGGCTCACCGATCAGGGCGGGGTTGTTCTTCGAGCGGCGGGAGAGGACCTCGACGGTCTGCTCGATCTCCGCGGCGCGCCCCACCACCGGGTCCAGCTTTCCGGCCCGGGCCTCCTCGGTCAGGTCACGGCCGTACTGGTCCAGGGTCGGGGTGGCGCTCGGCGTCTCTCCCCCGCCGGGCGCGGTGTCGGGGCGGGAGGCCGTGTCGGCGCTGCGGCGCAGCTGGTCGGCCTCGATGCCGTGCGCGGCGAGGACGCGTGACGCCGCCCCGCCCGGCGTGTCCAGCAGCGCGCCGAGGACGTGCTCGGGGCCGATGTACGACACTCCGGCCGCCCGGGAGTGCTCGTAGGCGCGCAGCAGCACCCGTTTGGCCGCCGGGGTCAGGCCCGGCTGTGCGGAGGGCATGCCGCTCTCACCGGGCAACGCCTCGGCGAGGTCCGCGCCGAGCCGGTCCGGGTCGGCTCCGGCCTGGGCGAGCAGGCCCCGGGCCGGCTCCACCTGGGTGCACGCCCACAGCAGGTGCTCGGTGTCCAGGTCGGAGCTGCCGTCCTCGGCCGCTCGCCCGGTGGCCTGGTTGATCAGCTCACGCGCGGACTCGGTCAGCAGCCGTCCGATCGGTACGCGCTGCACCTGCGGGGGCGAGGCGGCGGGCGTCATGCCGAAGAAGCGGTTGAGGATCTCGGAGAATGGGTCCGGGCCGCCGAAGGAGGCGCCGAAGGGTGACATCGTCATGATCGCCGTCCGGGACAGGGGAAGCGTGTCTCCCACCACCCCAACCCACCGAATGGCCCACCGCAACGCGACATACGCCGACCCGGTGTCGTACAGGGCCCGTACCGGTCGCGCGGCCGGGGGTGTCAGCCGAGCGAGGTGATCACGCCCGCTCCCCGGGGAGTCCGGGGCGCAGGCCCACTCCGTGGGCGAGCCGGACCACCGCGTGCCGGAAGAACGGCTCGCGGTCCTCCACCACCCGGTTGAACTGACCGAACAGCTCGAACCCGACCAGTCCGTACAGCTGCGCCCAGGCGGCGACGAGCGCGGCCCCCACCTCGGGCGGCAGGCCGGGCGCGAGCTCGGCGGTCATCCGCTCGGCCTCGCCGAGCAGTTCGGCGGGCAGGGGGGGCACGGTCAGCCCCCCGTGCTCGTGGGCGTCGCGCACGATGCCGATGAGGACCAGGCCGACGCGGGCCGCGGCCGGGACGGTCGTCTGCGGCGCGGTGTAGCCGGGCACGGGCGAGCCGTAGATGAGGGCGTACTCGTGCGGGTGCGCCAGCGCCCAGCCGCGCACCGCCTCGCACACGGCGGTCCAGCGCGCGAGGGGCTCGGCGACGGCCACCTCCTCCTGCGCGGACTCGGCGGCCGCGCCCAGGGAGTCGTAGGCGTCGATGATGAGCGCGGTCAGCAGGTCGTCGCGGCTGGGGAAGTACCGGTACAGCGCGGAGGACACCATGCCGAGTTCACGGGCCACGGCGCGCAGCGAGAGCTTCGCGGCGCCCTCCTTCGCGAGCTGTCTGCGCGCCTCGTCCTTGATCGCCGCGGTGATCTCCGTCCTGGCCCGGGCGCGGGCGCCTTTCACGGTGCTCATGGAGAGGAGTGTTCCACGATTTGGGAGCGGCGCACACCGAACGGAGCGGTGAACCAGAAAGAGAGCGCTGCTCTTGCATCGGATCGCCGATCCAGTGCACACTGTCCTCGAACGAGAGCACTGCTCTCCCAACCCGTGGGGGTCACCGTGTCGTCGTCACCGTCGCCGTACTACCTCAAGGGCAGCCGGATGAATGCCCGCCTCAACAGCGTCATCGGCCGGCTCGCCCGGTACGGGCTCAGCCTCGCCGGGTCCGCCGAGCTGACCGTGCGGGGCCGCAGGAGCGGCAAGCCGCAGCGCATCCCGGTCAACCCGCACACGTACGAGGGCACGCAGTACCTCGTCTCGGCCCGCGGCCACTCCCAGTGGGTCCGCAACATGCGCGCGGCCGGCGGCGGGGAGCTGCGCGTCGGGCGGAAGGTGCGGACGTTCACCGCGGTGGAACTGTCCGACGCCGAGAAGCCGCCGGTCCTGCGGACCTATCTGGAGCGGTGGGGCTGGCAGGTCGACGAGTACTTCCGGGGCGTCACGGCGAAGTCCTCCGACGAGGAGATCGCCGTGGCCGCCCCCGACCACCCGGTCTTCCGGATCACGGTCACGGACTGACCGGGTCCTCCGCGCCGGACGCGGCCGGCCGCCGGTCCAGTGCGGCCAGGGCGCGCTGGGCCATGGGGTGGGTGCGGACGAGCTCGCCGAGCGTGGTCGAGCCCCGCGTGATGTCCTTGAACGCCCTCCAAGCGGGCCTGAAGCCGGTCAGGGCGGCGTGGAAGAGTCCGGGCCGACGCGCGAACAGCGCCAGCATCCGCTTGCCGACGGCCATCTCGACGCCGAGCCCCGCCTTGATCGCGAACGCGTAGTTCAGGGTCTGGCGCCGGGCGTCCACCGCGTCGTGCGCCTCGGCGACGCGCACCGCCCACTCCCCCGCGAGCCGCCCGGACCTGAGCGCGAAGGAGATGCCCTCGCGTGTCCACGGCTCCAGGAGTCCGGCCGCGTCGCCGCACACCAGCACCCGCCCGCGCGAGAGCGGCGAGTCGTCGGCGCGACAGCGCGTCAGATGCCCGGAGGAGATGCCCGGTTCGAAGCCGGCCAGGCCCAGGCGGCCGATGAAGTCCTCCAAGTACCTCTTGGTGGCGGCGCCTTCACCACGTGCCGAGATCACGCCGACGGTCAGCGTGTCGTCCTTGGGGAACACCCAGCCGTAACTGCCGGGCAACGGGCCCCAGTCGATGAGCACCCGTCCCCGCCAGTCCTCGGCGACGGTGTCCGGCACCGGGATCTCCACCTCCAGGCCCAGGTCCACCTGATCCAGCTTCACCCCGACATGGGCCCCTATGCGGCTGGCGCTGCCGTCCGCGCCGACCACCGCGCGCGCGAGCACCGTCTCGCCGCCCTGGAGCACCACGGCGACCGTGCGCCGGTCCGGCACCGCCGAGCCGTGCTGCTCGACCCGCGAGACGGTGACGCCCGTACGCAGCTCGGCGCCGGCCTTCTGCGCGTGCTCGACGAGCTGCTGGTCGAACTCGGACCGGTTGAGCAGCCCGAACAGCATCTGCTTGGAGCGGCGGGTGCGGGTGAAACGGCCGTCCAGGGAGAAGGTCACCGCGTGCACGCGGTCCTTCAGCGGAAGCTCGAAACCGGGCGGCAGCGCGTCGCGCGAGGGGCCGATGATCCCTCCGCCGCAGGTCTTGTACCGGGGCAGTTCCGCCTTCTCCAGCAACAGCACGCGCCGCCCCGTGACCGCCGCCGCGTAGGCGGCCGAGGCACCCGCGGGTCCCGCGCCCACCACGACGACGTCCCACACCTGCCGCGCGTCGTCCCGCACGTCGTCCGCCGAAGAGTTCTCGCTGCTCACGATGGTCTACCGCTCCCGATCAACCCGGCTGCCGCTGCTGTCTGAGGCATCCTACGGCGGCCCTCGCCGCGGACCGCTGTGGGAGGATCAGCGGCGTACGTGCCCCGTACACCGGGTCGCACCTACGCTGACACGGTCATCCGCAACACAGAAGTGCTCGGACGTACCACCCCGGTACCCACGGGCGCGACGTCGCACTCACAAGGAGCGTGCCCATGTCGCCGAATCCGGTCGCCGAGACCGTCGCCTCACTGATGCCCGGGGCGCGGGCCGAACTCGCCGAACTGGTGGCCTTCAGGTCGGTGGCGGACTTCGACCAGTACCCCAGGAGCGAGAGCGAGGGAGCCGCGCACTGGATCGCCGACGCGCTGCGCGCCGAGGGCTTCACGGACGTGGCCCTGCTCGACACCCCGGACGGCACCCAGTCGGTGTACGGCCATCTGCCCGGCCCCGAGGGCGCGAAGACGGTCCTGCTCTACGCCCACTACGACGTGCAGCCGCCGCTGGACGAGGCCGGCTGGACCACCCCGCCCTTCGAGCTGACCGAGCGCGACGGCCGCTGGTACGGACGCGGCGCCGCCGACTGCAAGGGCGGCGTCATCATGCACCTGCTCGCGCTGCGTGCCCTGAAGGCCAACGGCGGCATACCGGTGAACGTCAAGGTGATCGCCGAGGGTTCGGAGGAGCAGGGCACCGGCGGCCTGGAGCGCTACGCCGAGGAGCACCCGGAGCTGCTGAAGGCCGACGCCGTCGTGATCGGCGACAGCGGCAACTTCCGGGTCGGCCTGCCCACCGTCACCGCCACCCTGCGCGGCATGACCCTGGTCCGCGTCCAGGTCGACACCCTCGAAGGCAACCTGCACTCCGGCCAGTTCGGCGGCGCCGCCCCCGACGCGCTCGCCGCGCTGATCCGCGTCCTGGACTCACTGCGCGCCGAGGACGGCTCGACGACGGTGGACGGGCTGGCGGGCGACTCGGCGTGGGAGGGCCTCCAGTACGACGAGGAGCAGTTCCGCAAGGACGCCAAGGTGCTCGACGGAGTGGAGCTGATCGGCTCCGGCACGGTCGCCGACCGCATCTGGGCCCGTCCGGCCGTCACCGTCCTCGGCATCGACTGCCCGCCGGTCGTCGGCGCCACCCCGTCCGTGCAGGCGAGCGCCCGCGCCCTGGTCAGCCTGCGGGTGCCGCCGGGCGTCGACGCGGCCGAGGCGGCCAAACTGCTCCAGGCCCATCTCGAGGCCCACACCCCGTGGGGCGCCCGGGTGCACATCGAGCAGGTCGGCCAGGGCCAGCCCTTCCGCGCCGACACCACCAGCCCGGCCTACCGGGCGATGGCCGACGCGATGGCGGTCGCCTACCCCGGCCAGGACATGCAGTACGCCGGCCAGGGCGGCTCCATCCCGCTGTGCAACACCCTCGCCGCGCTCTACCCGCAGGCCGAGATCCTCCTCATCGGCCTGAGCGAACCCGAGGCCCGGATCCACGCCGTGAACGAGAGCGTCTCCCCCGAGGAGCTGGAGCGCCTGTCGGTCACGGAGGCACTGTTCCTGCGCAACTACGCGACGGGCTGAGCCAACCGCCCCGGCGCACGGCGCGCCGGGGCGACACTTCCCGAACCGGCGGACAGGCACACGGTGTCCGGCTGAACATGAGTCATGCCTCTCTCCGCCCGCATCACCGCCCACACCGACATCGCCACCTCGCTCGCGCTCCTCGGCGACCGTGAACTCACACGGCTCCTGGCGCGTGGCGAGCCGTTCGGCACCGGGATCGGCGGCCGATCGGTACTCGTCGAGGTGGACGGCCGGCCGGTCTTCGTCAAGCACGTACGCCTGACGGACGTCGAACGGCACCCCGACAACCGGCTGTCGACGGCGAACGTCTTCGACCTGCCGCCGTACTTCCACTACGGCATCGGCAGCCCGGGGCTCGGTGCGTGGAGGGAGCTCGCCGCGCACCGGATGGCGACCAACTGGGTGCTCTCCGGCCGCTTTCCCGGCTTTCCGCTGCTGCACCACTGGCGGGTGCTGCCCGACGAGCCCGGGCCGCTGCCGGACGAACTGGCCGACGTGGAGCGGACCGTCGCCCACTGGGGCGACACCCCGCAGGTACGGGCCCGCGTCGAGGCCCTGCGCACGGCCACCGCGAGCCTGATCCTGTTCCTGGAGTACGTGCCGCACACCCTCGACGACTGGTTCGGCGCCCGGCTGCGCACGGACGCGGCGGACACCGCGTGCGACTTCGTCGTACGCGGCCTGGAGACCGTTGCCGATTTCCTGCACGAGCAGCGGCTGCTGCACCTGGACGCGCACTTCCGGAACATCCTCACCGACGGCCGGCGGCTGTACCTCACGGACTTCGGCCTCGCTCTGAGCCACCGGTTCCGGCTCACCGAGCAGGAGCAGGCCTTCTTCGACCGTCATCGCGGCTACGACCGCGCCTACACCCTCACCCACCTGGTCAACTGGCTGGCGTACAAGCTGTACGGGTACGGGCTCGAGGACCGCCGCGCCTTCGTCCGCGCCCTGGCCGAGGGAGCCCGGCCCGACGGCGTCCCGGTGGCCGCGGCCGCGCTCCTGAGCCGGCACGCGCCGCTCGCCGCGCGGCTGAACGACTTCCACGACCGCCTGCTCGAGGAGAGCAGGCTGACCCCGTACCCGCACGACGAGCTGCGGCGCCTCTACAGCAGCTCCACGCTCTCCGCGTAGTGGCAGGCCACCGGGTGGCCGGTGCCCCGGTCGGTCAGTTCCGGCACCTGCTCGACGCACGCGGTGCGCTCGCTCTCCGTGAGCTGCGCCGCGAACTTCGGGCAGCGGGTGCGGAAGCGGCAGCCGCTGGGGGGACGGACCGGGCTCGGCACGTCGCCCTGCACCACGATCCGCCTGCGGGCACGTTCCTTGCGCGGATCGGGCAGCGGGATGGCCGAGACCAGCGCCTGGGTGTAGGGGTGCGCGGGGCGGGCGAACAGGGTGGCGGACGGGGCGATCTCGACCAGGCGGCCCAGGTACATCACCGCCACCCGGCCGGCGACATGGCGCATCACGGACAGGTCGTGGGCGACGAACAGGAAGGACAGGCCCAGCTCGCTCTGCAGGTCCATCAGCAGGTTGAGCACGCCCGCCTGGATGGACACGTCCAGCGCCGAGACCGGTTCGTCCAGGACGATCACCTTCGGCCGCAGTGCCAGCGCCCGGGCGATGCCGATGCGCTGACGCTGACCGCCGGAGAACTCGTGCGCGAAGCGGTTGCCGTGCTCGGGGTTGAGGCCGACGAGACGGAGCAGTTCCCGTACCTCGTCGCCGGCCCGCGGGCCGTAGCGGCCGTGGATGCGCAGCGGTTCGGCGACGATCTCGTGCACGGAGATCCGCGGGTCGAGGGAGGCGTAGGGATCCTGGAAGACGATCTGCAGCTCGCGCCGCAGTGGCCGCATCCGGCGTCTGCTGAGCCGGGTCAGGTCCTGGCCCCGGTAGAGGACCTGACCCGAGGTGGCGGTCTCCAGGCTGAGGACCGTACGGGCGATCGTCGTCTTGCCCGAGCCGGACTCCCCCACCAGGCCCAGGGTCTCGTTCTCGTACAGGTCGAAGGAGACCCGGCACACGGCGTGCACGTCGCCCGTCCGTCGGCGGATCACGCCGCGGGACATCACCGGGAAGTGCTTGACCAGGTCGCGGACCTGCAGGACCGGTTCGCCGGTGCCGCCGTGGCCGGGCAGCGGCGGCAGGGTGGCGGTGTGCGCGGGGACGTTCACGCGGAGTCCTCCTCGGAGCGCGTCGAAGGCGGTGTGCCGGCGAAGCGTGCCAGCGCCTCGGTGTCCGCGCCGACCGCGTCGAAGACGTCCTCGGCGCCGGTGTCGACGAGTTCGTCGGCGAAGTGGCAGGCACTGAGGTGGGCGTCGTGCCCGGCCCCGCGCAGCAGCGGCTCCGAACTGTCGCACGCCTCACGGCGCATGGGGCAGCGGGGCGCGAAGGGGCAGCCGGGCGGCAGGTTCAGCAGGGAGGGCGGGGAGCCGCTGATGGGGGTGAGGCGTTCCTCCTCGCGGTCCAGGCGGGGCAGCAAAGCGACAGGAGTTCTGGTTTCGCATGCGTGACCTTTGACCGGGGGTGGTCGTTGGGTGCGGTAACGGATGGGTCGGCATCGGATGGGGGTGGGCTGTGAGCGGGCTGCGCAAGGTGGCGGCACCCTTCGTGGTGCCCAGCCCGTCCGGCGTGGCGGTCCGCGCCGGCCTCAAGGGGCTGACCGGGCAGGACGAGACGGTGCTGCGCCGGGTCGGCGCTCTGCTCGGCTCGCTGGCCTCCGGCGATCTGAAGGCCCGCTGCGCGGCGGGCCTGGAGCACGACGGCGAGCAGTGGGCACGGCGCAAGCGGGCGCTGACGGGCCAGTCTTCTGCGCGGTGGGCGGGCAGCATCACCAGGGCCACCCACGATCAGTGGGCTTTGGCCCGGCGCGGACAGCTCGCCCACCTGCAGAATCTCCAGGCAGGCATCGAGGTGATCACACGCCGGCTCGCGCAGCCCCTCGGGACCAAGGGCACCCAGGGCGCGCCGGGCGGCTACCGCTCCCGGCGGGAGTGGTTCGCCAAGGCCCGGCGGTTGCACGTGCTGCAGGACCGGCTGGCGCAGGTACGGGCCGACGTCGAGGCCGGACGGGTGCGCGTGGTACGCGGCGGCAGGAAGCTGGCGCGCGCCCGGCACCACCTTCAGGCTGCCCAGCTCACCGAGGCGCAGTGGCGGCTGCGGTGGCAGGCCGAACGGTGGTTCCTGCAGGCCGACGGCGAGTCCGGCAAGCGGTACGGCAACGAGACCATCCGCATCAGCCCCGGCGGGGAGGTGAGCATCAAGCTGCCGGCGCCGCTGGCCCACCTGGCCAACGCCCCCCACGGCCGGTACGTGCTCGCCTGCCGGGCCCGCTTCCGCCACCGGGAAGAGGAGTGGGCCGACCGCGTCGCCGCGAGCCGTGCGGTGGCCTACCGGATCCACTACGACCCGGACCGAGGCCGCTGGTATGTGACCGCCGCCTGGCAGATCCCGCCGGTGCAGGCGGTGCCGCTGGAGGCGGTTCGGGCGGGTGGGCTGGCCGGGGTGGACCTGAACGCCGACCACCTGGCCGCCTGGCGCCTGGACACCCACGGCAACCCCGTCGGCGACCCCCGCCGCTTCGACTACCGGCTGACCGGCAGCGCGGGCCACCGGGACGCCCAGGTGCGCCATGCCCTGATCCGCCTGCTGCACTGGGCGAAGCGGCACGGCCTGGCCCTGGCGATCGAGGACCTCGACTTCGCGATGGAGAAGACCCGGGAGAAGCACGGCCGCCGCAAGCGGTTCCGCAAGCTGCTCTCCGGCCTGCCCACCACGAAACTGCGGGCCCGGCTGGTGTCGATGGCCGCCGAGCTGGGCGTGCCCGTCGTCGCGGTCGATCCGGCCTACACCAGCCGCTGGGGCGCCCAGCACTGGCAAAAACCCCTCACCAGCCAGACACGCAAGCCCACGCGGCACGACGCGGCCGCCGTGGCGATCGGACGACGCGCCCTGGGACACCCGATCCGGCGTCGGACGGCACCGCCCCCACACGACCGGAGCGATCGTGCGGGGCATCGGACCGTCCAGGCCCGACCGGGCGCCCCGGGGCGTGAGGGACCCGCCCCCGCCTTCCCGGACCACGGACACGATCCGCCGGCGCCGGACGCGGAGCGAAAGCGGGCGACCAGTGTGCCCACAACCGTTCGGGGCGCACGGCTGAGCCTGTGCAACTCATGCTCAGTCTTCAGGAACGGTGTACTTCTGGTACGAGTAGTGACACAAGTCCGGGACGGTCCCGTGTTCATACCGTGACGGCGACAATTCCCCCTGGATTTCACCTCGAAATCCCCCACACCGGGCAAAATCACCGGGTGGCACGGCCGGAAGAGTAAAATTTCGGCCAACGGCGCGGAGAATAAGGGAAGTTACGAGCAGCCCCGAGGGGCTTGTGAACGGCCGTCAGCCGACCGGGACGCCCGCCTCCAGGTACACCGCCGCTCCGCGCTCGCGCGCTCGCAGCGCCCGGCGGAGCCGTTCGTAGCGGACGGGTGGGAGGAGGCCGGCGGCCTCCCGCTCGGTGACGAAGCGGCAGTCGCGCAGCTCGGGGCCGGGCAGGAGCAGGCGTTCGGCCGTCGCGGAGTCCAGCCGGCCGCCGTCGAAGAGGAAGCGCAGGCCGCCGAAGCCGGGGGGCGCGGGCGGCTCCCAGTCGACGACGAGCAGGCGGGGCACGTCGTCCAGCCGTATCCCGGTCTCCTCGGCGACCTCGCGCATCCCCGCGCGGGCCGGGGCCTCGCCGGGTTCGACAACGCCGCCGGGGAACTCCCAGCCGGGCTTGTAGGTGGGGTCGACGAGCAGCACCCGGTCCTGCTCGTCGAAGAGGAGCACTCCGGAGGCGACCGTCTCGCCGGTGGGCTCGGGGGTCTGCACGATGTCGCAGACGGGCACGGCACCGTTGCTGACGGCCTCGGCGATCCGGACGGCGGTCTCGTACGGGGTGAGGGCGCTGGTGTCGACGGGGTGGGCGTCAGCGGTGAGCCAGGAGGCGAGGGCGGCGTGGTAGGGCTCGATGTGGTCGTAGGCCCACTGCCGTACGCGCATCTCGCCGTCGGGAAGGCCGGGCGGGACCTCGCGGCCGGCTATCCGCTCCCGCAGGATCGTTTCCGCCGGGGTGAGGAGGATGTGCCGGACGGTGATGCGGCGGGCGGCGAGGCCGCCGAAGATCTCGTCGCGGTACTCCTGACGCAGCAGGGTCATGGGGACCACGAGGGTTCCGCCCAGTTCGGCGAGCATCGCGGCGGCCGTGTCGATCACCAGGCGCCGCCAGATCGGCAGGTCCTGGTAGTCACCGACCTCGGCGAGGTGTTTGGGCGGCAGCAGGTGCGCGAGCGCGCTGCCGATGACCTCGGGGTCGAAGAGCGTGCTGTTGGGGATCAGCTCGATCAGTTCCCGTGCGGTGGTGGTCTTTCCCGCACCGAAAGCGCCGTTGACCCAGACGATCACAAGTCCCCCTCTTCTGTTGGCCCCCTGTGGCTTGCCCGCTCCACCCTGCCACGGAAACCAGCCCCGGCTGAGGAATCCCACAGGACGGCGCCGGCACCCCGCGAGGGGGTGCCGG
>NZ_QFDQ01000072.1 GCF_003270085.1 Streptomyces triticisoli | reverse complement strand
CGGCGCGGGCGACAACGGTGCGACGGGAGGCCGCAGAGCGACGCCCGGACGGCATCAGGCGCGTGAGACCGCCGCCCCCGCCCGTACGGTCCCCGGCCCGCGCCGTCGCCGCGGCGCGCCGCCCGAGGAGCCGCTGCCCGGGCGGCGGGGACGCCGGCCGGAGAAGAAGTCGAAGGCCAAGAAGGTCCTGCTGTGGACCGGCGGCACCATGGCGTTCGTCCTGGTCGGCGTCGGCACGGCCGGTTATCTGGTCCTCAAGCACCTCGAGGGCAACGTCACCACCACCGACGTGGGCGGCGCGGCCAAGGCCAGCTTCAGCAAGGACGAGGCCTTCAACATACTGATCATCGGCACCGACAAGCGTACCGGCAAGGGCAACGAGGGCTACGGCGACAAGGGCAGCCCGGGCCACGCCGACACCAACGTCCTGCTGCACGTCTCCAAGGACCGCACGAACGCGACCGCGCTGAGCATCCCGCGCGACCTGATCGTGAACATCCCGGACTGCCCGACCAAGCAGCCCGACGGCACCACGAAGGTCATCCCGGGAACGGACAACGCCCGCTTCAACAAGAGCCTCGGCCAGGACGGTCGCGACGCGGGCTGCACGATGCTCACGGTCAAAGAGGCCACCGGCATCACGCCCGACCACTTCATGATGGCCGACTTCAACGCGGTCAAGACGCTGACGACGGCGGTGGGCGGCGTCGACGTGTGCCTCAAGCAGGCGGTGAAGGACGACAAGTCGCACCTGGACCTGCCCGCCGGCGAGTCCACGATCAAGGGCGAGCAGGCCCTGGCCTTCGTCCGCACCCGGCACGCCTGGGGCAACCAGGGCGACTTGGACCGGATCAAGGTGCAGCAGCAGTTCCTCAGCTCGCTGATGCGCAAGATGTCCTCCGGCGACACGCTCACCGACCCGACCAAGCTGTACGGCCTGGCCAACGCCGCCACCAAGGCGCTGACCGTCGACACCGGCATCGGCAAGGTCGGCACGCTCACGGACGTGGCGCTGGAGCTGAAGAAGGTGCCGACGAAGAACATCACCTTCCTGACGGTCCCGGTCGTCGACAACCCGGCCGAAAAGGTCAAGGCGACGGTTGTCGTGCATCCGACCGATGCTCGCCCGGTCTTCGACGCCATCGCGAGCGACGTCTCCTTCACCCAGGTGAAGAAAAAGAAGAAGGCCGCCAAGAACGCCGAGGCCGCCCGCCTCAAGGGCACCCAGTCCGAGGCCTCCGAGGTGCGGGTCCGCATCTTCAACGGCGGGGCCGCCTCCGGTTCCGCTCAGGAGACCCTTGCCTGGCTGCAGACCTCCCAGGGCGTGTCCAAGTCCGAGAACGCGGGCAACGCGCCCGAGAAACTCAGCAAGACCACCCTCGAGTACGACGCCGACCAGGCGCCGCAGGCGCGTAAACTCGCCGCGATCATGGGACTGCCCGGTTCGGCACTGAAGCTGGGCGAGAGCGTGACCAACGCCCAGGGTCTGCCGACGATGACGCTGACCCTGGGCGAGGACTTCAAGGGCGCGGGTGTGCCGCTCGTCGCTCCGACGAAGGCACCGAAGGTCGACGGACAGTCCACGGCGGACAAGGTTCAGTGCGCCAGCTGAAAGCAAGTTGAAAGCAAGTCGAGCGCACCACGCCACCTTATGGGCCTGTCATGCGTCTAACCCGACGCATGACAGGCCCGTTCAATGGCACACCAGGGTGGGGAGGATGGGGAGTTGACGCAGAGCAGTCTGCGCGGGGAGGAGCCTGCGGTCGAGGACACGCTGCCACTCGCCGCGCAAGATGGCAGCGCTTCGGGTGGCCACGGCCGGCACGGCGGAGGGAAAGGCAGCGGCAAAGAGCGCGACGTCGCCGGCAGGCGTCCCAGAAGGCGCGTACTGCGCTGGTCGGCCACGGTGCTCTCGCTGGTCATACTCACCACGGCCGGCGCCGGATACCTCTACTACCAGCACCTGAACGACAACATACGCAAGGGCCGGCGCAGCAGCGGCGACTCCAAGGCGGAGAAGGCGAAGCCGAACTCGGCCGGCCAGACGCCCATGAACATCCTGCTGATCGGTTCCGACAGCCGTGGCTCCGACGCGAACCTCGCCCTGGGCGGCAGCAGGGACCACCGCGACAATCCGCCGCTGGGCGACGTGCAGATGCTCATCCACCTCTCCGCGGACCGCGAGAGCGCCGCCGTGGTGAGCATCCCCCGTGACACCCGGGTCGACATCCCCAAGTGCACCGACCCCGACACCGGCGAGGTCTACCCGCCGGCCAACACCATCATCAACGAGTCGCTGGCCCGCGGCGGCCCCGGCTGCACGCTCGCCACCTGGGAGAACCTCACCGGTGTCTACATCGACCACTGGATGACGATCGACTTCGCGGGCGTGGTGCACATGGCGGACGCCATCGGCGGCGTCGAGGTCTGCGTGAAGCAGAACGTGTGGGACCGCCCGCTGCCGACCCAGCGCGGCGGCTCCGGTCTGAAGCTGACGGCCGGCAAGCACAAGGTCAAGGGCGAGCAGGCCCTGCAGTGGCTGCGCACCCGGCACGCCTGGGGCAGCGACCCGCTGCGGGCCAGGGCCCAGCACATGTACATGAACTCGATGATCCGCACGCTGCGGAGCCAGAACGTCTTCACCGACACCGGCCGGCTGATGGGCCTGGCGGAGGCGGCCACGAAGTCGCTGGAGGTCTCCGAGGAGATCGGCACCGTCAAGAAGCTGTACGACCTGGGCATGCAGCTCAAGACGGTCCCCACCGACCGCATCACCATGACGACGATGCCCAACGTCACCGACTGGCGGAACAGCAACCACCTGCTCCCGGACGAAGCCGGCGCCACGAAGATGTGGAAGATGCTCCGCGAGGACGTGCCCTTCGACGGCAACGGCCCCAAGTCGGAGGCGAAGAAGCCGAGCGTGGAGGAGGCCACCACGGCTCCCTCGGTCGCGGCCGACCGGCTGGGTGTGGTGGTGCAGAACGCCACCCGGAGCTCCACCCGGGCCCCGGTCAACGGCCGGGCCGACGCGATCAGCCAGGAGCTGCGGCAGAAGGGCTTCACCAGGACGGCGGCCGACACCGCGGCGGCGCTGTCCGAGGAGGAGACCCTCGTGCGCTACCCGAGCGCCGACATGGAGGGTGACGCGCAGAGCGTCGCCAAGGCCCTGGGAATTCCGATGAGTTCGGTGAAGAGGTCGACCGACGTCTCCGGCGTCACCGTCGTCGTCGGCGCCGACTGGCGTACAGGCGCCACCTATCCGAAGGAGTCCACGCCGAAGGCCGGCGACCTGCCCAGCAACTCCGACGCCATCAACGGCTCGGACGAGAGCCAGTGCATGGACGTGTACGCGCCCTACCGCTGGTAGACGCGCGTAGGGCCCCTGTCCCGAGGAGAGGGGCCCACCGGGTCGAACCGCTCAGTCGGCGGTGACGACCGCGGACCTGCGCGAGGCGATGACCTTCCTCGCCAGCGACTTCGGGCTGGTCAGAAAGCCCCAGCCCCACGACATGTGCATGGTGGCGAGGGCGACCGGGATGCGCAGACGGGCCTTCAGCGGCAGTCCCCTGCCCGCGGGCACCGATCCGGCGACGATCGCCGCCAGATAGCCGCCGGGAACCACGAAACCCCAGGGGGTCAGGGCCGCGCCCACCACGATCCCGGCCGCGATGGCGCACACCGCGGTCGGCGGGGCGAGGTAGCGCAGGTTGATGGAACCCTCGTGGTAGCGGGCGACGACGTGCCGCCAACGGCCGTAGTCCTTGTACTGCTTGGCCAGCGCCTTCACACTCGGGCGGGGCCGGTAGGAGACGCGCAGCTCCGGCGAGAACCAGATCAGGCCGCCCGCCTCGCGGATGCGGAAGTTCAGCTCCCAGTCCTGGGCGCGGATGAACTCCTCGTTGTAGCCGCCCTGTTGTTCCAGCGCCTCGCGCCGGAACACCCCCAGGTACACGGTCTGAGCGGGACCGGCCCGACCGCCGGTGTGGAAGGCCGCGTTGCCCACCCCGATCTTCGAGGTCATCGCGGCGGCCACCGCGTGCTCCCAGTCGTTCTCGCCCTCGGCGTGCATGATGCCGCCGACGTTCTGCGCGCCGGTCTCCTCCAGGAGCCGTACGGCCGTGGCTATGTAGTTCGGCGAGAGCATCCCGTGGCCGTCGACGCGGACCACGATCGGATGGCGGGAGGCCTTGATCGCCGCGTTGAGCGCGGCGGGGGTGCGGCCGGTGGGGTTGGGCACCGTGTGCACGCGCGGGTCTTCGCGTACGAGTTCGGCGGCGATCTCGTCCGTACGGTCCGTGGACGGACCGAGGGCGATCACGACCTCCATCTCGCCGTCGTACTCCTGCGCGAGGATCGCTTCCACGGCTCCACGCAGGTGCCGCTCCTCGTCGAGGACGGGCATGATCACAGAAACGGCGGGGAGCCGCACGTCGGGCATGGCGTTCATCGGTGCTCACGTTACCGCGAACGGGGGACACCGGTGCGCGCCGCGGGTGCCGCTGCGCCGATCAGCCGATCGTATGCCCCTACGGTGCACACGGCGCCCACCCACGCCATCAGCGGAGGTGTCCCCCCATGTCCAGCACGCAGTACCGGCCGCGCCCGCGGTCGCAGCGCGCCCCGCGACAGGCCGCCGGTCCGGCGAGACCGGCCCGCGTGCCGTACGCGCCCGTACCGCGCCGCAGACCACGCTGGGCCATGCGGGCGGCGACCACACTGTCGGTGGTGGTGCTCGCCTCCGCCGGGATCGGGCACGCGGTGGTCTCCAGCTTGGGCGCGGACATCGCCCGGGTCGACCCCTTCAAGGACATGAAGAACCGCCCGCCGGCCGGTCACGGCATGAACGTGCTGCTGGTCGGCACCGACGGCCGGGACAGGATCAGCGAGCGGGAGCGGCTCCAGTACCGGCTGGGCGGCCACCCCTGCAACTGCACCGACACGATGATGATCGTGCACCTGTCGCAGGACCGGGAACGGGCCAGCGTGGTGAGCCTGCCCCGCGACTCCTACGCCGAACTGCCCGAGCACGTCGACCGGAACACCGGGCGACGGCACGGGCCGCACCCGGTCAAACTCAACGCGGCGTACTCGGAGGGCGGGCCCAACCTGACCGTGCGCACGGTCGAGAGCATGACCAACCTGAAGATCGACCACTACCTGGAGGTGGACTTCACCACCTTCATGCGGACCGTGGACGTGGTCGGCGGGGTGCAGATCTGCACCGCCGAACCGATGAAGGACAGCTACACCGGCCTGGACCTGGCCGCCGGTACACACACGCTCTCCGGCGGCCAGGCCCTGCAGTACGTCCGCTCCCGGCACGTCGACGGGGCGAGCGACCTCGGCCGGATGAAGCGCCAGCAGCGCTTCCTGGCAGCCCTGATCGAACAGGCGACCTCCTCCCGGGTGCTGCTGAACCCCCTCAAGTTCCGGGACGTGGCCGTGGCCGTACTGGGCTCGGTACGGGCGGACAAGGGCTTCCGCACCGACGAACTGCTGGACCTCGGGCGGGCGATGCGGAACTTCTCCCCCTCCTCCTCGGAGTTCACCACCGTCCCGATCGCGCAGACGGCCTACCCGGTCAAGGGCATCGGCTCCACCGTGAAGTGGGACCGGGCCAGGGCCGACCAGCTCTTCCGGGCGCTGCGCGAGGACCGGCCGCTGGCCTCGCACAAGCCCCGGCAGCCGAACCTTCCCGTGCCCGTCGAGGTCGCCCCGCAGCAGGTCCGCGTCCAGGTGGAGAACGGCACCGACACGAACGGGCTCGGCCGGCGGGTGGACACGGAGCTGGCGGCGGCCGGTTTCCTCACGACCAAGGCGCCCCTGGACGCCAAGGAACGGGGGGTCACGCGGACCGTGGTGCTCTACGACCCCCGCTGGGACCGCTCGGCGAAGTCACTCGCCGCCGCCCTGCCGGGCAGCGAGCTGCGTCCGGTGCCGGGGCAGGGCGCCACACTCCGGGTGATCATCGGCAGCGACCACCACCAGGTGCGCGGGGTCCGTGTGGAGAACCCGGCCCAGGCGGCCACCGCGGTAGTGAAGGGCGACGAGGTGACGTGCGGCTGACGGCGGGGGCGGCGAGGCGGTGCGCGGCCGACGGCCGGCACGGTGAGAGACCGTGTGCGGTCGGCCGCCGGCACGGTGAGAGACCGTGTGCGGTCGGCCGCCGGCACGGTGAGAGACCGTGTGCGGTCGGCCGCCGGCGCGGCAGGATCGTGTGCGGTCGGCCGCCGGCGCGGCAGGATCGTGTGCAGCGGGGTCATGAGCGATGGGGCCGTGCGCGGTTGACGGCCGGTACGGCGAGACCGTGAGCGGCCGGCGGCAAAGCCGCGACGGTACCGGTGGCGCCCGCCCCGGCCCTCAGTCCTCGTAACCCTCCGCCGCCCGCTTCTCCCGCAGTTCCTTGATGGCGCGGCGGCGGGCCAGGCGGTGGGTGCGGCGGATCTGGGCCTCCTGGTAGCGGCGCCGGTCCCGGTCGGTCCCCGGCAGGACCGGCGGCACCGGGCGCGGCTTGCCGTCGGCGTCCACCGCGGCGAAGACCAGGTAGGCCGAGGCGACCCGGGTGGTCGGGGTGGACTCGTTCCAGCGCTCGGCCAGGACCCGCACGCCGACCTCCATGGAGGTCCGGCCGGTCCAGTTGACCTGGGCCTTCACATGGACGAGGTCGCCGACCCGGACCGGTTCGAGGAACACCATCTCGTCCATGGACGCGGTGACCGCGGGCCCGCCGCTGTGCCGGCCGGCCACCGCGCCCGCCGCGTCGTCGACCAGCTTCATGATCACCCCGCCGTGCACCGTCCCCAGCAGGTTGGTGTCGTTGTGGGTCATGATGTGGCTCAGGGTGGTCCGGGACGCCGAGGTCGGCTTGCCCGGGATATCCGTCGTTCCGGATTCCGCGGTGGGGGCCTGGTCTGTCATGACCTCCACCTTATGCCGAGGTGGGACACGGGGAATTTGTGTCAGCTTGGCAACAGCGGTGACCTTATTCACCGACGCCTCTGTCAGGCACACGGCCCTGCCCTGCACACTATGGCGCATGAATGATTGGCCCGAGGGGTGGTCTGACGACAACCGCGGCCCGCGGTACGGACGCGGCGGTGCCGGCGCATGGCCGGAGGGCGCGCGTGTGGCGCGTCAGGTGCGGCGCGGCGGTCCGGCACCCGCCGGGTACGGGGGGCCGGGCGGCCCCGGTCCCTCGGCGCCGCCGTACGGGGTCCCGCAGCAGCCGTCGTACGTCGACGGCCGGGGCTACGGCGCCCCCGGCGGCGACCACGGGTACGACAACGGCTACAACACCGGCCAGGTCTACGGCAGGCAGGCCGGCGGGCCGGGCGACGGATACGCCCGCGGGTCCCACCCCGCGCCGAACTGGGGCCGTCGCATCAAACTGACCGCGATAACCCTGGTCACCGTGTTCCTGGTGACCACTGTCGCGACGTACTTCTGGGCCGACTCCAAGCTCAACCGCGAGGTCGACCTGTCCAAGGTCATCGACCGGCCGGAGAAGGGCGAGGGCACCAACTACCTCATCGTCGGCTCCGACAGCCGGGAGGGCATGTCGGCCGAGCAGAAGAAGAAGCTGCACACCGGGTCCGCCGCGGGCAAGCGCACGGACTCGATGATGATCCTGCACACCGGCAGCAACGGCTCCACCCTGATCTCCCTGCCCCGGGACTCGAACGTGGAGATCCCGTCGTTCAAGGGCTCCGACTCCGGCAAGGTCTACCCGGCCACGGGCCGGCAGGTGAAGCTCAACGCCGCGTACGCCGAGGACGGGCCCGAACTGCTGGTCCGCACGGTCGAGTTCAACACCGGCCTGCACATCGACCACTACGTGGAGATCGGCTTCGCCGGCTTCGCGAACATCGTGGACGCGGTCGGCGGCGTCGAGATCGACATCCCGCAGGACATCAAGGACACCAAATCCGGCGCGGACCTCAAGAAGGGCAAGCAGACCCTGAACGGCCAGGAGTCCCTCGCCTTCGTCCGCACCCGGTACGCGCTGGCCGGCTCCGACCTGGACCGCACCAAGAACCAGCAGAAGTTCCTGGCCGCCCTCGCCCACCAGGTGGCCACCCCGAGCACGGTCCTGAACCCGTTCAAGCTCTACCCGACGATGGGCGCCGGCCTGGACTCCCTGATCGTCGACGAGGACATGAGCCTGTTCGACCTGGCCCGCATGTTCTGGGCGATGAAGGGCGTCAGCGGCGGCGACGGCACCTCGATGAACATGCCCATCTCCGGTTCCTCCGGTGGCAACCTGATCTGGGACAAGGCGAAGGTGAAGCAGTTGGTGACCCAGCTGAACAACGACGAGAAGGTCACCGTCAAGGGCGACTGACCGCCCCCAGCCACGGAGAAAGCCCCGCGGTGCCTGTTCCTCGGCGACCGGCGGGGCTTCCTGGCCGTAGCGTCGTGGCTCCGTAGCGCCGTAGCGCCGGGTTCAGGTCACATCCTGGCGCCCGCCATCGTGCGGCACATCTCCGCACAGTGGCGACACGCCTCCGCACAGCGCATCATCATCTTGTCGTCGGGCATGGACATGCACGCCTCCGCGCCCATGTCACAGGCCTTGGCGCACATGCCGCACATCTCCGCCGCCAGCGGCGAGCGGCGCATCAGCATGTCCGCGCACATGCGGGTCGTCTCGGAGCAGTCCATGAGCGCACGCATGATCTGCATCTGCGCCTGGCCGCCCATCTGCATGCAGGAGCTCATGGTCTCCTCACAGATGGTGTGGCACGACATGCACGCCTGGACGCAGTCCTGCATCTCCTTGCTCATGGGGGTCGCGGTTCCGGGCTGGGTCATGGCTCCTCCTGGGGGACGCGGGGGCCCCGAAACGGTCCCCTTCCCCTTCCGTCGTACGCCTGCTCCCGGCCCGGCGCCATCCGGACCGACAGGGACTCCGCCACACCCGTCCGGCGTACTGCTCCGGCTCTCCGGCTCCCCGGTTCCTGGCTCCCCGGTCCACGACTTCCGGCCGATACCGCCGAAGTGGGTGACGTCGACGATCTCCGCCACCACCTCGTCTGCGTCCATGACGAAGTTCAGGGTGCCGGTGAGTAGAACATTGACGTGGACGACGTGATCCGCCGGACAGGTCCTGTCCTCGAACTCCTTTGCCTGCCGCGTACTTGTTCAACTCGGCGAATGCCCGGGACGTGTCTGCAGGAGCAGTCGGGCGCCGAGGCGGTCCGTCGTCCGCGGCCTTCCACCGAGTCGGTGCACCACCACCCACTCGCCGGTGTCGTCGAAGGCCCCTGCGAACACCGACGCGTCACGGGTCGCGCCGTTGTGCCACCGCACGTGGCCCGCCCGCTGCCAGGAGGCGGCCGGCTCACCCAGCCCGCGCTCCACCAACAGCCCGACGACCAGGGCGCCGATCGCCCGGGGAGTCGCCCAGAGCCCACCCGCCGGCAGGATCGCCCCGCTCATGGTCCACGGCGCCCGCGTCCGCCCGAACCACCCACGGGCGGTGAGCAGTCGACCGGTGGGCGGATCGGCCGTCACCTCATCGGCCAGACCCAGCGGCTCCAGAACATGAGTGCGCAGCAGCACCGGATACGGCTCCCCGGCCGCCTCCTCCAGCGCGGCCCCGAGCACGGCGTACCCGAGGTTCGAGTAGACGGTCTCCCGGCCCGCGGGATGCTCGACGACCTCATCGAGCCGCCCCACGAGCCGCCTCAACCGCTCCGGACCGAACCCCGCGTACGGGTCCCTGCTGAGCCCCCACACCTCCGGAGGGAGCCTGGGCAGACCCGAAGTGTGCTCCATCAGATGCCGCAAGGTGATACCCGTCCCGGATGCGACGGGCAGCCAACGCCGCACCGGGTCGTCCACGCCCAGGAGACCCGCCCGCGCCATGCGCACCAGCGCGGTCCCGGTGAGCACCTTGGTCAGCGACCCGATCTCGACGAACCGGCCGCCGTCATGCCCGTTCTCCGCCCGGACCTCCCGCCCCGACCCCAGCACACACACCGGCACGCCCCACCGCACGAACACCCTCATCGCCCCCCGCGAGGGTGCCCAGCTCCTGGGCACCCTCCTGCTGCCGGCCTGCCGTCACGGCAGGTTGCGGGCCATCACGATCCGCTGGACCTGGTTGGTGCCCTCGTAGATCTGGGTGATCTTGGCATCGCGCATCATGCGCTCCACCGGGTAGTCGCGGGTGTAGCCGTAGCCGCCGAGGAGCTGGACGGCGTCCGTGGTGACCTCCATGGCGACGTCGGAGGCGAAGCACTTGGCGGCGGCGCCCTGGAAGGTCAGGTCGCGGTCGCCCCGCTCGGACTTCGCCGCGGCCGCGTAGGTCAGCTGGCGGGCGGCCTCGATCTTCATGGCCATGTCGGCGAGCATGAACTGGACACCCTGGAAGTCGAAGATCGGCTTGCCGAACTGCTTGCGCTCCTTGACGTAGCCCTTGGCGTAGTCCAGCGCCCCCTGGGCGATGCCCAGGGCCTGGGCGGCGATGGTGATGCGGGTGTGGTCCAGGGTGCGCATCGCGGTGGCGAAGCCGGTGCCCTCGGCGCCGATCATGCGGTCCGCCGGGATGCGGACGTTGTCCAGGTACACCTCGCGGGTCGGGGAGCCCTTGATCCCGAGCTTCTTCTCGGGGGCGCCGAAGGAGACGCCCGGGTCCGACTTCTCCACGACGAAGGCGGAGATGCCCCTGGAGCGCTTGGCGGGGTCGGTCACGGCCATCACCGTGTAGAACTCCGAGACCCCGGCGTTGGTGATCCAGCGCTTGACGCCGTTGAGGACGTAGTGGTCGCCGTCGCGGACCGCCTTGGTCTTCATGCCGGCCGCGTCGGAGCCCGCGTCCGGCTCGGACAGGCAGTACGAGAACATCGCGTTGCCCTTGGCGAGCGGGGTCAGGTACCTCTTCCTCAGCTCCTCGGAGCCGGCGAGCATCACCGGCAGCGAGCCCAGCTTGTTCACCGCGGGGATCAGGGAGGAGGAGGCGCAGACCCGCGCGACCTCCTCGATCACGATGACCGTCGCGAGGGCGTCCGCGCCCGCGCCGCCGTACTCCTCGGGTACGTGCACGGCGTGCAGGTCGTTGGCGACCAGCGCCTCCAGGGCCTCCTGCGGGAAGCGGGCCTCCTCGTCCACCGCGGCGGCGTACGGCGCGATCTTCGCCTCGGCCAGCGAGCGGACGGCGTCCCGGAGCATGTCGTGCTCCTCGGACGGGCGGTACAGGTCGAAGTCAGCCGATCCGGCCAAGGTCTCTCACTCCAAAGAAGACGCACACTGACGCTAACTACCGTTAAGTAACTCAAATTTTACTGGCCCGCCCACGCTCGGTGATACGTGAGCTTGGTGACAGCGAGGACATTGCCCGGCGAAGGCCTTGCGCATGCCCCCGATATGCTCGGGCACCGCATCACCATCGTCCCTCCTGGAGCACCCATGAGCCTCAAGATCACCGTGATCGGCACCGGCTACCTCGGCGCGACACACGCCGCGGCCATGGCCGAGCTCGGTTTCGAGGTGCTGGGCCTGGATGTCGTCCCGGAGAAGATCGAGACGCTGCGCCGGGGCGAGGTCCCGATGTACGAGCCCGGTCTGGACGAGCTGCTGCGCCGGCACGTGGCCGGAATCGAGGGCTCGACCGGCCGGCTGCGGTTCACGACGGACTTCGCGGAGGTGGCCGCGTTCGGCGACATCCACTTCGTCTGCGTGAACACCCCGCAGAAGCACGGCGAGTACGCCTGCGACATGAGTTACGTCGACTCCTCGATCGCCTCCCTCGCCCCGCACCTGACCGGCCCCGCCCTGGTCGTCGGCAAGTCGACGGTGCCGGTCGGGTCGGCGGACCGGCTGGCCCGTACGATCGCCGAGCTCGCACCCGCGGGCGAGGACGCGGAGCTGGCCTGGAACCCGGAGTTCCTGCGCGAGGGCTTCGCCGTGAAGGACACGCTGCACCCGGACCGGATCGTGGTCGGCGTGCGCAGCGAGCGGGCGGAGAAGCTGCTGCGCGAGGTGTACGCCACGCCGATCGCCGAGGGCTCTCCCTTCGTGGTCACCGACTTCCCGACCGCGGAGCTGGTGAAGACCGCCGCGAACTCCTTCCTCGCCACGAAGATCTCCTTCATCAACGCCATGGCCGAGGTGTGCGAGGCCGCGGGCGGCGATGTCGCCAGGCTGGCGGAGGCGATCGGCCACGACGACCGGATCGGCAAGAAGTTCCTGCGCGCCGGGATCGGCTTCGGCGGCGGCTGCCTGCCCAAGGACATCCGGGCGTTCATGGCGCGCGCGGGTGAGCTGGGCGCCGACCAGGCGCTGACGTTCCTGCGCGAGATCGACTCGATCAACATGCGCCAGCGCGGGCAGATGGTGGAGCTGGCCCGGCAGGCGCTGGGCGGCGGGCCGTTCCTGGGCAAGCGGGTCGCGGTGCTGGGCGCCACCTTCAAGCCGGACTCGGACGACGTACGGGACTCGCCCGCGCTCAACGTCGCCGGGCAGATCCACCTGCAGGGCGGCCAGGTGACCGTGTACGACCCGAAGGGCATGGACAACGCCCGGCGGCTGTTCCCGACGCTCGCGTACGCCGGTACCGCGATGGAGGCCGTACGGGGCGCGGACGTGGTGCTGCACCTGACCGAGTGGCGGGAGTTCCGCGAGCTGGACCCGGCGGAGCTGGGCGAGGCCGTGGCGGCCCGGGTGATCCTGGACGGACGCAACGCGCTGGACCCGGAGCGGTGGCGTCGGGCCGGGTGGACGTACCGGGCGATGGGCCGCCCGACCGCGTAGCAGGACGTGACGGAGGACGCCGGTTCGGCCGAGGCTCAGTCGGCCGAACCGGCGTCCTCACGCATTCTGCCCCACCGGGCCGGGGCGTGCGGGAGGCACCCCTGGGGATCACCGTTCCTGGGCAGTGAGCGGGAGTGAGTCCGCGCACTGGCACGCCCCGAACGGTTGTGGGCGCACTGGTCGTCCGCTTTCGCATCCCGGGCGGCGACACGGATCGTGTCCGTGGTCCGGGCCGGACGGGCGGCCCGCAGCCGGAGGCTGCTGATGTACACGCCTCACGACCCGGCCTGTGGGAGCGGCCAGAGGCGACGGGGAGGCCCTGAACCATCCCGCTGGTGGAGCAGGGGCCCCGCACTCCCCCAGAGGGGGCACCCCCAGGCACCGCACCCGGCGTCCCAGATCGCACGGCAACGCTGCCCCGACCGGCCCAGCACACCGCAAGGCTGCCAGCCGACCATCACACGATCGAGCTAAACCAGCCTTATACACGCTCCCCGACGAGCAGTTGCCAACCCCTCTTTGGCCCGGTGGCGCCGCACCTTCGCGCGCGCCGCACACCTGCAAGGAGCACCAACGGCACCGGCCGTCCGGTTTCCGGTGCCGGATCTCACCCGTCCAGCTCCCCGATCGTCGCGTTGGACGGGCCGCGTGTGGCCCGCAGGTCGCGGGCGACGTCCTCGGCGGCGCCCAGGACCCGTACCGCGTTCTGCCAGGTCAGCTTGGCCAGGTCGGTTTTCGACCAGCCGCGGTCCAGGAGCTCGGCGATGAGGTTCGGGTAGCCGGAGACGTCGCTGAGGCCGTCGGGGGTGAAGGCCGTCCCGTCGTAGTCGCCGCCGATGCCGAGGTGGTCGATGCCGGCGACCTCGCGCATGTGGTCGAGGTGGTCGGCGACCGTGGCCACCGTGGCGACCGGGCGCGGGTTCGCCTCCTCGAAGGCTCGGTGGACCTTCATCGCCTCGGCGGTGGTGTCGAGGTGGTGGAAGCCGTGGGCGCGCATGTTCTCGTCGGCCGTGACCGTCCAGTCGACGGCGGCCTGGAGGACGAACTTCGGGACGAACGTCACCATCGCCACCCCGCCGTTCGCGGGCAGCCGCTCCAGCACGTCGTCCGGGATGTTGCGGGGGTGGTCGCACACGGCCCGCGCGGAGGAGTGGGAGAAGATCACCGGGGCCGTCGACGTGTCCAGCGCGTCCCGCATGGTCGTGGCGGCCACGTGGGAGAGGTCGACCAGCATGCCCAGGCGGTTCATCTCCTTCACCACCTCGCGGCCGAAGGCCGACAGGCCGCCCACGCCCGGCTCGTCCGTCGCCGAGTCCGCCCACGGCACGTTGTCGTTGTGGGTGAGGGTCAGGTAGCGCACGCCGAGCGCGTACAGCCCACGGAGCGTGCCGAGGGAGTTGGCGATGGAGTGGCCGCCCTCGGCGCCCATCAGCGAGGCGATACGGCCCTGCCCCCGCGCCGCCTCCATGTCGGCGGCGGTCAGGGCGGGGGCCAGGTCGGCCGGGTGGCGTGTGATCAACTGCCGTACGCAGTCGATCTGTTCCAGCGTCGCCGGCACCGGGTCCGGCAGGTCCGCGCGGACGTACACCGACCAGAACTGGGCGCCGACGCCGCCCTCGCGCAGGCGTGGGATGTCGGTGTGCAGATGGGCGCCCTGGTGGGTGGCGATGTCGCGGGCGTCGAGGTCGTAGCGGACCTGTTCGCGCAGCGCCCAGGGCAGGTCGTTGTGGCCGTCGACGACCGGGAACTCGCGCAGCAGCGCCCGGGCTTCCTCCAGTGCCGTCATCGGTGTCACTTCCCCGTGTTGAAGCCGAAGCCGCCGGCCGCGCCCTCGACCCTGGCGCGCAGCCGCTTGCCCTTCTCGGTGGCCTGTTCGTTGAGTTCCTGCTGGAACTCCCGCATCCGGCCGAGCAGTTCCCCGTCGTGCGCGGCGAGGATCCGGGCGGCGAGCAGGCCGGCGTTGCGGGCGCCGCCGACGGACACGGTCGCCACGGGCACCCCGGCCGGCATCTGCACGATCGACAGCAGCGAGTCCATGCCGTCCAGGTACTTCAGCGGGACGGGCACGCCGATCACCGGCAGCGGGGTGACGGAGGCGAGCATGCCGGGCAGGTGGGCGGCGCCGCCCGCGCCGGCGATGATCGCCTTCAGTCCGCGCTCGGCCGCCTGTTCGCCGTAACGGATCATCTCGCGCGGCATGCGGTGGGCGGAGACGACGTCGACCTCGTAGGCGATCTCGAACTCGTCGAGTGCCTCGGCGGCGGCCTCCATGACGGGCCAGTCGGAGTCCGATCCCATGACGATGCCGACAACGGGGCTGCTCTGGCTCATTCGGTGATGGTGCCTCTCAGGTAGCCGGCTGCGTGACGGGCGCGCTCCAGCACGTCGTCCAGATCGTCGCCGTAGGTGTTGACGTGGCCGACCTTGCGGCCGGGCTTCACGTCCTTGCCGTACATGTGGATCTTCAGCTGGGGGTCGCGGGCCATGCAGTGCAGGTACGCGGAGTACATGTCGGGGTAGTCGCCGCCCAGGACGTTCACCATGACCGTCCACCTGGCGCGCGGGCGGGGGTCGCCCAGCGGCAGGTCGAGGACCGCGCGGACGTGGTTGGCGAACTGGGAGGTGATCGCGCCGTCCATGGACCAGTGGCCGGAGTTGTGCGGGCGCATCGCCAGCTCGTTGACGAGGACACGGCCGTCGCGGGTCTGGAACAGCTCCACGGCGAGGTGGCCGACGACGCCGAGCTCCTTGGCGATCCGCAGCGCCATCTCCTCGGCCCGCAGGGCGAGGTCCTCGTCCAGGTCCGGGGCGGGCGCGACGACCGTGTCGCACACGCCGTTCACCTGCCGCGACTCCACGACCGGGTAGGCCACGGCCTGGCCGTGCGGGGAGCGTACGACGTTGGCGGCCAGCTCCCGGACGAAGTCGACCTTCTCCTCGGCGAGGACGGGCACACCGGCGCGGAAGGGCTCGGCGGCCTCCTCGACGGAGTTCACCAGCCACACGCCCTTGCCGTCGTAGCCGCCGCGGACGGTCTTGAGGACGACGGGGAAACCGCCCACCCGTCGCCCACCACCGCCCTTGCCGGAGGGCACTTCGTGCCCGCCCCTTTCGAGCTCCGCCGCGAACGCGGCCACGTCCCGCGGGTCGGTCACGATCCGGTGCCGCGGGCAGGGCACGCCGATCGCGTCGAGCTTCGCGCGCATCACACCCTTGTCCTGGGCGTGCACGAGCGCGTCGGGGCCGGGACGCACGGGGATGCCGTCCGCCTCCAGGGCCCGCAGATGCTCGGTGGGGACGTGCTCGTGATCGAAGGTGATCACATCGCAGCCCCGCGCGAACGCGCGCAGCGTCTCCAGGTCGCGGTAGTCGCCGACGACGACATCGCTCACGACCTGTGCCGCGGAGTCCTGGGGGGTGTCACTGAGGAGCTTGAACCTGATGCCCAGCGGGATGCCCGCCTCGTGTGTCATACGAGCGAGCTGGCCACCGCCGACCATGCCGACTACCGGGAACGTCACGCCTCCAAGAGTATCGGCCGCGCCACCCCGGCCGGATTCCGCGCCTGCACGGGGGCCGTGCCGGCCTGCGCACCGGCGCTCGTACCGGTTGGTTCCGACATCCCTTTCCTGCCATTTCCAGAGCCCTTTCCGACCTGTTTCCCGGCCGGAAGCCCGTCCACAGGCGCGGTCCTGAAGCGCTGGTTAGCATGGCGGAGTTGGCGAGATCAACCGAGACACCGACCGAGACACCGACCGAGACGGGGGCCTGCACGACCATGGGCCATGGTTCCTCAGGGCTTCGAGCCGCGCCCCCGGCGCACCACGGCGCGCTGCGCAGGCGCGTGGACCGGCTGTGGCGCGAGATCGTCAAGTTCGGCGCGGTGGGCGGAGCGGGGCTCCTTGTCAACCTGCTCGTGTTCAACCTGGTACGGCAGGTGACCGGTCTGCAGGTGGTGCGCGCGAGTGTCATCGCCACGGTCGTCGCGATCGTCTTCAACTACGTCGGCTTCCGCTACTTCGCCTACCGGGACCGCGACAAGAGCGGCCGCACCCGGGAACTGACCCTGTTCCTGTTGTTCAGCGTGGTCGGTCTGGTGATCGAGAACGGCGTGCTGTACCTGGCGACGTACGGTTTCGGCTGGAACAGCCCGCTGCAGAACAACTTCTTCAAGTTCCTCGGCATCGGCATCGCGACCCTGTTCCGCTTCTGGTCCTACCGCACCTGGGTGTTCCGCGCCCTGCCGGCCCGGGAGGCGGTGGCGGGCGCGGAGTCGTTCCTGCAGGCCGAGTCGGGACTGCGGACCGAGTCGGGGAAGTCGCGGTCGCGGGCCTTCCGCTAGCGGCCCCCGCCGCACCCCCCCGCCGCCGGGGAGGTTCGTCGCGAAGATCCAGTCGAGGCCGTCCTCACCGGGGCCGTCGAGGTGCGCGGCCCGGACCAGGCCGGCCCGGAGCGCCACGCGCTGGGAAGCGGTGTTGGCCGGACGGATCCGGGCGACCACGGGGAGCCGCGGCACCCGCCGGTCCGCCCAGGTCACGACCGCCGTCGCGGCCTCGCCGGCCAGGCCCCGGCCCCAGGTGGCGGGGTCGAAGCGGTAGAAGAGGTTGAGGGTCCGCAGACCCGCCAGGTCCATGGGCTTGACCCCGCAGAAGCCCAGCGTGCGGGCCGAACCACGGTGCCGGACCACCCAGTATCCGTAGCCGTGGCGCCGCCACTGGTCGTCCCAGCGCTGGTAGAGCTGCTCGGCCTCCGTCCGCTCGGTGAGGGCGTCGGAAGGGTTGTGGGCGCACGCCGCGGGGTCGCTGTGGATCGCGAGGATGGCGTCGACGTCGTCCGGCGTCGGGCGCCGCAGGGACAGCCGGGCGGTCGCCGGCTCCTCGTCGGCCGAGGTGTGCTCGCTCATGCCGTCCCCCCCCCCCGTTCGTCGTCGGTGCGCGCGGGTCAGCGTACCGTCGGCTGCCGCTCCGTCTGCTTCTTCGGCGGCGGGGTGCGGGAGAGGAACAGACCGAAGACCGGGGGCTGGGCCTGGAGGAGTTCCAGGCGGCCGCCGTCGGCCTCGGCGAGGTCGCGGGCGACGGCGAGGCCGATGCCGGTGGAGTTGCGGCCGCTGATCGTGCGCTCGAAGATTCGGGCGCCCAGGTCGGCGGGGACGCCGGTGCCCTCGTCGGTGACCTCCACGACCGCCTGGTTTCCGGTCACGCGGGTGCGCAGCGCGACCGTGCCGCCTCCGTGCATGAGGGAGTTCTCGATCAGCGCGGCCAGCACCTGGGCGACCGCGCCCGGCGTGCCCACCGCCCGCAGGTGCTGCTTTCCGGAGCTGACGATGGCGCGGCCGACGCTGCGGTAGGCGGGGCGCCACTCGGCGATCTGCTGCTGGATGACCTCGTCGAGGTCGAAGGAGACGGCGGAGCCGTTGCGCGGGTCGCGGGCGTTGGTCAGCAGACGGTCCACCACGTCGGTCAGCCGCTCGACCTGGGTGAGGGCGACGTTCGCCTCCTCCTTCACGGTGTCCGGGTCGTCGGTGAGGGTGATCTCCTCCAGGCGCATGGACAGCGCGGTCAGCGGCGTACGCAGCTGGTGGGAGGCGTCGGCGGCCAGGCGCCGCTCGGCGGTCAGCATCCGGGCGATGCGCTCGGCGGAATTGTCGAGCACGTCCGCGACCCGGTCCAGCTCGGGGACGCCGTAGCGCTTGTGGCGGGGGCGCGGATCGCCGGAGCCGAGGCGTTCGGCGGTCTCGGCGAGGTCGGTCAGCGGGGAGGCGAGCCGGTTGGCCTGGCGGACCGCGAGCAGCACCGCGGCCACCACCGTGAGCAGCGCGACCAGGCCGATGATCAGCAGCGTACGGCCGACCTCGCGGGTCACCGAGGAGCGGGACTCCTCCACCCGGACGGTCTCGCCCTGCTCGCCCCTGGCCGTGGAGTGGATCACGTCGCCGGACGGTTTGCTGCCGACCTCGATGGGCCGCTGCCCGGGAATGCCGATCACGGCGTACTGCTCGCCGGCCACCTGGTCGCGCAGGACCTCCGCGTTGACGGTCTCCGAGCCGAGCAGCCGGCTGTCGACGATGCTGGCCAGCCTGACCGCCTCGGAGTCGACCCGTTCCTGGGCGCTGTTGCTGATCGTGCGGGTCTCGACGATCACCAGGGAGAGGCCGAAGACGGCGATCACGACGAGCACCACGGCGAGCGTGGACTGGATCAGTCGACGGCGCATGTCCTCATTACCTGACGAAGGCCCTGGCGGTGGGGCTCGGCTCCCGGCGGGGCTCAGCTCTTCTCGAAGCGGAAGCCGACGCCGCGTACGGTCGCGATGTAACGGGGGTTCGCCGCGTCGTCGCCGAGCTTCTTGCGCAGCCAGGAGATGTGCATGTCGAGGGTCTTGGTCGACGACCACCAGGTGGTGTCCCAGACCTCGCGCATCAGCTGGTCGCGGGTGACGACCCGCCCCGCGTCCCGCACCAGCACCCGGAGCAGGTCGAACTCCTTGGCGGTGAGCTGCAGCTCCTCGTCGCCCATCCAGGCGCGGTGGGAGTCGACGTCGATGCGCACCCCGTGCGTGGCGGGCGGCTGCTGCGGCTCGGTGGCGCCGCGCCGCAGCAGGGCCCGGACACGGGCGAGCAGTTCGGCGAGCCGGAAGGGCTTGGTGACGTAGTCGTCGGCGCCCGCGTCGAGACCGACGACGGTGTCCACCTCGTCGGCGCGCGCGGTCAGGATCAGAATGGGCACCGTGTGGCCGTCGGAGCGCAGCCGGCGGGCGACCTCCAGGCCGTCCATGCCGGGCAGCCCGAGATCCAGCACGACCAGGTCGACACCGCCCTGCGTTCCGGCGTCGAGCGCGGCGGGTCCGTCCTCACGCACCTCGACCTCGTAACCTTCCCGGCGCAGTGCGCGGGCCAGCGGCTCCGAGATGGACGCGTCGTCCTCGGCGAGCAGTACACGGGTCATGAACCGATGGTAGTCCGCCGGCGCCGTCTGCCGGGGTGGTCCTGCAGCGTGATCGTCGCGCGGGCTTCCCACCTTCCCGTCCAGTGGTACAGACCAATGGCCGGGAAGTGTGACCCTTGAGGGGACTCCGCATGGACCTTGGAAAGGCCGGGCAGGGTTCCCCGGCCCCCTGTGATCCGCATCTCAAGTCCTTCCATATCCGGCACTGTCCTGCCGTATGGTGAGTTGAACGCCTGTAGCACGCAGCGGACCTTTGGCGCTCATCTCGACGCCGAAGGTCCTTTTTGTGCGCGGGCCGGCCCCGGCCGGCCCGGAAAGAAATGACCTAGGGCCGGGCCTCTACGCGTGTCGACACGGGCAGAGGCGTGGATCCCGGTGGCCGTCGTCCGCCGCTCCGTGATCCGGAGCGGGCTCCCCTGGGCGTGGGGTGGACCCCGGCCCCGCCGGTGCCGGCCGCCCCCCACACCGGGCGCGTGTCCGCTGATCGAAGCGCGTCCCGACCAGCAAGGAACGACCATGGCGTCCAGCCTGACGAAGGACTCGGTCCACCCGGGCACCCCCGGCTCCGAGAAGACCTTCTTCGGCCACCCCCGCGGCCTGGCCACTCTCTTCATGACCGAGATGTGGGAGCGCTTCAGCTTCTACGGCATGCGCGCCCTTCTCGTCGTCTACCTCCTCTCCGGCGGCCCCGACGCCAAGAAGGGGAGCATGGGCGGCGGGCTCGGCATGGATCTGGCCACCACCACCGCGATCTACTCCGTCTACATGTCGATGGTGTACCTGCTCGCCATGCCCGGCGGGTGGCTGGGCGACCGCCTCTGGGGTCCCCGCAGGACGGTGACGATCGCCGCGATCACGATCATGGCGGGTCACGCGGTGCTGGCACTGCCCGGCGGACAGACGCCCTTCTTCGCGGGTCTGGCGCTGGTCGCGCTCGGCTCCGGCCTGCTGAAGGCCAACATCTCCACCATGGTCGGCCACCTCTACGACGGCCCGGACGACCCGCGCCGCGACGGTGGCTTCACGATCTTCTACATGGGCATCAACATGGGTGCCTTCTTCGCCCCGCTGGTCATCGGCACCATCGGTCAGCAGGTCAGCTGGCACCTGGGCTTCGGCCTCGCCGCCGTGGGCATGGCGATCGGCCTCGCGGCCTTCCTCATCGGCACCCGGAACCTGGCCCCGCAGAGCAGCGTCGTACCCGAGCCGCTGGACGCCGCGGAGCGCGCCTCCTGGCTGCGCAGGGGTCTGACCTGGCTCGCCGTCGCCGCCGTCTTCTACGGCATCGTCGGCTTCACCGGTCACTTCACCCTGAACTGGGCGATGATCCCGCTCACCGTGATCGGTCTGGTCATCCCGGCCGGTGTCCTGCTGCGCATCAAGCGGGACAAGGAGCTGTCGGACGCCGAGCAGTCCAGGATGACCGGCTACATCTGGTTCTTCGTCGCGGCCGCCGTCTTCTGGATGATCTACGACCAGGGCGGTTCCACGGTCCAGGCGTTCGGTGAGACCAGGACCTCCGGCTCGCTGCTGGGCTTCACCTTCCCGTCCTCCTGGTACCAGTCGCTGAACCCGGTGTTCATCATGGCCCTGGCCCCGGTCTTCGCCTGGTTCTGGCTGTGGCTGAACCGCAAGGGCAAGGAGCCGAGCACCGTCGCGAAGTTCGCGGCCGCCCTGTTCTTCGTCGGCGTCTCGTTCTTCTTCTTCCTGCTGCCGCTGGGCATGGCCACGGGCGACGCCGTTGTCAGCCCGATGTGGCTGGTGGGCATCTACCTGATCCAGACCGTCGGTGAGCTGTGCCTCTCCCCGGTCGGCCTGTCGGTGACGACCAAGATGGCCCCGGCGAAGTACGCCAGCCAGATGATGGGCGTGTGGTTCCTCGCGGTCACCGCGGGCGACTCCGTCACCAGTCTGCTGTCCAACCCCGCCGTGGCCGGGGTCGACCTCAGCGGTACGGGAGCGGTCGCCGTGGAGGCCGCCCTCGCCGCCCTCGCCGGCTTCGCGATCTACATGTACCGCCGGAAGGTCAAGTCCCTGATGGGCGACGTGCGCTGAGCCCTGGCCGGCACGGCCTGGCCGGCCGGCACGGCTGACACGCCGAAGGGCCACCGCATCCTCGGGTGCGGTGGCCCTTCGGCATCCTCGGGCGCGGCGCCCCCGGCCGGCTCAGGCGGGCGCCCCCAGCTCGGCCCACACTCTCTTGCCCGTGACGCCCGGGGTGCGTACGACCCCCCAGTCCAGGCACAGTCGCTGGACGATGAACATGCCGTGGCCGCCGGGGCGGCCGGCGCGGTGCGGGGTGCGCGGGGCGGGCTGGCCGGTGCCCCGGTCGGAGACCTCGATGTGGATCACCTTGTTGTCACAGGTGATCTCCAGGTGGTCGGGGCCCTCGGCGTGCAGACAGGCGTTGGTGACCAGCTCGGAGACGACGAGGAGCACGTCCTCGGCGGCGGCCCGCTGGTCGGCGGTCGCGGCGGGCAGCCAGCCCCACTCGTACAGCGCCTGACGGGCGAAGTCGCGGGCGAGCGGCACGACGCCGCTCTGGCCGTCGAAGCTCAGCCTGCGGATCTGGCGACTCCCCGACGGAACCGCCGGCACGGCCGTCGCACCCCCTGTGGACGCCCCTCCCGCCGGTACGCCCCCCTCGGACGCCCCGGAAGCGCCGCTGGGCTCCGGGCCGCGGTCGCCCGGCGAGTAAGGCCGGGTGGTGCTCATCAGCGCTTCACCTCACCGATTCACCAGTTCACGATTCAAAAGTCACCAGTCACTTCGCACGTACACGGTTCAGTACGTCCGCACACACGCCGGAACCCCGGTCGCCGGATCCCGTGCGGGCGGCCGGCCCACTCAGGTTGTCTCCTGCCCGACCGATCCGGTGGAACACCCCCGTTTTCGGCCCGTGGGGCATGACGCCCGGTGCGCGCCGGGCGCGGGAGTTCGGAAAGGACACGTCGACGGTCCGGTGGCCGGCTCAGCCGGCCTCGTCGGCCAGAGCGTCCTCCAACGTGTCGTGCACGCTGAAGACCGCATCGGCTCCCGTGATCTCGAACACACGAGCCACCACCGGCAGCATCCCGGCGAGATGCACACCACCCCCGGCCGCCTCCGCCTTCAGCCGCGCGCCCAGCAGCACGTTCAGCCCCGTGGAGTCGCAGAACTCCAGGCGTGAACAGTCCACCACCAGTCGTGAACGCCCCTTGGCGAGGCACTCCTCAAGCGGTTCGCGCAGCAGGTCGGCCGTGTGGTGATCCAGCTCGCCCGCCGGAGTCACGACGGCACTGGAGCCCTCCTGCCGCACCTCCACCAGAAGCCGGCCCGACTGTGCGCTGCCGACCGTCCCGCGGTCCATGCCGTCTCTCTCTCCCAGGGTCTTGGTCCGATGCCTGACGCCCTCGAACACTACTGCTTCCATCGCCACTTCGACACCTGACAACCGCACACAAACGGACATACCCGCACGTAACGCACTTGCGGCGGTGTTGGGAAAGCGGGTAGGGCTAGTAGAGACCCGTACCCGACACGGCCGGCTTTGGAGGCGCCGCACACCGCAGTGCACGCACTGGCTTCGGCAGCCATATGCCGAAAACGATGGAGGACACCATGTCACCCCGGCTCGACGCATCGCATACCCAGAGGGCGACGTCGGCACCCCCGAAGGAGCACCCGGATCCCATCGAGCTTCACGACGTACGCGCCGAGCGAGCCGATCAGGCCCCACTGGCCCCACTGACCGGACTGGCCGGACTTCCGGACATACCCCCGTACGACGAAGTGGCCCCGGACGACGCCCGCGCGTTGTCCAGAACCCTCTTCGAGCGGCTGGAGTCCCTCGAGGAAGGCACCCACGAATACTCGTACGTCCGCAACACTCTCGTCGAACTCAACCTCGCGCTGGTCAAGTTCGCCGCCTCCCGCTTCCGCTCCCGCAGCGAGCCGATGGAGGACATCATCCAGGTCGGCACCATCGGCCTGATCAAGGCGATCGACCGCTTCGAACTCTCCCGTGGCGTCGAGTTCCCCACGTTCGCGATGCCCACCATCATCGGCGAGATCAAGCGCTTCTTCCGCGACACCTCGTGGTCCGTGCGCGTTCCGCGCCGGCTGCAGGAGCTGCGCCTGGACCTCGCCAAGGCCGGTGACGAACTGGCCCAGCGGCTCGACCGCGCGCCGACGGCGACCGAACTCGCCGAACACCTCGGGCTGTCCAGGGACGAGGTGGTCGAGGGCATGGCCGCCTCGAACGCGTACACCGCCTCCTCGCTGGACGCACAGCCCGAGGAGAACGACTCCGAGGGCGCCCTGGCGGACCGCATCGGCTACGAGGACCACGGGCTCGAAGGCATCGAGTACGTCGAGTCGTTGAAGCCGCTGATCGCCGAACTGCCCTCCCGGGACCGGAAGATCCTGTCCCTGCGGTTCGTGGCCAACATGACCCAGTCGGAGATCGGCGAGGAGCTCGGCATCTCGCAGATGCACGTCTCGCGGCTGCTGTCGCGAACGCTCGGCCGGCTGCGCAAGGGGCTGACGCTCGAGGAGTGACGGGGTGACAGGACGCCTCCGTCCGGTGTCGGAAGCGGCGCCGGGCGGGCCGCGTTCCAGCTCTCCCCGCCCTCACCCCGGGCCGTCGTCTCCACGCAGTCCAGGGCATTCACCGAAAAGCCGTCGGCGCCCCACTGGTTACCCCGGGAAACGTCTTTCCCCACGGGCTTCCTTGCACCACTATGGTCACCCCCAAACTGGCTGGTACGTCAGGAGTCCGGCGACGCTGCCGAGATGGGCGCCGGGGTGCGAGGAGGCGGGTGCATGGCTCGGGCCGACGGTACCGACAAAGGCGTCGAGACCGGGGACGCGGACGGCGGACCGCACGAGGGAGTGTCCGACATGCGGCTCACCGGGCTGCTGGGCGCCGACACACCGACCGTCTATCCGGCGCTGCGGGAACTGCGCGCCCGCCACCTCCCCTCCGTCCTCGCCTACGCCCGGCAGTGCACCACGAGCGAGTCGACCGCACGGCAGATCGCCGCACAGGCGTTCACCCTCGCCGCCCGCGAGACGGCACGCGGCGTGGACCCCGGCGTCCCGGTCCGACCGCACTTACTGCTGCTGACCACCCGGCTGGCCGCCGCCTGGGCACGCGACGAGCGGTCCGGCGGCGTGGACACCGGGCTCCTGCTGGTCCTGAACACGGCCGGCCCCGAGGGCCCCGTACCGCCCCTGCTCACCGCCTTCCAGTCGCTGCCGACCCGTACCCAGGGCCTGCTCTGGTACGGGGCCGTAGAGCAGGAGCCCGAGGACCGGACCGCCACGTTCCTCGGCGTCGGCCGCCAGGACGTGGCGTACGGCGTCCCGCAGGCGCTCAAGGCGATGGCCCAGGCCTCCCTGCGGTCCCGCCTCGCCGCCTCCGACGACCCGCGCTGCGGCGACTTCCGCCGGCTCATCGAGGAGGCGGTACGGCCCGACCACCCCCGTCCCAGCTCCGACCTGCACACCCACATGGCGCACTGCGGCCACTGCACGGCCGCCTTCGAGGAGCAGTCCGCCCTGCGCGACCACCCGCGCACCGCGCTGGCCGAGGGCCTGCTCCCCTGGGGCGGCACCGCCTACGTCACCCGGCGGCCGGCCGAACCGCGTCCGGGCCCCCGCGCGCGGGCTGCCGCCTGGTCGCCCTCCCGCCGCTACGCGCTGGCCTCGGCGGCGCTCGGCGTGGCCCTCGCACCGCTGCTGCTGTTCCTGGTCACCCCTGGCGGCGACCTCCAGGACCAGCACGCGGCGGGCGCCGCGCCCGCGCCCGCTCCGCCGGTGGAGGTCACGGTGACCGCGACCGTGCCGGTGACCCCGCCCCCGCCCTCCCCCTCCGCGACCTCCCGTCCGCCCTCGCCCAAGCCGACGCCGAGCCCCTCCAGGACGGCGCCTCCGAAGCCGGATCCCACCCCCACCCACACGCCCACGTACCCGCCGGGCGCGGCCTACGCCCAGGTGGTGAACGTCGCCACGGGCCGCTGCCTGGACGTGGCCGGTGACTTCGACAACGGCACGGACGTCGTCACCGCCCCGTGCGGGTCCGCGGCCACCCAGCGCTGGCGCGTCGACTCCTACCGCGGGGTGCTGCAGTCGGCGGCCGACCCCGACTTCTGCCTCGACAGCCGCGGCTCCGTGGAGAAGGGGGTCGGCATCTGGACGTGTTCCTCGGTGGAGGGCAGGAACGGCCGGAACCTGACATTCACCGTCGACCCGGACGGCGTGATCCGCCCGGCCGTCGCCCTCGCGACCGGCCTCGCCCCGAACGCCGACGGCGACCTCTCCCTCACCCCGCTGACCGGGAGCACGACACAGCGGTGGCGGGCGGGGGACGCCTGACCTCGGGCGGGGACGCGTGCGCCTGATCAGACCTCGCGCGTCCCCTTCCGCCAGACCTGGGTGACCAGGGGGACGCCCGGGCGGTAGGCCAGGTGGACGTGGCTGGGCGCGTCGAGGACGGCGAGGTCGGCACGGGCGCCGGGGGCCAGTCGGCCCACGTCGTCGCGGCGCAGGGCCCTCGCTCCGCCGGCCGTCGCCGCCCAGACCGCCTCGTCGGGCGTCATGCCCATGTCCCGCACGGCGAGCGCGATGCAGAACGGCACCGAGGACGTGAAGGACGAGCCCGGGTTGCAGTCGGTGGACAGCGCGACCGTGACACCGGCGTCCAGGAGGCGCCGGGCGTCGGGCCACGTGGCGCGGGTGGAGAACTCGGCGCCGGGCAGCAGCGTGGCGACCGTGTCGCCGCTCGCCAGGGCGTCGACGTCCGCGTCCGTCAGGTGGGTGCAGTGGTCGGCGCTGGCCGCGTCGAGCTCGACGGCGAGCTGGACGCCGGGGCCGTGGGTGAGCTGGTTGGCGTGGACGCGCGGGTGCAGACCCCTGGCCCTGCCCGCGGTGAGGATCGCGCGGGCCTGGTCGCCGTCGAAGGCGCCCTTCTCGCAGAACACGTCGATCCAGCGGGCGTACGGAGCGCAGGCCTCGAGCATCTCGCCGGTGACCAGCTCGACGTACGCCGCCGGGTCCTCGGCGTAGTCGGGGGAGACGATGTGCGCGCCGAGGTAGGTGACCTCGTCGGTGTGGCGGGCGGCGATGCGCAGGGCGCGGGCCTCGTCGGCGACGGTCAGCCCGTACCCGGACTTCGTCTCGAACGTGGTCGTGCCCTGGCGCAGGGCCTCGGCGAGGTAACGGGTGAGGTTGGCCTCCAGTTCCGCGTCGGTGGCGGCGCGGGTGGCGGCGACCGTGGTGCGGATGCCGCCCGCGCTGTAGGCCCGGCCGGACATGCGGGCGTTGAACTCCTCGGTGCGGTCGCCCGCGAAGACCAGGTGGGAGTGGGAGTCGACGAAGCCCGGGATCACCGTCCGGCCGCCGGCGTCGACCCGATTGTCAGTGGCGGGTGCTTTCCTGGATTCACCGGTCCACGCGATGCGGTCGCCGTCGATGACGACGGCCGCGTCCCGGACCAGTCCGAGAGGAGAACTGTCACCTGAGGAGGGGTCGTTGGTGACCAGCGTGGCGATGTTGGTGATGACGGTGCTGCTCATGGTGTCCTCGGCGTTGACGGTGGGGTTCAGCCGCGCAGGGCTTCGACGGCGTCCGCCAGCGCTGACGGCACATCGGGTACGAGGGTGTGGGCGCCGTCCCGTACGACGTGACGGCCGCCCACGACCGTATGGCGTACGTCCGCTGCCGTCGCCGCGAATACGGCCGTCTCGGCGCCGAGCCTGGGCAGCGTCCCCGCTGTTCTGACCGAGTCCAGCGCGATCGTCGTGAAGTCGGCGAGGGCGTCGGCGGTGAGGCTGCCCGCGTCGCTCCAGCCGAGGGCCGCGTGCCCGTCGGCGGTGGCGGCCCGCAGCAGGGCGGCGGCCGTCCAGTGGCCGCGGGCGCGGGTGCGCAGCCGCTCGTTCAGCTCCATCGCGCGGGCCTCTTCGAGCAGGTCGATGACGGCGTGGCTGTCGGAGCCGAGGGACAGCGGGGAGCCGGCGCGCTGCAGGGCCGGGGCGGGTCCGATGCCGTCGGCCAGGTCCCGCTCGGTGGTCGGGCACATGCAGGTGCCGGTGCCGGAGCGGCCGATGAGGGCGATGTCCTCGTCGGTGAGGTGGGTGTTGTGCACGCCGGTCGTGCGCGGGCCGAGGACGCCGTGGTCGGCCAGCAGCCGGGTGGGGGTGCACCCGTGGGCCGCCTGGCAGGCGTCGTTCTCGGCGGTCTGCTCCGACAGGTGCACATGGAGCGGGGCCCGCCGCTCCTCGGCCCACCGCACGACCGTCGCCAACTCCCGTGCGGGCACGGCCCGTACGGAGTGCACGGCGGCACCGATCCGTGCGTGATCCCGTTCCTTGAGAACTGAACAGCGTTCGGCCCAGGCCTCGGCCGCCCCGTCGGAGAAGCGGAGCTGGTGGGTGTCGGGCGGCTGCCCGAAGCCGGAGGACAGATAACAGGTGTCGAGGAGGGTGATGCGGATGCCGGCCTCGGCGGCGGCCTCGATCAGGGCCTCGCCCATCGCGTTCGGGTCGGCGTACCGGGAGCCGCCCGGCGCGTGGTGGACGTAGTGGAACTCGCCGACGGCCGTGATGCCGGCCAGCGCCATCTCGGCGTACACCGCGCGGGCCAGCGCGTGGTAGTTCTCCGGGGTGAGCCGGTCGGCGGTGGCGTACATGACCTCGCGCCAGGTCCAGAAAGTTCCGGAACCGACCTGGACGGTGCCGCGCAGGGCCCGGTGGAAGGCGTGGCTGTGCGCGTTGGCGAGACCGGGGATCGTCAGTCCTCGGAGGGGTTCGGCCCCCGGCGGCGGGGTGGGCACGCCGGTGCGGACGGCCGCGATGCGGCCGTCGCGCACGTCGAGCGCCACGCCCGGCTCGATGGGGGTCCCCCCTGCTCGAGCGCCGTCGAGAGCTTGGGGGAGGGTGCCGAGCCAGGCCTGCTCCAGCCAGTACGTCCGCGTCTGCCGGGTGGGGGTCATGTGCAGGCCAGCCCTTCCAGTACGTCGACGAGTGCGCGCACCCCGGCCAGGCAGTCGTCCTCGTTCGCGAACTCGGCCGGGGAGTGCGAGACACCGGTGGGGTTGCGCACGAACAGCATGGCGGTGGGGATGCTCCCGGACAGGATTCCGGCGTCGTGTCCCGCGCCCGTGCCGAGAACGGGCACCGTCAGGCCGGTGTCCTTGCCCAGGATGCGGGCCAGTTCGTCCCGCAGGGCGTGGTCGAACTCCACGACGGGCGTGAAGGACTCGCGCACCACGTCCAGGTCGACGCCGTGCGCCGTGGCGTACTCGCGGGCCGCCTTCTCGATGCCGGTGACCACGGTGTCGAGGGTCTGCTGGTCGGCGGCGCGGGAGTCGAGCCAGCCGCGCACCAGGGAGGGGATCGCGTTGACGCCGTTCGGCTCCACGGCGATCTTGCCGAAGGTGGCGACGGCACCGGCGAGCGCGGCCTCGCTCCGGGCGGCGAGCACCGTCTCGGCGTACGACAGCATCGGGTCGCGCCGGTCGGCCAGCCGGGTGGTGCCGGCATGGTTGGCCTCGCCCCGGAAGTCGAACCGCCACCGCCCGTGCGGCCAGATCGCACTGGCCACGCCGACGGCGTCCCCGGTGAGGTCGAGGGCGCGTCCCTGCTCGACGTGCAGTTCGACGAAGGCTCCGATGCGGGCGAGGCGCTCCGGGTCCGGCCCGATGGCATCGGGGTCGTACCCGGCGGCCTCCATGGCCCGGGGCAGCGTGATCCCGTCGCCGTCGGTGAGCCGGTGCGCCTGCTCGACGGTGAGCTGCCCGGCGGTCAGCCGCGATCCGACACAGGCGAGCCCGAACCGGGCGCCCTCCTCGTCCCCGAAGTTGACGACGGCGAGCGGCCGGGTGAACCGCGCGTTCCTGCTCCGCAACTCGTCGAGGGCGGCGAAGGCGGACACGACTCCCAGGGGCCCGTCGAAGGCTCCGCCGTCGGGCACGGAGTCGAGGTGCGACCCGGTGACCACGGCGTCCCCCTGGGCGGGGTCCCCGAGCCAGGCCCACTGGTTCCCGTTGCGGTCGACCTCGTACGCCAGTCCGCGGGCCCGGGCCTGCTCCTCGAACCAGGCCCGGCATTCGGCATCGGCGGCCGTCCACGCGAACCGGCGGTAGCCGCCGGACTCCGTGTGCCGCCCGACGGGAGCGAGTTCCCGCCACATCTCGTGGAAGGAACCGCCGCCGCCCGCCACGGGCTTGTGACCCTCACCAGAGAGCTGGGTCACCTGTCGTCCCCCTCACGCATGGGCACCCGTACTCCCCGCTCCCCCGCCACCGACTCCGCGAGGTCGTACCCGGCATCGACGTGCCGGATCACGCCCATCCCGGGGTCGTTGGTGAGCACCCGGCGGATCTTCTCGCCGGCCAGCGCCGTACCGTCGGCCACCGTCACCTGCCCGGCGTGGATCGACCGGCCCATGCCGACCCCACCGCCGTGGTGGATGGACACCCACGATGCCCCCGACGCCACGTTGACCATGGCGTTCAGCAGCGGCCAGTCGGCGATCGCGTCGGACCCGTCGAGCATGGCCTCGGTCTCCCGGTAGGGAGAGGCGACGGACCCGCAGTCGAGGTGGTCGCGGCCGATGACGACCGGCGCTCGCAGCTCGCCGCTCGCGACCATGTCGTTGAACCGCTCGCCGGCCTTGTCGCGCTCGCCGTAGCCGAGCCAGCAGATGCGCGCGGGCAGGCCCTGGAAGTGGACGCGCTCGCCCGCCAACCTGATCCAGCGGGCCAGGGACTCGTTCTCGGGGAACAGCTCCAGGATCGCCTTGTCGGTCCTGGCGATGTCGGAGGCCTCACCCGACAGCGCGGCCCAGCGGAACGGGCCCTTGCCCTCGCAGAACAGCGGCCGGATGTAGGCGGGGACGAAGCCGGGGAAGGCGAACGCCCGGTCGTACCCGGCCAGTTGCGCCTCGCCGCGGATGGAGTTGCCGTAGTCGAAGACCTCGGCGCCGGCATCCAGGAAGCCGACCATCGCCTCGACGTGCCTGGCCATGGACTCGCGGGCCCGGGTGGTGAACCCGGCCGGGTCCTTGGCGGCGGCCTCGGCCATGTCCTCGAAGTCGACGCCGAGCGGCAGGTACGACAGCGGGTCGTGGGCGGAGGTCTGGTCGGTGACGATGTCGATGGGCGCGCCCATGGCGAGCAGCTGCGGGACGAGTTCGGCGGCGTTGCCGAGGACGCCGATGGACAGCGGACGGCGGGCGTCACGGGCCTCGACGGCCAACTGGAGGGCGTGGTCGAGGGAGTCGGCCCTGACGTCCAGGTACCGGTGCTCGATGCGGCGCTCGATGGCGCGCGGGTCGCAGTCGACGCAGATGGCCACGCCGTCGTTCATGGTCACCGCGAGCGGCTGGGCGCCGCCCATGCCGCCGAGGCCGGCGGTCAGGGTGATGGTCCCGGCGAGCGAGCCGCCGAACTTCTTCGCGGCGACGGCGGCGAAGGTCTCGTAGGTGCCCTGGAGGATGCCCTGGGTGCCGATGTAGATCCAGGAGCCGGCGGTCATCTGGCCGTACATGGTCAGGCCGAGGGCCTCCAGGCGGCGGAACTCCTCCCAGTTGGCCCAGTCGCCGACGAGGTTGGAGTTGGCGAGGAGCACGCGCGGGGCCCACTCGTGGGTCTGCATGACGCCGACGGGACGGCCGGACTGGACGAGCATGGTCTCGTCGGCCTTGAGGGTCTTCAGCGTGTGGACCATGGCGTCGAAGGAGCGCCAGTCGCGGGCGGCCTTGCCGGTGCCGCCGTAGACGACGAGCTTGTCGGGGTGTTCGGCGACCTCGGGGTCCAGGTTGTTCTGGAGCATCCGCAGGGCGGCTTCCTGCTGCCATCCCAGGGCGCTCAGTTCCGTACCGCGCGGTGCCCGTACGGCGCGGGGTCCTGACATGGTCTGCCTCCTAGTGGATTGCTCCCAGCGGATCTGTTGCTGTCGTTATTCACATCCTGGACTGATGAATAGAGCTAGTCAATATGTCGCCGCCTGCCGACACGGACGCACCCCGGGTGTTTCGCTGGACGCATGACGGCAGGCAGCGACAGGACTACAGGGACGGCGACCGGGACGGCAGCGGAGACGGGGGACGACGGCATGGACTGCATGGACTGCATGGACGACAAGGGCCGCGAGGACCACAGGGACCACAGGGACCACAGGGACCACGAGCGGGCCGTCCGGCGGGACGCGGCGGTGCGGGCCGCGGTGGACCAGGGGCTGCTCGGGCCCGGCTCCCCCATCGTGGGCCTGCTCGACGTCACCGGCATCCGGGAGTCGGCGGCAGCGCTCCGGGCGGCGTTCGAGGCGGTGGCGGCGCCGGGCACCCCGGTGCTGCACGCCTTCGCGGTCAAGGCGACCCCGCTCGTGCCCGTGCTCCGGCTGCTGCACGAGGAGGGCATGGGCGCCGAGGTGGCGAGCCCGGGCGAGCTGGCGCTGGCACGGGCGGCGGGGGTGCCATCCGCCCGCACCGTCCTGGACTCCCCCGCCAAGACCCCGGCCGAGCTGCGCGAGGCGCTGGAGCTGGGCGTCGCCGTCAACGCGGACAACCCTCAGGAGCTGGCCCGCATCGACGCCCTCACGGGGTCCGCCGCCCCTCGCTCACCACTGGGGATCCGGGTGAATCCGCAGGTCGGCGGGGGTTCCATCGAGGCGCTGTCGACGGCCACGGCGACCTCGAAGTTCGGGGTGGGGCTGCGCGACGAGGGCGCGCGCGAGTGGGTCGTACGGGCGTATCTGGACCGCCCCTGGCTGACCAGGCTGCACGCCCACACCGGGTCCCAGGGCATCCCGCTCCCCCTGATGGCACAGGGCGTGGCGCAGACGTACGCGCTCGCGGAGGAGATCAACGCGCGCGTGGGGCGGCGGCAGATCGACACCCTCGACATCGGCGGCGGGCTGCCGGTGAACTTCGGCTCGGAGGCGACCGCGCCGACGTACGCGCGGTACGCGCGACTGCTGGGCGAGGTGGTGCCGGGGCTGTTCGACGGGCGGTACGGGCTGGTGACCGAGTTCGGGCGGTCGCTGCTGGCCAAGCAGGGCACGGTGGTGGCCCGGGTGGAGTACACCAAGAGCGCCGGTGGGCGGCCGGTCGCCGTGACCCACGCGGGCGTGCAGGTCGCGACGCGCACGGTGTACGCGCCGGGGGCGTGGCCGCTGCGCCTCGCCGCGTACGACGCGAAGGGACGGCCCAAGGCGGGGCCCGAGGTGGTGCAGGACGTCGCCGGGCCCGCCTGCTTCGCCGGCGACCTGCTCGCCGAAGGCCGCGCCCTCGCCCCGCTCGAACCGGGCGACCACGTGGCGGCACTGGACACCGGCGCCTACTTCTTCGCGCACCACTACGCCTACAACTCCCTGCCCCGGACCGGAATTTACGGCTTCGCCCCGGACGGCTCGGGAGGGATCGCCTTCGCGACCGTGCGCGAGCCGCAGACGGTCCGGGAAATCGTGGCGGAGGCGGGAGGGGAACACGCGCCGGCGCTCACCACCCTGCGCGCACCCGAGCGCGCTTGAGGTACGCCGAGCGCACCCGGCGCAACTGGTGGGAAAACCGGGTCAGTCGACCCACACTAGTCCCCCGATCGCATGTTCCACCGGAAAATGCCGTAACCCCCGCCGTCGCCACACACCGTGCGTAGCGTCTCCACCACTCAGCCGAAACCCCAGGCGGGAGGGGAACAACGGTGCCCGGAATCGACGAGTGCCTCCTGGAAGCCATGCGACTGCCCGGTGCGAGAGGCGCCGCGCTGGTCGACTGGACGAGCGGGCTTGCCCTGGGCACCGTCGGGGAGTCCCCGGGCAGCGACCACGAGACCACGGCGGCGGAGGCCGCCGAACTGGCCCGGCTGGCCGCCGAGCACGGGGCGTTCGCCTCCGCCGAGGACCCCGACGGCGAGCGGCCCCCGGTCGAGGACCTGATCGTCAGCAACCGCGACAGCTACCACCTGCTGCGGTTCGTGGACACGTCCTTCGACAGCAGCGTGTTCCTGCACCTGTGGCTGACCCGTACGGAGGGCAACCTCGCCCTGGCCCGCATACGCCTGGGCGAGATGGCCGAGCGGCTGGTGCTGGGATGACCGTGGTCGACACCCCGCCGCCCCGGCTGCCGGTGCGCGGCAAGCCGGCGGCCACCGACGGGTCCTGGGGCGGCGTCTCACCGATGCTGACCCGGCTCGCCGCCGAACACGCCACCGGCGTCCTGGTCCGCGAACGCGGCACGCTCTACCTCGCCGAGGGCCGCGTGGCGCACGCCGAGAGCCCCCTGACGCCCGGCCTGGACCTGCTGCTGACCGCCCACGGCACGCTGGAGGCCGAGGTGTGGCGGGACGCCGTGGCCCGGGCCGACGACCGGCACGGCGCGGCCCACCTGCTGCTGGACGGCGGCCATCTGACCGAGGGCGCCCTGGAGCTGTGCCACCTGGGCGCCCTGTACGACGCCGCCTACTTCGCGCTCGCCCCGAGCAGCACCCCGGGCCGCTTCCGCTACGGCATCGCCCACCGGCTCGGCCCCGTCCTGCCGGTCCCGGTGGCCGACCTGGAGCGCGAGACCCTGCGCCGGCGTGAGCTGCTGCGGCGCATCTGGCCCGACGCCAGGCCGGACAGCGCCCCGCTGGTGCGGACGTACGCCACCGCCGCACCGAAGCTCACACCCCGTCAGCACACGCTCCTGGAGCGGATCGACGGCGTCCGCACGGCCCCCGACCTGGCCCGGGAGCTGGGCCGGCAGGCGTTCCACACCCTGGTGGACGTACGGCGCCTGGCGGCCGCCGGGCTCGTCGCGCCGCGGGACGCTCCCGGGCCGGCCGACGGCGGACCGACACCCACGCTCACCGAGCAGTTGGCGTACACCACCGACCCCCACATCACGCTGCTGAAGAGGCTCAGGGATGCGCTGGAGGCCCTTTGAGAGGAGACACCGGATGGCGGCCGAGCCGGAAATCCTGGACGAACTACGCCGGTTGAGAGCCCGCGTTCCCCAGCTCACCGGCGCCCTCGCCGCGAGTGTCGACGGCCTCGTCCTGGCCCACGACACCCCGGGCGTGGAGCCGGAGAGCGTGGCGGCACTCACCGCGGCCGCGCTCGGCGTCGCCGTACGCATGGCGGACGCCACCGGCCAGGGCGATCTGCGCGAACTGCTCGTGCGGGGCGTCCACGGCTATGTCGCGACCTACGCGGCGGGCAGCACCGCGGTGCTGACCCTGCTCGCCCAGGACCGCGTCAACGTCGGCCGCCTCCACCTGGAGGGCCGCAGGGCGGGAGCCCGCATCGGGGAACTGGTCGACGCCGAAGCGGCGGCCAAGCCCCCCGGCAAGGCGCCCGCGAAGTCCGAGAAACCGGCCACCAGGACCGGCACCGCACGGACCAGAACCACGCGCGCACCACGCAGCACTGCCACCAACGCGCGTACCACCACCGAAAGTTGAGAGAACAAGGAGAGCCGTCATGGCCAACACCGAGACCTGCCTGAAAGAAGCGCTCGCCTCCATCGAGGGTGCGACCGGCGTCGCGCTCGTCGACTACACCAGCGGCATGGCACTGGGCACGATGGGCGGCAGCAAGAGCTTCGACCTGAACGTCGCCGCCGCAGGCAACACCGACGTCATCCGGGCCAAGATGCGCACCATGGAACACCTCGGCCTCAAGGGGCAGATCGAGGACATCCTGATCACCCTGTCCGACCAGTACCACCTGATCCGCCTGATCAGCGGGCGCGGCGGCAACGGCCTGTTCCTCTACCTCGTCCTCGACGCCAAGCGGGCCAACCTGGCGATGGCCCGCCACCAGCTGAAGAGGATCGAGGAGGACCTGGAGGTCTGAACCGCCGTCCCCGCCGGGACGTCACACGAGCGCCGCGGTGCGGCGGCGTGCCCCGCCCGGGGCCGCGTCGCCCGCCGCGAGGCCCGTGGTGCGGTAGGCGCGGACCGCCTTGCCCGCGGGGCGTCCGCCGCGCTTGCCGAGCCAGTCGACGCGCACCCACAGCAGGGCGTCCCCGGACTGCTCCAGCCGGCCGATCCAGGCGGCCTTCAGCCACAGCCCCGCGCCGGCACCGGCCAGCAGCATGCCGCCGGCCGCCGGCAGGGCGAAGGAGCTGCCCAGCGCGGCCACGAACGCCAGGAGCAGCCACCAGCGGTGCCCCCGGCGCCAGACCCGGACACTGACCGCCCGGTCCTGGAGCACGTCCTGCCGTCCCGCGCGGGACGCTCCGTGAGCGAGCGCCTGATACCGCCGGCGCCGTACGCAGGCCGCGACGGCCACCGTCACCAGAAACAGCGCGGCCCCCGCCAGAACGCCGATCCGGCGCCCGGTCAGCCCCGGCACCAGCACTCCGATGCCCGCCGCGAACACCCCGAGCCACCACAGCGGCGCCGCCCCGGCCCGTACCACGACGGCCACCCGGGCCAGGCCCTGGCCTCCACGACCCGCTCGACCTCCGCGTGCCACGCGCTGCCTCCTCGTCGTCCCGGCACACCCGTCAGTGCGGGCAGGGTAGCGGGCGTTCGTGAGACGAATCTGAGAGCGCCCCACAAGGGGATCCGCCCCTAGCTCTCCGAGCAGGAGGGCTCCCCGGACAGTCTGGAAGGGACGGGCTGAGGCTCCGGCACCCTCCTCCGCCGGCGCCGCTTGAGCAGTACCCACGGCCCCCGTGGCCCGGTGGGCATGGCGGCCGTGACCTCCGTACCCGCCTCCGCCGCCGCCTCCGCCGCCGCACGGGCCACCGGCAGGAAGCCCTCGCGCCGCGACGCGTCCGGACGTTCCTCCTCCGCCGGCCACAGCCCCAGCGCCGCGCACACCGTCGGCAGCACCGCCATCGCCGCCGTGGCGTACCCCTCGGCGGAAGGGTGGTAGTTGTCCGGCCCGAACAGCTCCCGCGGGTTCGCCTCGAACTCCGGGCCCAGCAGGTCGCCCAGCGACACGGTCCGACCCCCCTGCTCCACCACCCCGATCGTCTGCGCCGCCGCCAGCTGCCGTGAGGCCCGCCGGGCCAGCCACCGCAGCGGCTGCTGGACCGGCTCGATCGTGCCCAGGTCGGGACAGGTGCCCACGACGACCTCCGCCCCCGCCGTACGCAGCCGCCGTACCGCCGCCGACAGGTACCGCACCGAGCGGGTCGGCGGCATCCGGTGGGTCACGTCGTTCGCGCCGACCATGATCACGCAGATGTCCGGGACCTGCGTCGGATCGGCCAGCACCAGCGCCACCTGCCGGTCCAGGTCGTCGGACTGCGCACCGGGCACGGCGACGTTCCGCAGCCGCACCGGACGCTCCGCCACCGCCGCGAGCCCCGACGCCAGCAGCGCGCTCGGAGTCTGCCCGACCCGGTGGACGCCCTGGCCCGCGGCCGTGGAGTCACCGAGCATGACCAGTCTCAGCGGCGGCTCGCCGGGGATGTCGTACACCTGGCCGTACAGGCCGTCCGCGAACGGCACGTGACTGTCCGTGCCGTTGCCCACGTGTCGCTTGGCCATCTGCACCTCGGCCAGCAGCAGACCGACGGCGGCCGCGCCGACCAGGCCGAGCCCGCCGCCCCCGTACGCGGCACCGGCCGCGATCCGCCGGGCCACTCTCGCCCTCGACATGCTCGTCATGCCCGCCGCCACCTCCCGCATAGCCGTACACCCACTCCTTGCCCCGTACGGAGGGTGGTCCAATCTCGACAGGGAGTGAACGTCCGTCCCCGGCACCGCTCCCCTGGCCTACGCTGGCGGAACCACTACGACCACACCTTTTGCAGCAACCGGAGACAACGGTGCAATTCCACGACTCGATGATCAGCCTCGTCGGCAACACCCCGCTGGTGCGGCTCAACAGCGTCACCAAGGGGATCAAGGCGACCGTCCTGGCCAAGGTCGAGTACTTCAACCCGGGCGGGTCCGTGAAGGACCGCATCGCCCTGCGGATGATCGAGGCGGCCGAGCGGAGCGGGGAGCTCGAGCCCGGCGGGACGATCGTCGAGCCCACCAGCGGGAACACCGGTGTGGGACTCGCCATCGTGGCCCAGCAGAAGGGCTACAAGTGCATCTTCGTGTGCCCGGACAAGGTCTCCACCGACAAGATCAGCGTGCTGCGCGCGTACGGCGCGGAAGTGGTCGTGTGCCCGACGGCCGTCGAGCCCGAGCACCCGGACTCGTACTACAACGTCTCCGACCGGCTGGTGCAGGAGACGCCGGGCGCCTGGAAGCCCGACCAGTACTCGAACCCGAACAACCCGCTGTCGCACTACCACTCCACCGGTCCCGAGCTGTGGGAGCAGACCGAGGGGAAGATCACCCACTTCGTGGCCGGCGTCGGCACCGGCGGCACCATCTCCGGCACCGGCCGCTACCTGAAGGAGGCCAGCGACGGCAGGGTCAAGGTGATCGGCGCCGACCCCGAGGGCTCGGTGTACTCCGGCGGCTCCGGCCGGCCGTACCTCGTCGAGGGCGTCGGCGAGGACTTCTGGCCGACCGCCTACGACCGGACCGTGGCCGACGAGATCGTCGCCGTGTCCGACAAGGACTCCTTCCAGATGACCCGCCGCCTGGCCAAGGAGGAGGGTCTCCTGGTCGGCGGCTCCTGCGGCATGGCGGTCGTCGCCGCCCTCCGGGTCGCCGAGCGGCTCGGCCCGGACGACGTCGTGGTGGTACTGCTGCCGGACAGCGGGCGCGGGTACCTGTCGAAGATCTTCAACGACGAGTGGCTGGCGTCCTACGGGTTCCTGGAGGAGACGGGGCCGAACGCCCGCGTCGGGGACGTGCTGAAGCACAAGGAAGGCGCCATCCCCCAGCTGGTCCACATGCACCCGGAGGAGACGGTCGGCCAGGCCATCGAGGTGCTGCGGGAGTACGGCGTCTCCCAGATGCCGGTCGTCAAGCCGGGCGCGGGACACCCCGACGTCATGGCGGCCGAGGTGGTCGGATCCATCGTCGAGCGGGACCTGCTCGACGCGCTGTTCGCCCAGCGTGCCTCGCTCACCGACCCGCTGGAGAAGCACATGTCGCCCCCGCTGCCCCAGGTGGGTTCCGGTGAGCCGGTCGCCGATCTGATGGCGCTCCTGGGCGGTGCGGACGCGGCGATCGTGCTGGTCGAGGGCAAGCCGACGGGGGTCGTGACCCGCCAGGACCTGCTGGCCTACATGGCGCGCACGGAGCAGTGACCCGGGGGCGCCGCCGTTCCCCCGCCGCCGTTCCCCCGCCGCAGTGTCCGTCACCTCGTGGCAGTGGTACGAGGTGACGGACACAGCGGGGTACGGCGGTCCCCGCACATAGCTGCCGCTCAGTCCTCCCAGGCGTCGTCCTTGGCGGAGCCCCGGCGACGGCCCGTGAACAGACCGGGGTTGGTGCGGGCGGCCTGAACGGCGTTGACCCCGACGATGCCGAGCCAGACGACGATGAGGCCGGGCAGTTTGCTGATGCCGCCGCCGATCGCGGACAGCGGGACGGCCAGGACCAGGGAGACGATGCCGAAGCCGAAGCGCTCGCCCCAGGAGTCGGTGGCCTTCGGCGAGCGGGAGTCCCGGGCCGACGTCATCTGCTGCTCGGCGAGCTGCCGACGCACCCGGCGTTCGACGGCGCCGTCGATGCGCTGGTCGACCTTCTCCAGGAACGAGTCGACCAGCGCCGACTCGTACTCCTCGCCCAGCTCCCTGCGGGCCTGCAGGGAGGCGTTGAGTTCCTTCTTCAGATCGGCGTCCCGCGCGTCCATTCCGGTCATGCGGACCAGGCTAGGCAGCCGGGGGGTCCGCCGCACTGGGGGTAGCCCCCCTGTTCGACGGGGACAGGCCGCCGTCGGCGTCGCCGGGTGACCGTTCGGTGAGGCGTGGCCGGTCCCTTGCCGTGGCTGCATGACCTCATGCAGAGTTCTTGGTGTCTGAATAGGAACTGGTCGGGAAGGTAGCCTCCCGGGGCGTCGACTACTTCTGGAGGGGAAGCAGGCCATGAGCGGGACCGACAGCCCTGCCGCACGGCTGCAGGCGCTCTTCGAGGGACACCGGCTCACGCCGACCCAGCGGCGCATCGCGCACAGCATGGTGCGGCGGGCCGCCGACGTGCCGTTCCTGTCCAGTGTCGAACTGGCCGAGCTGGCCGGGGTCAGCCAGCCGTCGGTGACCCGCTTCGCGGTCGCGCTCGGCTTCGACGGCTACCCGGCGCTGCGCCGTCATCTGCGCGAGGTCGCGCCCGCCGAACCCGTGGACCGGCCGGCCCCGTACAACGAGTACCAGCAGGCGGTCGAGGCCGAGATCGAGAACCTGCGGCACCTGGCGGAGGCGCTGGCCGATCCGCGGCCGGTGCATCAGGCGGGCCGTGTCCTCGCCGCTTCCCGCCCGCTGCCCGTCCTGGGCCTGCGGGCCGCGGCCGCCCAGGCCTACGGCTTCGCGTACTTCGCGGGCAAGGTCCACCCCGACGTACGGCTGCTCGACGAGGGCGGCACGATGATCCAGGACCGTATCGACGGGGCCGTACGGGCCGGCGCCTCGGCGCTGCTGTGCTTCGCGCTGCCGCGCCATCCGCGCGAGGTCGTGGACACCCTCGCCTACGCCAAGGACGCGGGGCTGACCGTCGTCACGGTCGCGGACTCGGCCTTCGCACCGGTCGCCAAGTACTCCGACCTGCTGCTGCCCGCGGCGGTCGGCACCGGGCTCGCCTTCGACACCGCGTGCGCGCCGATGCTGCTGGGCCGGGTGCTCCTGGAGGCCATGTGCGACGACCTGCCCGATGCTCAGGCACGGCTGGAGGAGTTCGACGGGAAGGCGGCGGCGCGGGGGTTGTTCGTGGAATGACGCCGCTTTTGAGGTCCGGGGGCGAGGACTGAACAAGGGCGGGGGAACAAGAAAAGCAAGCGCTTAGAAAACTGCGGTCAGAGTCACACCGCACTTCCCGTGACCTTCACCATACGGACGGGTAATTTCCAAGCAGTCGCCCCTCGTCCATACGCCCACCCGTCACCCGGCCACCACCCCCCAACGAGGCGCTACGCGCCGCCCCACTGATATGGAGCCGTGATGCCCGAAGCCGTCATCGTCTCGACCGCCCGCTCCCCCATCGGCCGCGCTTTCAAGGGCTCCCTCAAGGACCTGCGCCCCGACGACCTCACCGCCACGATCGTCCAGGCCGCTCTCGCGAAGGTCCCCGAGCTGGACCCGAAGGACATCGACGACCTGATGCTCGGCTGCGGCCTGCCCGGCGGCGAGCAGGGCAACAACCTCGGCCGGATCGTCGCCGTACAGATGGGCATGGACCACCTGCCCGGCTGCACGATCACCCGCTACTGCTCCTCCTCCCTCCAGACCTCCCGCATGGCCCTGCACGCCATCAAGGCCGGCGAGGGCGACGTGTTCGTCTCGGCCGGTGTGGAGATGGTCTCCCGGTTCACCAAGGGCAACTCCGACAGCCTGCCGGACACGCACAACCCGCTGTTCGCCGAGGCGGAGGCCCGCACCGCGGCCAGGGCCGAGCAGGAGGGCACCACCTGGCACGACCCGCGCGAGGACGGCCTGATCCCCGACGCCTACATCGCGATGGGCCAGACCGCGGAGAACCTCGCCCGATGGAAGGGCGTCACCCGCCAGGAGATGGACGAGTTCGGCGTCCGCTCGCAGAACCTCGCCGAGGAGGCCATCAAGAACGGCTTCTGGGAGCGGGAGATCACCCCGGTGACGCTGCCCGACGGGACCGTCATCAGCAAGGACGACGGGCCGCGCCCGGGCGTGACCTTGGAGGGCGTGGCCGGTCTCAAGCCGGTCTTCCGCCCCGACGGGCTGGTCACCGCCGGCAACTGCTGCCCGCTCAACGACGGCGCCGCCGCGCTCGTCATCATGTCCGACACCAAGGCCCGGGAGCTGGGCCTGACCCCGCTCGCCCGGATCGTCTCCACCGGCGTCTCCGGCCTGTCCCCGGAGATCATGGGTCTCGGCCCGGTCGAGGCCAGCAAGCAGGCCCTGCGGCGGGCCGGGCTGACCATCGACGACATCGACCTGGTCGAGATCAACGAGGCCTTCGCCGCCCAGGTGATCCCCTCCTACCGCGACCTGGGCATCCCGCTGGAGAAGCTGAACGTCAACGGCGGCGCGATCGCCGTCGGGCACCCCTTCGGCATGACCGGCGCGCGCATCACCGGCACGCTGATCAACTCCCTGCAGTTCCACGACAAGCAGTTCGGTCTGGAGACGATGTGCGTCGGCGGCGGCCAGGGCATGGCGATGATCATCGAGCGCCTCAGCTGACGCTCCGCACGGCGGGACACACGGCCGCTTGAAGGACCGTCGGTGTCCGCCTTACCACTCGCTGTGACCGAACGGCCCGGATTCCAGGAAACGCCTGGAATCCGGGCCGTTCTGTGATCCAATCTCCTTCAGGATGTGACCTTTCTCCCTCGGCAGAGGGATCTTCGCAGGTCAGCGCGTTTCCCCAGGAAACCTACAGGCGGCTTCCCCGTCCGTTTCGTGACGTTACGCACTGACAACTGGATAGTCCGCCCTTCAAGCTGATGTAGGAAGTCGGGGATCGACCTTGAACCCGGGAGTACGTCAGTGAGCGCCATGCCGATCGCCCTGCTGCTCACCACGGCCGCCACCGGCGCCGTGGGCGTCGCCGTCCTGCGCACCCTTTTCGCCCTGCGGCGCCAGGTCACGGCTCTGCAGAAGCAGTTGGCGGAGAACCACGCCGCCACCGCGCGCGCCCTGCTGCCCGCCGCCCGCGGCCACACGGACGCGGAGCAGATACGTGCCGCCGTGGTCCAGGCGCTCGCCGAGGAGCGGGAGCGGGAGCTGGCCGAGGCACGGGCGTTCTGGGCCGCGCAGGAGGCCAGGGACGCCGCCGACGCGCCCTCCCTGCTCGGGCTGCCCGACAGCGAGCTGTTCCTGCCCCGGCAGGTCGACCTCTCGGGTCTCGACCATCTGGAGCCGGTGACCGAGACCGGCGTGGAGGCCGACGAGCAGGCCGCCTCCGGCGAGTCCCCGGAGCTGGCCGCCGCCCGCCGCCGGCACCCCTCGCACCCCGACTTCACGCCCCACCCCTCCCCGGCCGTGGGCGACCACGAGCGCACGGCGGTCACGCTGGAGGAGCTGGCCCGGACCCGCGTGGGGCTGACCGACGTCCGCCCGGGCCCGCTGGGCACCCTCGACGTCTACGTCTTCGCCGACGGTACGACCCTGTGCATGACCCCGGGCCACCAGGAGACCGCCGAGCGCCTGGCCGCCGCCCTGCGCGCGGGCGAGTCCCCGGTCCTGCTGGGCGGTTCGGGCGTCTCCGGCGCCTACACGCTCACTTTCGCCTGCGGCGAGGAGAACGTGTACATCCTGGCGGACCGCGTCATCGCCTCTCTGTAGCCGGGCTCCGTGACCGGGACCTGTGACCGGGACCTGTGACCGGGACCTGTGACTGAGGTCAGACCCCCGCCCGCCGCTGCGCCTCCTGCACCAGGCGTACGGCCTCCGACACCTCGTCCTCGGTTTTCAGTACGAGCGCCAGGTCGTGTCCGGCGACGGTGACCTGGTCCGCGGCCGCGAACATCCCCGCGTCCGGCATCTCCCGCGGCTCGGCCCCGGGGCACTCGGCGAGCTGGGCCCGCCGGGCGAACTCCCTGGCCAGCGCCAGTGCCTCGGCGGCGCCGGCCCGCTGCAACCGGCTCTGCGGCGCCGCCCGGAGGCGGTCGGCGAAGTGATCCACTGCCCGGGTCAGAGAAGTCGTGTCCACCACGCCGCGAGACTACGCGTCGCCCCAGGACTGTTGCCAACACGCGAACCCTCAGGCACGGTGACGTGAAGGACCGGCTTCATCGAACGCGTCCGGAGGCGCCGATGTCCCAAGTCTTCTCCGAAGAGACCCACCGCAATCTGCTCGCCCGCATCCCCCACTGCACCGGTCGTGAGATCTCCGACTGGCTGCGCACCGTCGAAGAAGGCCCCGCGCTCCGCTTCGAGGAGAAGGTCAGCTGGCTCCGCCACGAACACAACCTCGCGTACGGCCACGCCAAGGCACTCATCCACGAGTACGACCTGAGGAGGGCCGCGCGCAAACTGCTCTAGGCGCGCCCCCTCTCCACGACGAAGGGCCCCGGGAAGACCCGGGGCCCTTTCGCTCGGTTGTTCACTCGAATGTCTCTCGGCGTGTCGCTGGTGGACCAGTCGCTCAGTCGCTCTGGTTGAGGATCGCGATGATCCGCAGGAACTCCATGTAGATCCACACCAGCGTCAGCGTGAGACCGAAGGCCGCGAGCCAGGCCTCCTCACGCGGCGCGCCGTAGGCGATGCCGTCCTCGACCTGCTTGAAGTCCAGGGCGAGGAAGCAGGCACCGAGGATGATGCCGACGACACCGAAGAAGACGCCGAGCGGACCGCTGCGGAAGCCGAGGCCGTCACCGCCGCCGAACACGGCGAACAGCATGTTCACCATCATCAGCATCACGAAGCCGAGCGCCGCCGCCATCACGAAGCCGTAGAACCGGCGGTTGACGCGGATCCAGCCCGCCTTGTACGCCAGCAGGACGCCGACGAAGACCGCCATCGTGCCGAGCACGGCCTGCATGGCCGCGCCGCTGGCGATGTGGGTGTCGACGATGCTGGAGATGACGCCGAGGAACACGCCCTCGACGGCGGCGTAGGTCAGGATCAGCGCGGGCGAGGCCTTGCGCTTGAAGGACTGCACCAGGGCCAGCACCATGCCGAGCAGCGCGGCGCCGATCCCGATGCCGTAGGAACGGCCGATGTTGGCGGCGTCGACCGGCAGCAGCGCCCAGGCGAGCGCGGCCGTCACGACCAGTGTGCCGAGCGTGGACGCCGTGCGCAGGACGACGTCGTCCATCGTCATCCGGCCGGTGGTGGCCGGGGCCTGGGGCGCGCCGTACTGCAGGTCCTGCTGAGCGTAGGGGTTCTGCGCGTAGGGGTTGCCACTCGGCTGGGCGTACGGAGCGCCCTGCGCGTACGGATTGCCCTGCGTGCCGAGAGCGGGTCCCCCGGCCTGCGGCGCGGTGTTGAAGCCCGCGTAGCCGCTGTCGCGGCTGAACCCCCGTCGCGAGAAGACCGGGTTTCTGCTCCTCATCTCACTCCTCCATGGCCGCACGGCGCGGCCTTGGCCCAAGAGTAATGGAAAGGCAAAGGACAGGTCCTAGTACCTCGGAGGGATCTTTCCCTCCTCATGCTGCCGAACACGCTACGCGACCAGGTGATTCCCGTCAGCGGACGGTGTCATTCCTCACCAAGCCGGGACCCGTCCGGAACCGGCCGGAGACCACCGGGCGCCCGTACGGCCCCGCCGGTCACCTTCCGTCAGTCGAGCGGGAACCCGGTGTAGCCCAGGGCGAGGTCGGTCTCGGCCGCCCGGCAGGAGCTGATCCGGTCCAGGCGGGCCAGCTGCACGCGCCGGTCGAACGGGGTGGCGTCGGGGTCCCGGTGCAGCATCGCCGTCATGTCGTAGCTGAACCGCTCGGCCTGCCAGACGCGCCGCAGGCAGTTCGCCGAGTAGGCGTCGAGGAGCTCCGCGGACCCGGTCTCCCTCCGGTGCACCAGTGCCCGTACGAAGGTGACGACGTCCCCGACGGCGAGGTTCAGCCCCTTGGCCCCGGTCGGCGGCACGATGTGGGCGGCGTCCCCGGCGAGGAACAGCCGGCCGTGGCGCATGGGCTCGTGGACGTAGGAGCGCATGGGGGTCACCGACTTCTGGGTGATCGGCCCGCGCTGCAGGGTCCAGTCGTCGTCCGTCTCGAACCGCCGCTCGAGCTCGTCCCAGATCCGCTCGTCGCTCCACGACTCGGCGTCGGTGTCCACCGGCACCTGGAGATAGAGGCGGGAGACGGACGGGGAGCGCATGGACAGCAGGGCGAACCCGCGGTCGTGGCGGGCGTAGATCAGCTCGTCGTGCGAGGGGGGCACGTCGGCGAGGATGCCGAGCCAGCCGAAGGGGTACGTCCGCTCGAACGTCTGGGAGACCGAGGCGGGGATCGCCTTGCGTGCCACGCCCCAGAAGCCGTCGCACCCGACGACGTAGTCGCACTCGAGGACGTCCTCGCGCCCCTCGTGGCGGAACCGGATGGTGGGACGGTCGGTCTCGGCCCCCTCCACGGCCAGCGCCTCCGCCTCGAACAGCAGCGGGCCGCCCTCCTTGAGCTGCAGGGCGATGAGGTCCTTGCACACCTCGGTCTGGGCGTAGACCATCACGGACCGCCCGCCGGTGAGCGCGGGGAAGTCGACGCGGTGCCGGCGCCGGTCGAAGCGCAGTTCGATCCCGTCGTGCGGCAGCCCCTCACGGTCCATCCGCTTCCCGGCCCCGGCGGCGCGCAGCACGTCGACGGTGCCCTGCTCCAGGATTCCGGCCCGCTGGCGGTGCTCGACGTAGGCGCGGTCGCGGCTCTCCAGGACGACCGAGTCGATCCCGGCGTTGTGGAGCAGCCGGGCGAGGAGCAGGCCGGCCGGTCCGGCTCCGATGATGCCGACGGTGGTACGCATCGGTCGTTCCCTTCGGGTTGGCGTCGTTGCCTGGAGGCGGGTCGGGTCGCCCGCTCGTTCGCCTGGTGAAAAAATCTTCACTCAAGTGTCCCCTGAGTTTCCGTCCGGACTCACCCGATGTCAATGGTGTCCCCGCGGGCTCCGCCGGGATCTGCCGCTGGTCTCTCCCTGCCCGAAACCCGAAAGCCGCACGGCCCGGGCCCCCAGGGGGACATGTGTTGTTCGTGCATGGCGGGCCGACCACGGCCGTGGTCCGGAATCCCGCCGGAGACGCGATGGTCCCGCTGTCCGGCGAACTGCCCGAGGTGCTCACCGACGAGGGCTGACCGCACACGCCGCGGTTCGATCAAGGAACCGCATGCGCCGATCTGGCGTGAACATGAGAATGACACCGAAGAACGAGGCGGGGCTCGTCATCGCCCACCTGGCAGCCGTGTGGTTCATCGGCTCCGTCCTGACCGGTCTCCAGTTCTACGCGGTGATGATCGCCCTCTTCACCGACAACACGGCGATCGTCGCCGTCGTCCTCGCCCTCGTGATCTCCCTGGCGGTGGCCGCGTTCGCAGGCCTCGGTGCCATGGCCCACCCGATCATGCCGGTCACCCGGCAGGCACGCGGCCTGTGGCGATGGGCGTCGGGTGTGTACGGACTCGGCACGGCCGGCGCACTCGGGACCATCGTGACGGACGTGCAGGCCGACCACCACCTCCTGGAGAACAGCAGTCTGCTCTACCTGGCCGGCGGCATCTGGTACGCGGTCGCGGCCGCGTTCTTCCTGCCCGGCGCCCGGGCCAAGCCGGCCGCTCTCGGGGTGGCGACCGCCCTCGTGGCCGGCGCGGCGTACGCCGCCTGGGCCGCTGCCCAGCCCCCCACTCTCGACGAGTGGCTCACCGCCAACGGCGTGGACCGCGCCCTGCTCCGGGTCGGCGACCCGCCCCCCGGTTACACCCTGGAGTCCGTGGGCGCGAGCGAGGACGGCTTCGGCGCCGCCTACGAGCGGTCCGGCTCAGCGGGCCTGCACCTCGGCGTGGCACGCGCGGGACACGACACCCGGCGCGCCGACTCCCGCGGCTGCCCCGTCCCCTTCGGGGACCCGATCCACTGCACGGACGACGGCGGCGGCCGCCTGCTGGTGACCTACCAGGGCGGCTACGAACGCCAGGAACTGCGACTGCGCCGCACCGGTCTGGTCCACACCGTGACCGTGCAGGGCACCGGGGCCACCGACCTGCCCGCGGCCCGCCACATCCTGTCGACACTCAGACCGGCATCCGACACGGAGCTGGCCGGCCTGGTGGAGCTGCCGATGCGCCGTTGAACACCGCCGTCGCCGCGGCACTTGGCGATCGGACGGTCCACGAGGACTGACCGCCGCGTCCTCTTCCGCACCCTTCCCCGGGCCACCCCGCGAGGGCCCCGCCCCCGGTCCCGGAGTCGTGTCGGTGCGGCGGCCGCCGTGACCGGGATGCGAGGCTTGGGCGCATATCACCGCTTTCGTTCCTGCTCGGCGGTGTCGAGGAAAGGAGGCGGCCCGTGCAGCGGCGGTTGCTGGTCCGCACGGCCGCCACCGGTCTGGGCTGGGCGTGCGCGCTGTTTCCCCTCTGGTTCCTCTTCGCCGGCCAGTGGGACGTGTTCACCGCCCTGTGGGGCGCCGGTGCGTCGCTGCTGGCCGGTGCGGGGGCCGCGGTGGTGGCCTCCCGGGGGCTGATGCCGTGGGGGCTGCGGGCGCGGTGGCTGGGGGCCGTCCCCTCGCTCCTGTGGCAGGCCGCCGTCGACTTCGGCGTGATCACCGCCGTACTGGCGCGCAGCGTCGTGCGCGGCCGGCGCGACTCGGTGGGGAGCTTCGTACACCGCCGGACGCAGGCCACCGGCACCGACCGCCGTGCCGCGGCGCTCCGGGCGTGGCTGACGCTCGCGGCGACGTACTCGCCCAACGCCTACGTGATCGACATCGACCGCGCGACCGGGCAGGCGCTGCTGCACGACCTGCGGCCGATGCGCGCCTCGGAGGAGCCGCTGTGAGGACCGCCTACCTGTGGGCCGCGTTCGCCCTGATCTGCGGTCTGGGACCGCTCGCGGCGGTGTGCAGGGGGGCGAGGCCCATCGACGGCCTGGTCGCGGTGGAACTCGGCGGGGCGGTCACCACGCTGGCCCTGGTCTGCCTGGCGGTGGGCTACCAGTCCTCGGCGGCCACCGGGGCCGCGCTCGTCACGGCGGTCATGAGCTGGGTGAGCGGCATGGTCATGGCGCGGTTCCTGGACCGGCTGCCATGAGCGCGTCCGCGGCCGTCGCATACGCCCTGCTGGCCGCCGGTGTCCTGGCCGAGCTGATCTGCTGCGTGGGCGTGTGGTGGATGCGCGACGTCTTCGACCGGCTGCACTACTCCGGCGCGGGCAGCCTCGTCGGCCCGGTCCTGATCGGTGCCTCGGTGGCGATCACCGGGTTCTCCCAGCTGTCGGGGACGGTGCAGTCGCTGGCCGCGCTGGCCTTCCTCGCCGCACTGGGCCCGGCGCTCACCCACGCCACCGCCCGCTCCGCCCGGCGCCTGGTCCACCGGGACCTCGCGACCCGGGCCGACGACGCCGGGGAGGGCACATGACCGCGCTGACCGCGCTCGTGCTCACCGCGGTCGCCGTGCTCGGGGTGGCCGTCGTGCTCGCCCGCGACCCGCTGCGCCAGGTGATGCTCAACGGCCTGTTCGGGCTGTCCCAGGTCCTGCTGTTCACCGTGTTGCAGGCCCCGGACGTGGCCATCTCGATGGCGGTCGTCTCCACCGTGGCGTATCCGGCGGTGCTGCTGATGACCATCCACCGGGTCGGCCCGCAGGACCGTGGATGAACACCCGCACCCGAGCCCTACTGTTCCTGCCGCTGGGGGCCGCGCTCGCCGCCTTCCTGCTGTGGGGCCTGGCCGGCCTGCCCGACTTCGGCAGCACCCAGGGCCCCTACGCCCGCTACCTCGCCCGCCACGCCACCGCCCAGCGGCACGTCACCAACGTGCCCACCTCGATCGTCTTCGACTACCGCGCCCTGGACACCCTCGGCGAGGAACTGATCCTGTTCACCTGCGTGATGGGCACCGCCCTGCTGCTGCGCTCCTCCCGCGAGGCAGAGGAACAGCGGCCCTCGGACCGGCCGACCAGCGCCGCGCAGCGCCACCTGGTCTCCCTGCTGATCCCCGTCACGGTGCTGCTGGGCCTGTGGACCATCTCCTACGGCTACCTCACCCCGGGCGGCGGCTTCCAGGGCGGGGTGGTGTGCGGGGCCGCCGCGCTGATGCTCTGGGCGGCCGGCGGCTACCGCGACCACCGGGCACTGACGCCCACCGGACTGGTCGACGCCGCCGAGGGGCTGGGGGCGGCCGCGTACATCGGTCTCGGGCTCGCGGTGCTGGCCGCGGGCCATGCCTTCCTGGCCAACGTCCTGCCGCTGGGCAGCACGGGCACGCTGGCCTCCGGCGGCACCATCGCCGTCCTGAACTGGGCCACCGGCCTGGAGGTGTCCGCGGCGACGGTCCTGGTCTTCCACGAGTTCCTCAAGGAGTACGTCCAGACGCTCCCCGGCGCGGCGGAGGACTGATGGCCCCGTACCCGTACGCGGTGGCCGGAGTGCTGTTCGTCGCCGGCCTGTACGGCATCGTCAGCAGCCGCAACTACATCCACATGGCGGTGTGCCTGACCGTGATGCAGTCCTCGACCTACGTCACCCTGATCTGCGTCGGCTACCTGAACAACGGTCAGCCGCCCATCACCCAGGGGGCCCAGCCGGGCAAGCCGCTGGTCGACCCGGTCGTACAGGCGCTGACGCTGACCGACGTGGTCGTCAGTGTCGTGGTCCTCGCCCTGGTCCTCGCGCTGGCCCTGCAGGCGCACCGCCGGACGGGCTCCGTCGACCCGGACCGGCTGCGCGGGATGCGGGGCTGACATGGCCGCCGACCTGGTCCCGCTGACCGTCGCCGCGCCCCTGGTCGCCGCGGCCCTGCTCGCCGCGCTCGCCCAGTTCCTGCCGCGCTGGGTGCCCGACCTGACCGCCATCGTGGTGGCGGCGGGCGTGACCGCGCTGGGCGTGCTGCTGACGCTCGCCTCGCGCGCCCACCCGATCGTCTACTGGTTCGGCGGCTGGCGTCCCGCCGGGGGTACGGCCCTGGGCATCGACTTCGTCGTGGAACCCCTGTCGGCGTCCCTGGTCGCCCTCACCGGCCTGCTGACCACCACGTCCCTGGTGTTCTCCTGGCGCTACTTCGAGGAGGTCGGGCACCTCTACCACGCGCTGGTCCTCGCCCTGCTGGCCGGCATGGCCGGCTTCGCCCTGTCCGGCGACCTGTTCAACATCTTCGTGTGGTTCGAGCTGATGAGCGTGTCGGCGTACGCGCTGTGCGGCTACCAGATCCACCAGTCCGCCGTCGTCCAGGGCGCGATCAACTTCACCGTCGTCAACTCCACCGGAGCCTTCACCCTGCTCCTGGGGATCGTGCTGGTCTACGGCCGCACCGGGGCGCTGAACCTCGCCGAGATCGGCGAGGCCCTGGGCAGCCGGCCGCCGGACGGCCTGGTCACCGTGGCGTTCACCCTGATCACCACAGGGCTCCTGGTCAAGGCCGGGGCCGTGCCCTTCCACTTCTGGCTCTCCGACGCCTACGCGGTCGCCCCCGCCCCGGTCGGCGCGCTGTTCACCGGCATCATGAGCGACCTCGCCTACCACACCTTCGCCCGCGTCTACTGGGACGGCTTCTCCGGCGCCCTCGGCAGTGCCTCGGCCGCCGTCCGCGACGGCCTGCTCGCCCTGGGCGTGGCCAGCGCGGTGATCGGAGCGGTGATGTGCCTGCTCCAGGCGGACCTCAAACGCCAGCTGGCCTTCCTCACCGTCAGCCACGGCGGCGTCTTCCTCGCCGGCATCGCCCTGCTCACCCCGCGCGGCCTGGCCGGCGCCACCCTCTTCGTCATCACCGACGGGCTGCTCAAGGCCGCCCTGTTCCTGACGTTCGCCACCGTCGTCCGATCCCTCGGATCGGGCGACGAACTGGCCCTGCACGGCCGCGGCCGCACCCCGCGCGAGGCGCTCCCCGCCCTGATCTTCCTCTGCTGCGCCCTGGGCTTCGCCGCACTGCCCCCGTTCGGGACCTTCCTGTCCGCCGCCCTCATCCACGACTCACCCGGCCCCGGCTGGCCGTTCCCCGTCCTGGCCGCCTGCCTGGCCGTCACCTCCGCGGCCTTCCTGCGCGCGGGAGCACGGATCTTCCTCGGCTGGGGCCCGCGCCACGACCCGCTCCTGACGAGTGCACCCGGCAAACCCGGCGAGCCTGGCGAGCCGGGCGACGGCGAACCCGACCACGGCGGCGGCGGAGCGGCCCGCGGCCGCACCGCCCTGCTCATCCCCGCACTGGCCCTGGTGGCAGCCGCCTACGCCACCGCCTTCGTCCCCGGCGTCGCCGCCGAGTTCATCACCGCGTCCCACTCCTTCGAGCAGCCCCGCCAGACGGCCCACCAGGTCCTCACCGGCCACCTTCCCCCGAGTCCGCCCTCCGCCTCCTACACCCCCACCCCCGGAGCCTGGACGACCGCGGCCGCCGCGACAGCCGCCGCCCTGGCCCTGGCAGCCGTCTCCCTGCGCACCCCGGGCAGCCGCCCCGGCCGCCTGCGCCGCGTCCTCGTCCCCCCGGCCAAGGCCCTCAAATCCCTCCACGACGGCGAAGTCGGCGACTACACCCTCTGGTTCACGACGGGGCTGCTCGCCCTGGGCCTGGCCTGGACCCTGACACTGCGCTGACGCGCGACAGGAAGGACCCGGGCCGCGGAGGCCGTACTGACGGTTCACAGGGCCTGACCGTGGGTGATGGGTGGTGCCCGGAGCCGGACTTGAACCGGCACGCCCGCGAGGGGGCAGCGAGGTTTAAGCTCGCCGTGTCTGCTTTCCACCATCCGGGCAGGCCATGGGGTCCGCGCTGGGGGCTCCGAGCCTATCGGGATGCCTTCCCCAGGCAGCGGGTGGGTCGACTCATGTTGTCTTATTTCATGGGTAACTGAGGGAGCATCAGCCCCACCAGGTGCCCATCGGCACTTGCCAACAGCCTTGCGGGAAGTGGTCGGCCGCGTACGCGGAATGACGGGATTTCACCGTTCGGAACCAGGGCGCTCCACCTGTTTTGAACACCCTGTTCAGGGGACGCGTCTCAGGGGTGCTCGTCATCCCGAGGTATGACGCGCCCGGCCGCGGTCCGACCCGGGTCGGTCCCCGGAACCGGAACTGCGACTGACTCCACGGGCCGGATCCGCCGCGACGATGGTTCACGTCCCCGAGAACGTCGTCGTCCCGTCAGGAGCACCACCCGTGACCACCTCTTCCATCACCGGCCGGACCACCGCCGTGGCCGCGCGTGCCAGGGACCTGTCGAAGATCTACGGACAGGGCGAGACCCAGGTGGTCGCGCTCGACCGGGTCTCGGTCGACTTCCCGCAGGCCGAGTTCACGGCGATCATGGGGCCGTCCGGATCCGGCAAGTCCACGCTGATGCACTGCGTGGCGGGCCTGGACACCTTCTCCTCCGGTTCGGTGCGCATCGGTGACACCGAACTCGGCTCGCTGAAGGACAGGCAGCTCACCACGTTGCGCCGGGACAAGATCGGCTTCATCTTCCAGGCGTTCAACCTGCTGCCCACGCTCACGGCCCTGGAGAACATCACCCTTCCGATGGACATCGCCGGCCGCAGGCCGGACAAGGAGTGGCTGGACTCCGTGATCGGCATGGTCGGGCTCGCCGACCGGCTGGGCCACCGGCCCTCCCAGCTGTCCGGCGGTCAGCAGCAGCGTGTCGCCGTCGCCCGGGCGCTGGCTTCCAGGCCGGAGATCATCTTCGGCGACGAACCCACCGGAAACCTCGACTCGCGCTCCGGCGCCGAGGTGCTCGGCTTCCTGCGCAACTCCGTGCGCGAACTCGGCCGGACCGTGGTGATGGTGACCCACGACCCGGTGGCGGCGGCGTACGCGGACCGTGTCGTCTTCCTCGCGGACGGACGGATCGTGGATGAGGTGTACGGGCCGACGGCGGATGCCGTTCTGGACCGCATGCGGCGTCTTCCCGGGGGCGGCAACACCAGCGGCTCCGCCGCGCGGCCCCGGACCCCCGAGTTCGACGGCAAGCGCCGCACCAGCTGATCCCCCTCCCCAACACCACCTCATACACCCTGGACTGAGACACACCCATGTTCCGCACCGCCTTGCGCAACGTACTCGCGCACAAGGCCCGGCTCCTCATGACCGTGCTCGCCGTGATGCTCGGCGTCGCCTTCGTGTCGGGAACCCTGGTCTTCACCAACACCATCTCGAACGCGTTCCAGAACAGCTCCGCCAAGGGCTTCGGCCATGTCGACGTGGCCGTGGAGGCCGCGTACCAGGAGGGCAGGGGCGACCGGATCGGCAAGCGGGCCGAGCTGACCCAGGCGCTGCTGGACGACAGCGCCCGCGTACCGGGAGCCGCCTCCGCCGTCGGTGTCGTGCGGGGCTTCACCGCGATCGCCGACAAGGACGGCAGGCTGATCGGCGGCGGCTTCCAGTCCCAGGGCGGCAACTACTGGGGCAGCGAGGACCCCCGGTACCCGCTGCAGTCCGGCGCCGCCCCGCGCGGCGAGGGCCAGGTCCTCATCGACTCCGAGACCGCCCGCCGCGCCGGCTACGAGGTCGGCGACACCATACGCATCTCCGTGAACGGGCCCGTCCTGACGCCCACCGTCACCGGCGTCTTCACCACCGACGACGGCAACGTCGCCGCCGGTGGCAGCCTCGCCCTGTTCGACACGGCGACCGCGCAGAAGCTGTTCGGCAAGCCGGGCACGTACGACGAGATCGACGTGAAGGCGAAGGCGGGCACCAGCCAGGCGGCGCTGAAGGCGCAGCTGGACCGGGCGCTGCCGAAGGGGAAGACCGAGACGACCACCGGCGAGCAGCTCGCCGACGACCAGGCGCGGATGATCGCGGACTCGATGAGCGGACTGAAGCGGGGCCTGCTGGTCTTCGCCGGGATCTCGCTGTTCGTCGGTACGTTCATCATCGCCAACACCTTCTCCATGCTGGTCGCCCAGCGCACCAGGGAGCTGGCGCTGCTGCGCGCGGTGGGCGCCTCGCGCCGGCAGGTCACCCGGTCGGTGCTGATCGAGGCGTTCGTGGTGGGCGCGGTGGCCGCCGTGACCGGTCTGGTCGCCGGTGTCGGCATCGGCGCGGGGCTGAAGTCCCTGATGGGGTCGCTGGGCGCCACCGTTCCGGACGGGCCGCTGCTCGTCACGCCCGGCACGGTCGTCACCGCCCTGGTGGTCGGTATCAAGGTGACCATGGTGGCCGCGTGGCTGCCCGGCCGGCGGGCCGCCAGGATCCCGCCGGTGGCGGCGATGAGCAGCGTGCACGCCAAGGCCACCACCAGGTCGCTGGTGCTGCGCAACACCGTCGGCGCCCTGTTCTCGGCGGCCGGTGTCGTGGTGGTCCTGGCGGCCAGGACGATGGACGCGGACACCGCCCAGGCCGCCATGGGTCTCGGCGCGGTGCTGCTGATCATCGGTGTGTTCGTCCTGACGCCGCTGCTGTCCCGCCCGCTGATCGCCGCCGTGGCCCCGGTCCTGCGCACGTTCGGTGTGGCCGGCAAGCTGGCCCGGCAGAACGCGGTGCGCAACCCGCGCCGTACGGCGGCCACCGCGGCCGCACTGATGATCGGCCTGACCCTGATCACCGGTATGACGGTGATGGCGGGCAGCCTGCAGCACGCGATCGACAAGATGGCCTCGTCCGCGCTCCGCGCCGACTACGTGGTGTCGATGGCGAACGGCAACTTCCTCTCCCCGGAGGTCGACAGGAAGCTGCGCGCCGCCGAGGGTGTGACCGCCACCAGCCCGCTGCGCAACGCGCCCTCCCGCATCGAGGGCCGGACCGAGTACCTGACCGGTGTCAACGGCTCCGCGATCGGCGAGCTGACGGACTTGAAGGTCGAGGACGGCTCCTTCACGGTCGGCGGGACGAAGGTCGTCGTGGACGACGAGACCGCCAAGTCGCACCGGTGGAAGGCCGGTTCGAGTTTCACCGTCGCCTACGAGGACGGCCGGAAGCAGAAGCTGACGGTCGCCGGGGTCTACGAGGGCAACGAGATGATCCGCGGGATCATGCTGGACAACGCCACCCTCTCCCCGCACCAGTCGGACCCCACCGACATGCAGGTCATGGTCAGGACCGCCGACGGCGCGTCCGACGCGGCCAAGGAGAAGCTGGTCAAGGCCCTCGGCTCCAACCCGGCCATCCAGATCATGGACAAGAAGGACATCTCCAACAACATCGCGCAGATGTTCACGCTGCTGCTGAACCTGCTCTACGGCCTGCTCGCCATGGCGGTGATCGTGGCGGTCCTCGGTGTCATCAACACCCTGGCGATGTCGGTGTTCGAGCGCTCCCAGGAGATCGGCATGCTCCGCGCGATCGGCCTGGACCGCAGGGGCGTCAAGCGGATGGTCCGCCTGGAGTCCCTGGTGATCTCCCTGTTCGGCGGGGTCCTCGGCATCGGGCTCGGTGTGTTCTTCGGCTGGGCGGCCGGTGAACTGCTCGGCACCAGAATGGCGACGTACGAACTGGTCCTGCCCTGGGGGAGGCTGGCCGTCTTCCTGCTGCTGGCGGCGACGGTCGGCGTGCTGGCGGCCCTGTGGCCGGCCCGGCGCGCGGCCCGCCTGAACATGCTGCAGGCCATCAAGTCGGAGTAGCGGCACCGGCGTCGGAGGGTCCCCCGTTCCTCAGCGGAACGGGGGACCCTCCGACGTGTCCGTCACACAGCCGGTGCGCCCCACGTACGGGCCCGCAGCGGCATCCCCGAGTCGCCGGACTCGGGGGTCCGCACGGCCAGGACCTGGTTGACGCCGATGCGGTTGCGCTCGAAGGCGACGGCCGAGGCCGCCATGTACAGCTGCCAGACGCGGGTGCGGCCGGGGCCGGCGAGCCGTACCGCGCGGTCCCAGTGCGTCTCCAGGTTGGTGACCCAGCGGCGCAGGGTGAGCGCGTAGTGCTCACGGATCGACTCCACGTCGCGCACCTCGAACCCGGCGCGCTCCAGCTGGGTGACGGTGGTGCCGATGGGGGCGAGTTCACCGTCGGGGAAGACGTAGGCGTCGATGAAATCGTCCACCTGGTACGCCGTCTCGTCGCGCTGCGGGCGGCGGCCGATCTGGTGGTTGAGGAGCCGCCCGCCGGGCCTGAGCAGGGTGTGCAGGACCTTCGCGTACTCCAGGTAGCGGGCGGCGCCGACGTGTTCGGCCATGCCGATGGAGGAGACGGCGTCGTACGGTCCGTCGTCCACGTCCCGGTAGTCCTGGACGCGGATCTCCACCCGGTCGGTGAGCCCTTCGTCGGCGACGCGTTTACGGGCGTACGCGGCCTGTTCCTGGGACAGGGTGACGCCGACGGCGCTCACGCCGTGCTCACGGGCCGCGTGGATGACCATGGAGCCCCAGCCGCAGCCGACGTCGAGGAGGCGCCGGCCGGGTTCCAGGTCCAGCTTGCGGGCGATGAGCTCGAGCTTGTCGCGCTGGGCCTGTTCGAGGGTGGCGCCGGGTTCGGGGGCCGGCCAGTAGGCGCAGGAGTACACCATGGACGGGCCGAGGACGAGTTCGTAGAAGTCGTTGCCGACGTCGTAGTGGTGGCTGATGGCGCGCCTGTCGCTGTGCCTGGTGTGCACGGGGCCGCGGCGCCGGCGGACCTCCTCGCGGGGCGGGGCGGGCGGCAGCGGGGGCCCGGCCAGCCGCACCAGTCCGCGCACGGCGGCCCGCGCCTCGGGATCGCGCAGTGCCCGGGTGAGCCCGGGGGCGTCCTCCCCGCGCTCCCAGATGAGGCCGGCGATCAGGTCCAGGGCGGTGTAGAGGTCCCCCTCGACGGTCAGGTCCCCGGCCACCCAGGCGCGGGCCAGGCCCAGTTCACCGGGTTTGAACAGCAGCCGTCGCAGGGCGCGGCGGTTGTGCACGACGAGCATCGGTGCCCCGGGCGGCCCGGCCTGCGAGCCGTCCCAGGCGCGGATCCGCACCGGGAGCGGGACCCCCACCAACTGTTCGAGAAATCTCGTGAGCCGCTGCGCGGCGTCGGGCATGGTGAACACCTCCGTGACGACGAACGCCGGAATGTCATCCACCACGTAAACACCGGGACGCCCGCAATGCAGTCCCGCAATGGGGTTACAACTGGGCAAACCACGTGCCGCGGCGGCGCGTCCGCCCCCTGGAGGGCTCCGCCCTGCGGCCCGAGGCCCTGGGCGGCACCTCGGTAGGCTCGGCGAATGAAGATCATCGTACGGCCGGCCACCGGGGCCGACCTGTCGGCGCTGCTGGCCCTCTACAGCGAACTTAACCCCGATGACGTGCCGTTGCCCCGTGCCTCGGCGGAGGCCGTCTGGGCCGCCATGTCCGGGCAGCACGGCCGGACCGTCCTGGTCGCCGACGCCGGGGGCGCGGCGGCCGGAACCGCGGACTGCATCGTCATGCCGAACCTCACCCGCGGTGGCCGGGCCATCCTGTTCGTGGAGAACGTCGTGGTGGCCGGCTCCTTCCGGCGGCGGGGCGTCGGGCGGCGGCTGATGGAGGCGGCCGTACGGCTGGGTGAGTCGGCCGGCTGCTACAAGGTCCAGCTGCTGGCCGCGGACGACGCGTACGTCCACGCCTTCTACGAGGCGTGCGGCTTCCGGCCCCTGGCCGAGGGCTTCCGCCGCTACCTCGCGTAGCGCAGCTCCGGGGCGTACGGCCCCGCACGCGCCGAAGGGGCCGCCCGCACCACGGATGGCGGGCGGCCCCTTCAGGGCGGTTCGGTGACCGGAGGTCAGGAGGCTGACCCGGGGTCAGGAGGCCTTGGCCTTCTCCTCGGTCTTCGCCGCGGCGGCGACCGGGGCCGGCTTGGCGGCCTCGTAGAACTCCTCGCGGGGGTTCTCCATCGCGCCGAGGGAGACGACCTCGCGCTTGAGGAACATGGCGAGGGTCCAGTCGGCGAAGATGCGGATCTTGCGGTTCCAGGTCGGCATCGCCATGCCGTGGTAGGTGCGGTGCATGTACCAGGCGAGACGGCCCTTGAGCTTGATCTTCATCTTGCCCATGGCGATCAACGCCACGCCCTTGTGGAGGCCGAGGCCCGCGACCGCGCCCTTGTTGGCGTGCTCGTACTCCTTCTGCGGGAAGCCCCGCATGCCGGAGACCACGTTGTCGCCGAGGACCTTGGCCTGGCGCAGCGCGTGCTGGGCGTTCGGCGGGCACCAGGCGTTCTCGTTGCCCGCCTTGCGGCCGACGAGGTCGGGCACCTGGGCGTTGTCGCCGGCGGCCCAGATGTAGTCGGTGCCGGTGACCTGGAGGGTGGGCTGGGTGTCGACGTGGCCGCGCGGGCCGAGCGGCAGGCCGAAGCGGGCCAGCGCCGGGTTCGGCTTGACGCCGGCGGTCCACACGATCGTGTTGGAGTCGACCTCGAGCCCGTTCTTCAGCACCACGTGGCCGTCGACGCAGGAGTCCATGGAGGTGGAGAGGTAGACCTCCACACCGCGGCTCTCCAGGTGCTCCTTGCCGTACTGGCCGAGCTTCGGGCCGACCTCGGGGAGGATCTTGTCGGCGGCGTCGACGAGGATGAAGCGCATGTCCTCGCGGGACACGTTCCGGTAGTACTTGGCCGCGTCCCGGGCCATGTCCTCAACCTCGCCGATGGTCTCGGCGCCGGCGAAGCCACCGCCGACGAAGACGAAGGTGAGCGCCTTGCGGCGGATCTCCTCGTCCGTGGTGGAGTCGGCCTTGTCGAGCTGCTCCAGGACGTGGTTGCGCAGGCCGATGGCCTCCTCGATGCCCTTCATGCCGATGCCCTGCTCGGCGAGTCCGGGGATCGGGAAGGTCCGGGAGACCGCGCCCATCGCGATGACCAGGTAGTCGAAGGGAAGTTCGTAGGACTCGCCGACCAGCGGGGCGACCGTGGCGACCTTGCGGTCCTGGTCGATGTCGGTGACCCGGCCGGTGAGGACCTCCGCCTTGGGCAGTACGCGCCGCAGCGGGACGACGACGTGCCGGGGGGAGATGTTGCCGGCGGCGGCTTCGGGGAGGAAGGGCTGGTAGGTCATGTACGACCGGGGGTCGACGACCGTGACGGTCGCCTCTCCGTAGCGCATCTTCTTCAGGATGCGCCGAGCTGCGTACAGGCCTACGTACCCACCGCCTACTACGAGGATCCTGGGACGCTCCGTGGTGCTCATGGCATCGAGTATCCCCCCACTCCAGGTGGGGGGCTCGTGCGCCCCTTCACAAGCTTGGGCGGGGCCTGTGTTATAGTTCGCGCCCCGCTTTGCGCAGGCCCCGTCACCGGACGGCGGGCGCCGTCCGGTTCGGCCCGTTGTCAAAACCGTGTGAGCTGCTCCTCTGCCCTGCCGGAGGGCCCGCGAGGAGGGGCCGAACGGCCCTTGCGGAACCCCTGCCCGGCGCCTCCCCGAGCACCGTTTCGCGCCCGCTGAGCCCCCGAATGGGCCTACGGAGGCCGTTTTGCCCTCAGACCGGGCCGGTTTCCTTGTGAAGAACTTCACGAACCTTCTGGCAGAACGTCGGCCGACGACCCGCAGAACCCGGCCGCGGAGCCGCTCATGCGTTCGTTTTTCCTGCTCAGAGATGTTACCGGACGGTAGCAAAAACTGCCCGCGCGGGGTGCCGACGGCCTCCGCCGACACCCTCGCGCAGCGTGGTTCGCGGACCTACCGGCGACGGCCCCGGCCCTCGCCCCGACCCTCGCCCCGGCCCCTGTCTTCGATCTCGTCGACCCCCTCGGCCTCACCCTCGATCCGCTCCTTGCGGACCTTGCCCCGCACCGTCTCCTGTTCGGTCCGCTCCTCGGTGGTCAGCCGGACGCGTTCGACGGGAACGGTCTCGGTCTCCACCACCGGGCGCTCCTCGTGCAGGGTCACCTCGTGCTCGGCCTCGGAGATCTCGGGGCCGGACAGGGCGGCGTCACGGTTGGCGTCCGTGATCGGCTCCCGCTCGACGCGCACCTCCTCGTGGCGCACCGGCACGGTCTGCTCGACATCCTCGGTGACGACGTACTTGCGCAGCCGCGCCCGGCCCGCCTCGCGGCGCTCGACGCCGACGTGCATGCGCTCCTCGGAGCGCGTCATGGCGTCGTCCTCGGTGCGGGACCGGTCGCCCGCACGGGCCCGCTCTCCGGCGCGCGAGCGTGCGGCCGCTCCGGCCGCCGTACCCGCCGCCGCGCCTCCGGCCGCTCCGGCCGCCGTGCC
>NZ_QFDQ01000071.1 GCF_003270085.1 Streptomyces triticisoli | reverse complement strand
CTCATCGTTCAGCGCCCTTCTCGTCGCCTCGGGGCCGGTCCCACCCGGGCGGGCCCCGGCACGCCTGCCGGGGCCCGCCCGGGCTGCCGGGTCACGCGCCGTGCTTGACCTCGATGTGCTTCTCCTGGGTCTTCTCACGCCCCAGCCCCACGCTCACGGTGAGCATGCCGTTGGTGTAGTCGGCCCTGACGTCGTCCTCGTCGGCTCCGGGTGGCAGGGTCACGCTGCGGCTCATGGACCCGTAGCGGATCTCGCTGCGGTGCTTGTCCACATCGCGTTCGGTGCGCTCGGCCTTGACGGTCAGCATGCCCTCGCTGATGACGACGTCGATGTCGTCGGGAGAGACGCCCGGCAGTTCCGCCCGCACGACGTACCGGTCGCCCTCCATGTAGTCCTCGATCCGGACCGCGTACAGATCGCCCATCGTGGGCATGGCGAAGCGTGCGGGGAAGGTCTCGAACCACTCGGGAATCTCCGGGAACGGGAACTTCTGCCTACGCGCGAGTGTGGCCATGGTTCTCTCCTCCTGGCTGGGTCACGACTGCCGACAGCTCCAGTCCACCGCCCGTGTTCCCTTTCTGCTGAGGCCGAACAGCCCATGTGCGGGCTCCGAAAGTCCCTGCTCCGGCTCCGGCGGGCCCCGCCCCGGCCCCGGTGCGGCGTGTTCCGGCCATTGGGTGATTCCGGCGGCGGCCGGGTGTCGTGCGCCGGCCCGGCGGGCAGGCCGACGCACCTTGGGGACCGATCGTCACAGGACGTCGTGCGGGCCCGCCGCCACTGCCGGCTCGTGGCGTACCCCGGATGTCAGGAGGCCCCGTGGACATGCCCTTCATCAACGAGTGCGCGGTGGAGGCGTGCTCGTACAACGTCGGCAGCGCGTGCCACGCGCTGGCCATCACCGTCGGCGATCCCCCGCACGCCCGGTGCGACACGTATTTCGTCACCTCCTTCGAAGGCGGTGACCCGGCCGCCACCGGTCAGGTCGGAGCGTGCAAGATGGCCGACTGCCGCCACAACTCCCGGCTCGAGTGCCAGGCCCCGGGTATCGCCGTGGGCCCCGGCCGGGAAGCCGCCGACTGCCTCACCTACAGCCCGCGCTGAGGGGAGGGCGGACACCCACGGGGCCGGTCCACTGGCGGTCTCCGCTCCTCGCGTCGATCGTGGGAGGAGAGCTCCACACGCACGTTCACGACGCGTGGCCGAGGAAGGTGCGCCATGAGGCAGGACGTCATCGCCAAGACGGCACCGGCTCCCGTGACTCCGGTCCTCACCGACTACGAGAAGACCCGCGCCGAGTTCAGCTGGGCCGCGGCACGCGAACGGCTCGCCGGGCTGCCGGGTGGTGGCCTCAACATCGGGTACGAGGCCGTGGACCGCCACGTGGCCGAGGGCCGCGGCGACCGGGTCGCCCTGCGCTGCGTGCGCCGGGACGGGACGGCCGAGTCCGTCCCGTACGCGGCGCTCGCGCGGCTGACGAGCAGGTTCGCCCAAGTGCTGCGTTCCCTCGGCGTGGATCGTGGTGACCGGGTGTTCACCCTGCTCGGGCGCTGCCCCGAACTCTTCACGGCGGTGCTCGGCACGTTCAAGAACGCGTCCGTGCTCTGCCCGCTCTTCCCGGCCTTCGGGCCGGATCCCGTGGCCCAGCGCATGCGGCTGGGCAGTGCCCGCGTCCTGGTCACCACCGAGCAGTCGTACGTGCGCAAGGTCGCCCCGGTGCGGGACGGCCTGCCCGCACTCGAGCACGTCCTGATCGTCGGCGAGCGCGGCCGGGACCTTTCCGGAACGCTGTCCTTCGACGCGCTGATGGAGGGGGCCGACGAGGACTTCCCGGTTCCCCGCACCGATCCCGACGACGTGGCACTGCTGCACTTCACCAGTGGCACCACCGGGGCCCCCAAGGGCGCGATCCATGTGCACGAGGCGGTCGTCGCCCATCACGTCACCGCCGCGTTCGCGCTCGACCTGCACCCGGACGACGTGTACTGGTGCACCGCCGACCCGGGCTGGGTCACCGGCATGTCGTACGGCATCATCGCTCCGCTCACGCACGGCGTCACGGTCGTCGTCGACGAGGGCGACTTCGACGTACGCCGCTGGTACGGCGTCCTCGCCCAGGAGCGGGTCACGGTCTGGTACACCGCGCCCACCGCCCTGCGCATGCTGATGCGGGCGACTCCCCGGCAGGGCCCCTACGACCTGCCGCGCTCGTTCGACCTGTCGGCGCTGAGGTTCATCGCCTCGGTGGGCGAGCCGCTCAACCCCGAGGTGGTCCTGTGGGGCCGGGACGTGCTGGGGCTCCCGGTGCACGACAACTGGTGGCAGACCGAGACCGGGTGCATCGTCGTCGCCAACCTGGCGGCCTGCCCCATCAAGCCCGGATCGATGGGCCGCCCCCTGCCGGGCATGGTCGCCGCCGTCCTGGCCCGGGCACCCGACGGCACCGTGTGGCGCTCGCCCGAGGGCCGCGTCCGTACGGTCGACGACCCCGGCCAGGAGGGCGAGCTGGCGCTGCGGCCCGGCTGGCCGTCGATGTTCCGCGGCTATCTGCACGCCGAGGACCGGTACGCCAAGTGCTTCGCCGACGGCTGGTACCTGACCGGCGACATCGTGCGCGAGGACGCGGACGGGTACTTCTGGTTCGTCGGGCGCGGCGACGACGTCATCAAGTCCGCGGGCCACCTGATCAGCCCCTTCGAGGTGGAGAGCGCCCTGCTGGAACATCCGCAGGTGGCGGAGGCCGGGGTGATCGGGCGCCCGGATCCGACCGCCGGCGCGATCGTGAAGGCCTATGTGTCCCTGCGCCCCGGAGTTGATCCGGACGACGCCGTCCTGCGGGACCTCCTCGCCTTCGCCCGCCGCAAACTGGGGCCCGCGGTGGCGCCCCGGGAGATCGCCTTCGACCGGAACCTGCCGCACACCAGGAGCGGCAAGGTCATGCGGCGGCTGCTGCGGGCGCGTGAGCTCGGGCTCCCGGAAGGCGACACCTCGACCCTCGAGACACCTTGAGCCCCCGGCTTGAGCCCCCGGCACCACGGGTCCGGCCCGGTGCGCCGGACGCGGACCCGCACCACGCAACCTCTCGGAGCACCCGGCCATGAGCACCAGTCACAGGAAACCGGCCAAGCCCGCCCACCGCGGAACCCACCAGGACGCCGCTGCCAAGCACCATCGTGACCTCCTGGCCTCCATGCTGCTGATCCGCCGTTTCGAGGAGCGCTGTGTCGAGTTGTACAGCGCCGCGAAGATCCGGGGCTTCGTGCACCTGTACATCGGGGAGGAGGCCGTCGCGGCCGGCGTGCTCGACGCGCTCGGCCCGGTCGACACGGTCGTCTCCACCTACCGCGAACACGGCCACGCCCTCGCCCGCGGCGTGCCCACGGACGCCGTCATGGCGGAGATGTACGGCAAGGCCACCGGGTGCAGCCGCGGACGCGGCGGTTCCATGCACCTGTTCGACGTGGGCCGCCGCTTCTACGGCGGCAACGCGATCGTCGGCGGCGGCATCCCGCTCGCCGCCGGCCTGGCCCTGGCCGAGAAGATGCGCGGAGGGCCGGGCGTCGTCTGCTGCTTCTTCGGGGACGGCGCCTTCGCCGAGGGCGAGTTCCACGAGACCGCGAACCTCGCCGTCCTGTGGGGGCTGCCGCTCCTGCTCGCGTGCGAGAACAACCTGTACGCGATGGGGACACCCCTGCGCGTCGAGCACGGGCAGACGGACCTGGCCATGCGTGCCGCGTCCTACGGGATGCCGGCCTGGGCCGTCGACGGCATGGACGTCCTCGCGGTCGAGGACGCCGCGCACCGCGCGGTGGAGGGCATCCGCGCCGGGCACGGCCCGTACTTCCTGGAACTGCGCACCTACCGCTTCCGCGCGCACTCCATGTACGACCCCGACCGCTACCGCGACAAGGCGGAGATCGAACGCTGGCGCGCCCGTGACCCGGTGGTGCTGCTGGAGCGGCGGATGAGGTCGGCGGGCGAGCTGGACGACGCGTCGTACGCCGAGCTGGACCGGCGCTGCACGGACGAGGTCGACCGCGCGGTGGCCGCGGCCGAGGCCGCTCCGGTGGAGCCCGTGAGCGACCTCCTGCGGTACGTCGTCACGGCTGCCGGTGATCTGCCGGAGGCGCGCTGATGAAAACGGTCACGACGACGTACCGGGAGGCGCTGCGCGAAGCCCTCCGCGAGGCGCTGTCCGCCGACGACCGGGTCTTCCTGCTGGGCGAGGACGTCGGCAGGTACGGCGGTGCCTTCGGTGTCAGCCTCGGCCTGGTCGAGGAGTTCGGCCCCGAACGGGTGCGCGACACCCCCTTGTCGGAGTCGGCGTTCGTCGGCACGGGCATCGGTGCGGCCGTCGCCGGCATGCGGCCCGTCGTCGAGATCATGACGGTCAACTTCAGCCTGCTGGCCCTCGACCAGATCCTCAACAACGCCGCCACGCTGCGGCACATGTCCGGCGGCCAGCTCTCGGTGCCGGTGGTCATCAGGATGACCACCGGGGCCGGACGGCAGCTCGCGGCCCAGCACTCGCACAGCCTCGAGGGCTGGTACGCCCACATCCCCGGCATCCGCGTCCTGGCCCCCGCCACGCTTCAGGACGCGCGTGGCATGCTCGCCCCCGCGCTCGCCGACCCCGACCCCGTGGTCATCTTCGAACACGGTTCCCTCTACAACGTCTCCGGCGAACTCACCGCGGCCGAGGGCCCCCTGGACATCTCGTCGGCCGCCGTCCGCCGCTCGGGCGACGACGTCACCCTTGTCACGTACGGAGGTTCGCTGCCCAAAGTCCTCTCGGCGGCGGACCTCCTCGCCGAGGAGGACATCAGCGCCGAGGTCGTGGACCTGCGCAGCCTCCGCCCCCTCGACGACGTCACGGTCATGGCCTCGGTGGCCAGGACGCACCGTGCCGTCGTCGTCGACGAGGGCTGGCGCACCGGCGGTCTCGCCGCCGAGGTCTCCGCCCGGATCACCGAGCAGGCCTTCTACGAACTCGACGCACCCGTCGGGAGGGTGTGCAGTGCCGAGGTGCCGATTCCCTACGCCCGGCACCTGGAGGAGGCCGCGCTGCCGCAGGCGGAGGACATCGCCGCCGCGGCCCGGGAGGCGGTGGGGCACCGTGGGTGAGTTCACCATGCCGTCGCTGGGCGCGGACATGGAGACGGGCACTCTCCAGGAGTGGCTCGTCGCCCCCGGCGACACGGTGACGCGCGGCGATGTGATCGCCGTCGTCGAAACCGACAAGTCCGCCGTCGAGATCGAGTGCTTCGAGTCGGGAACCGTCGGCCGTCTGCTGGTCGCGCCCGGCACCAGGGTTCCGGTGGGCACACCGCTGGCCCTCATCGAGGCGGCGGAGGCAGCGACGGCAGAGGCCGCGGAAACAGAGACCGCAGAGGCAACGGAGACAGAGACGACAGAGCCGGCAGAGCCGGCGGCACAGCTCCAGGCGGCCGCCCCCGCGGAACAGCCGGCACCACCCCGGCCCCGGAAAGCCGGGCAGGCCACCGCCCCCGCTCCACAGCCCCCCGTGGTCCACACCGAGGCCGGACCGCTCGCAAGGCACCTCGCCGACGAGCGGGGCATCGACCTGGCGACGGTCCACGGCAGCGGGCCCGGCGGCAGGATCACCCGCGCCGACATCGAGCGCGCCGCGCACGGAGACGGCCGGCGCCCGCGCGCCACGCCCTACGCACGGCGGCTCGCCGCGGAACTGCGCGTCGACCTCGGCACAGTGCGCGGCACCGGCCAGGACGGAGCCGTACGGGGAACCGATGTGGAGAAGGCGGCACACCCGCGCACCGGCCCCGCACCCGCTGCCGCGGTGTCTCCCCCCGCGCCCGCGGAAGTTCCTCCTCCGGCTGCGGGCCGCACCGGGACGGCCGGATCCTCCACCGCCGCGATGCGCAGGGCCATCGGCGACCTGATGAGCCGGGCCAACCGGGAGATCCCGCACTACTACCTCGCCACGACGATCGACCTGAGCGCGGCGCTCGCATGGCTGCGCGCGCACAACCGCGAGCTGCCGGTCGGCGAACGGATGCTGCCCGCCGCGCTGCTGCTCAAGGCTGTCGCCACCGCCGCCGTCGAGGTCCCCGACCTGAACGGCTTCTGGAGGGACGGGGGTTTCGTCCCGGGCGACGGTGTTCACCTGGGGTTCGTCGTCTCGCTGCGCGACGGGGGCCTGACCGTGCCGGTCCTCCACGACGTGGACTCGCTCGCTCCGGAGCAGGTGATGAGCCGGCTGAAGGACCTGGTCGAGCGGGCCAGGCGAGGGCGGCTGCGCGGCACGGAGATCACCGGGAGCACCCTCACCGTCAGCAGCCTCGGCGATCAGGGCGTCGAGGCCGTCTACGGTGTCATCCACCCGCCCCAGGTCGCCCTGGTCGGTTTCGGGGCCGCGGTCGAGCGCCCCTGGGCGGACCACGGCATGATCGGTGTGCGACCCGTCGTGACGGCCACCCTGTCCGCCGATCACCGAGCCAGCGACGGTGCGGTGGGAGCCCGGTTCCTGAACGCCGTCGACCGCCTGCTCCAGAAGCCGGAGAACCTGTGATGGACGAGACCGAGGCCCGCACTGTCGTCGAGGAAGCGCTCACTCGTGCGGTGCCCGGCGCCGATCTCACCGGCCTGGCCCCGGACACCCCGTTCCGCGACGCGCTCGAACTCGACTCGCTGGACTTCCTGAGCTTCGTGGAAACCCTTTCCGAACGCACCGGTCTGCGGATCGACGAGGAGGACTATCCGCGGTTGACAGCCCTGCACGACGCCACCGAGTTCCTGGTCGCACGAGCGCGCTGAGCGGTCGTCAGCACGCGACGTCCGGGTCGTACCGTCTCATGGGACGCGCCTCGCGGGGCGGGTGGCGACATGGAGGACGTACTCCAGGGGGCCGCGCCGGAAGCGGCGGGTCCACAGGGCCGCGAGGAGCGTGGCGGCCACGATGAAGGCGAGGAGCACCGGCAGCGCGGACAGGCTGTCGTCCTCGATCGCCGGCACCTCCCATACGTCGGTGAAGAACCACAGGGCGACGATGTGCAGGACGTAGGCGGTCAGCGCCGTCATGCCGACCACCGAGACCGGCCTGGCCAGGCGCGTGAGGCGGGGCATCCTGCCGGCGACGGTCAGACAGACGGCCAGCACGGCGAGGGCGATGCCCGTGTTGCCGAGGACGGAGAAGGTCGTCTGGCTGTGGGGGGCGGCCACCAGCAGCCAGGCGGCCGGGGTGTGGCCCTCGGGTTCGCCGACGGTGTCGGACCACCACGCGGACGACGCCGATTCGCTGCCCGTGGCGTGCGCGACGGCGGAAAGAGCGTGGGGTACCAGGCGCAGCGCCAGCCAGGAGCCGCCGTAGCCGAGCAGGGCGAGGGCGCCGCCCGTGAGGGCCAGCCGGGAGCGGACGCCGGACCCGGTGAGGTCGAGCCTGGCCACGGCCATGCCCGCGAGCAGGAACGGCATCCAGGTGAGGACCGGATACTCCCCGGTGAACAGGAGTTCCACCATCCCGTCGGTACCGGTGATCCGGGCCAGCGGGTCACCGGCGATGACCGCGTCCGCCCAGTTTCCCTCCGCCATCGACTGCCGCAGCGCGTAGAGGACCTGGGGAAGGACGAGGGCCTCCGCGGCGGCGATGAGCGCCAGCGTCCTGGCCCGCAACCGGTGCAGGGGAAGGATCGTGAGGAAGAGCAGTCCGTAGAAGCTCAGGATGACATCGACCCCGGTGCCCAGAGCGGTCAGCGCGTAACCGAGCGCCATGAGGACGACGGCGCGGATCACGATCCTCACCACGGCCTGCCGGCCGGCGCGTCCCGTTCTCGGGTGCGGACGGCCGGTGATGAGGACCAGCGAGAAGCCGGCGAGCACCGCGAAGAGGGCGGAGGAGCGGCCCCGGGCCGTCTCCAGCAGGAATCCCACCGGCCCGCCGACCGTCACGTCGGGGCCGACGTGGGCCGAGTACATGCCGAGGACGGCAAGCCCGCGGGCCAGGTCGACTCCGATCAGCCGCCCCGCCGACGGTGTGCCGGCGGAGGCGGAGGACGGGCGTGCCCCGAGCCCGGCCCGGGCCTCGGGTGACACCTCGGTCGGCACGGCCGACGGTACGGACGACGGCACGGCTGACGGTACGGACGATACGTTCTGCGTCATACTCTCAGCTTTTGCCGCGCACCCGGCGCCGTCACCCCGGTGTCCTGCCGAATGCACCCCGCCGACCGGCCGAAGCAACCCGGCCGACTGGCCGGGGGCGTGAAGCGTACGTCCGATCGGTGGGCAAACACCTCGAACCGGTTCGTGGACGGTCCCGACGTGGTACAGATCGCACCGGGCATGCGACGAGCGGAGCGCTGGTTGATCCGGGTACTGGTGGTCGACGACGAGGCCCTGATCCGCGGGGGTTTCACGTACATCCTCAACAGGGCGGACGACATCGAGGTCGTGGCGGCGGTTCCCGGCGGCCAGGCCGTCCGGACGGTACGCGAGTCGCGCCCCGACGTCGTCCTGCTGGACATCCGGATGCCGGACGTGGACGGGCTCACCGTCCTGGCCGACCTCCGCCTCATGCCGGAGCCCCCGGTCGTGGCCATGCTCACCACGTTCGACGCCGACGAGTACGTGGCGACCGCGCTGCGCTCGGGCGCCGCCGGGTTCCTGCTCAAGGACACCGACCCGGAGCAACTTCCGCATCTGGTCAGGGCCCTGGCCGAGGGTGGAACGGTGTTGTCGTCGAAGGTCACCCGCACGGTGGTGGACGGCTTTCTCGGCACGGGTGTGCGCGAGCCCGCCGCCCGCCTCACCGCCCGGCTGACCCCGCGCGAGCGAACGGTCCTCGTCCTCATGGCCGAAGGGCTCGGCAACACGGACATCGGCAGGCGGATGCACCTGAGCACCGGCACCGTCAAGGGCCACGTCAGCGCCGTGCTCGGCAAGCTGGAGGTCAGCAGCCGGGTGCAGGCCGTCCTGATCGCCGAACGCGCGGGCCTGCTCGGGCCACCGCGGGACGGGAACAGCCGATGACCGGCCGACGGCCGCCCGCCGTGTTGCTGGACGCCGCCCTCGTCGGGGCCTCGCTGGTGGACGCCTGGGTGAACGTCGACGTCAAGGAACAGGCGGCTCTGGCCTGCGCGCTGCTCGGCGCGTGCGCCCTCGCCCTGCGGCGCCGTCTGCCGCTGACGACTTTCGCGCTCACCGTCCCCACCGCCCTGATCAGCGACGCGGTGTTCGCCACGACGGCGGCGCTGTACACGCTGTCCTCGCTCAGCCGCCACCGCGTCCTGCTGGTCGGTTGCGCCCTGGCCTACGCGGTCACCGACTTCCTGCCCTGGCCGTGGTGGGCCCTGAAAACGGCTCAACTCGCCGGCACCCACAACCTCGTCCACCTCAGCTACACCCTGGCCACCGCCGCCGCCCCCGTCTTCCTCGGGCAGCTCGTCCAGGCCCGGCGCGAACTGTCGCTGCGGCTCGCCGAGATCACCGAGGCACGTGAGCACGAACGGCTGCTCGCCTCCCAGAGCGTCCTGGCACAGGAACGCGCTCAACTCGCCCGCGAGATGCACGACGTGGTCTCCCACCAGGTCAGTCTCATCGCCGTACAGGCCGGGGCCCTCCAGGTCGGCGGTCGGGACGCCGAGACCCGACAGGCCGCGGCCACGATCCGGCAGCTCAGCGTGCAGACCCTGGACGAGCTGCGGCACATGGTCAGCGTGTTGCGCGCCTCCGGCATCCGTCCCACGGAGCTCACTCCCCAGCCGTCCCTCGCCGACCTGCGGCGACTGGTCGACGGCAGCGGCATCGAGGCCAAACTGGAGACGGACCTGCCCGAGGACCTTCCGCCCACGGTCCAGCGTGCCGTCTACCGCACCGTCCAGGAAGCCCTGACCAACGTCCGCAAGCACGCCCCCGGCGCGACGGCGACCGTCCGCGTCCGCTGTGTGGACGGTACGGTCCACACCACCGTCACCAACACCGCACCCACCCGCCCCTCGCTCCCCCTGCCCAGCGCCCAGCACGGCCTCGCCGGTCTGTGCCAGCGCGCCGAACTCCTCGGCGGCACCGTCACCGCCGGCCCCACGGCCGACGGCGGCTACGAACTCCGCCTGGAAGTGCCCGCTGTGCAGAACCGTTGACCGCGCCTGCCGGCGGGGAGCGGCGGCCTCAGGAACGCATCCCGAACAGGAAACGGGTTGTTCGTGTGCGGCGGACCAGCAGCTCGTACAGGGCGAGGGTGAGGGCGAGGGCGATCGTCACGAGGACGGCGTACTTGACCGGGATCGGTGCCGACCGGCCGACCACGAAGTAGGCGACGGCGACGACGACCGGCTGGTGCAGGACGTACAGCGGCAGCACGGCGGCGGCGAGATGGCGGCGGAGGCGCCGGCGCATCCTCGGAACCGGATCCGGGGCCAAGTCCGGGGCCAAGTCCGGGGCCAAGTCCGGGGCCGAGTCCGGGGCCGTCGGCGGGCGCCGGTGCCGCCGACGGTCGAGGAGGCCGGGGATGGCAAGGACCAGGCACCATCCGGCCGCACCGAACAGTGCCCGGGATGCGGTGGCCAGGACGGTCGCCTCCGTCATGGGCTCGTCGGCCAGGACGAAGCCGGGGCCGGATGCCGCGAACAGCACGACGCCGAGCCAGGCGGCGAGTCCGGCCTCGCGCCGCACCACGACGCGGAAGCGGTCGTCGGCGGCGAGCGTGAAACCGGCGACGAAGAACAGCAGGTACGCCCAGTGGTGCCAGCCCGCGTACTCCTGCTCCATCCGGGCGAAGGCGCAGACAGCGGCGAAGGCGAGGGCCGGCAGGAGCACGGCACCGCGCCGGTGCAGCACCGCGTGCGCCAGCCGGTCGCCGATGTGGCGCACCTGCTCGCGCGGCAGCCATCGCACGAGCGGCGCCAGCATGAGTGAGAACGCCAACAGGAGTACGACGAACCAGAGATGGCCGGTCTCGAAGTACTCGCCCCGGAGGAGGAAGGGGAACTCCGCGGGTGCCAGGTCCACGTCGTAGAAACGGGGCAGGAAGCCGAGGTACGACTCGCGGTGGCCGGCATCGGCCGAGCGCAGCCGCAGCCACTGCGGCAGCGGGTTCAGTACGAGGGTCGCGAAGACCAGCGGCACTCCCAGCCGCAGCAGCCGCTCCTTGGCGAAACCGCCCGGGCCGCGGCGGTGCAGCGAGTGCCAGGCGCCCAGACCGGAGACGAGGAAGAGCAGCGGCATGGCCCATACGACCGCGAACCCGGCGGCGATCAGGACGGCTTCGGTGGTCTCGGCATTCTTGACGTAGTAGTCGTCGCCGTCGGCGAACACGAGCGCCGAATGGAAGAAGACCAGCCCGATCACCACCAGCATCCGGATCGCGTCCAGCTCCGGCCGCCGCTCCGGTGACGCCGGCCGCGCCGGTTCCGTGGGCGTCGCCATGCCCGTACCCCCTCCACCGCCTGTGTGCGCACCAGTGTTGAGGGGGCCGGCGGCAGAACGCCATCCCCCGTCGGGGTCGGCGCGCGGGCCGGACAGCCAAAGCGGTGTCAGCCGTGGGAGGCGCAGCGGGAGTTGGGCGGGCCGACGAGCGCACGAAGAGCAGCCACATCGGCAACACGCCGCGCTCACGGCACCGTTGACGCGTTTCAACGCTGATCATAGGCTCCGTCGCCGTCGGCTCCGGCGCGTTCGGCGGGTCAGGAGCCGCTGCTCGGCCGTACCACCTGCACCGCCCCGTTCCCACCACCCCGGGAGGAGCACGTGAAGAGACGTCGCACGGCGGCCTGGGCCGCCTCAGCAGTCGTCACCACCCTCGCGTTGACCGGTACGCTCGCCGGCCCCGCCACCGCGGCGCCCGAGCCCGCCACTCCGGCGCAGGCCCGGACGGGGGCGGTCGCCACCGCGACCGCCCCCGTCACGCACGAGGAGAACGACCGCGTCCCCAAGGGCTCGGTCTGGACCCAGCACTACTTCCCGTCCTCGGACGGCTCCGGCACCGAGCTGCACGCCGACGTCCTGCTGCCCGAGAAACTGCCCAAGGGCGGGAAGGTGCCCGTCATCCTGTCGGTCGGCCCGTACTTCGCCCACTCCGGGCAGACCGGCCCCGAGGGCTGGACGCACACCGGCCCCTCGTCCCGCTTCCAGGACTTCGTCGAGGGCACCGACCTGTTCGCCCGCGGCTACGCCTTCGTCATGGTGGACCTGCGCGGCTTCGGCGGCTCCACCGGCTGCCTCGACTGGGCCGGCCCCGGCGAGCAGGCCGACGTCAGGGCCGCGATCGACTGGGCCGCGAAACAGCCGTGGTCCACCGGCGCGGTCGGCATGTACGGCAAGTCCTACGACGCCGTCACGGGCCTGATCGGCAACAACCTGGGCCAGAAGGCGCTCAAGGCCGTCGTCGCCCAGGAACCCGTGTGGGACATGTACCAGTACATCTACTCCAACGGCGTGCCCCGCCCGAACGTCACCGGTACCGCCAACGCCTACAACTCCATCGCCACGATGGCCCCGATGGCGGACGACGACACGCGCTACCAGGCCAACGCCCGGTGGGAGCAGACCCACCCGGAGTGCCTGGCGCAGAACGCGGCCGGGTACCGGATCTCCGACCAGTGGGACAAGCACTGGACCGACCGTGACCTGGCGAAGATGGCCAGGGGAAGCCGCACTCCGCTGTTCGTCACCCAGGGCTTCATCGAGAACAACACCAAGCCCGAGGAGATGCAGGAGTACCTCGACAACCACGCGGGCCCCCAGCGCGGGTGGCTCGGCCAGTGGGAGCACGTGCGCGGCAACGACCGCACCGGCGACGGGCGCCTGTCCATGGGCCGCGAGGGCTGGTTCGACGAGACCCTCTCCTTCTACGACCAGTACCTCAAGGGCATCAAGCCGAAGGTCCGCTACCCGGCCTACGCCATGGAGGACTCCACCGGTGCCTGGCGCGCCCAGAGCACCTGGCCGGTCGTGAGGCGGTCCGTCACCCTCCCGCTCGGCGGCGGCGCGTACGTGGACGACGGCGGCGCCTCCGGCCGCGCGGCCCTGGCCGCGGCCGGCGAGCCGACAGCGCCGGCAGTCGCACAGCCGTCCGGGAAGTGGGACATGGAGCACGCGCCCGCGATCGACCCGGCCGCGCCGAAGGGCCTGGCCAAGGGGCTGGCGAAGCTCCAGAAGGCCGGGAAGGTCACGTCGAGCTTCTTCGTGTGGTCCAAGCCGGTCGAGCAGGCCGTGCGCGTCACCGGCACCCCGCGGGTCTCCCTGACCGCCAAGGGGGAGGGCAACGTCATGCTCAAGCTGTACGACGTCGCCCCGGACGGCACCGCCGTCATGTTCGACGAGCAGGTCTCCCTGCTGCGCCCGGGCCGGATGACCGTCGACCTCAAGGCGACCGACTGGACCCTGGCGGCCGGGCACGTCCTGGCCGTGGAGATCGGCTCCATCCAGACCGGTTCGTGGCGTGCCACGCCCTCCGGCCAGACGATCACGGTCAAGGGCGCGCAGCTCAGGCTGGCCCTGGACGACCCGGCCCGTGACACCGCCACCGCCGGCGCCCGCTCACCGTTCCTGGACACCTACCTGCGCCAGTACACGGTGAATCTGCCGGCCGGTCCCGCGACGTTCACGGTGGTCCCCGGCGGCCGCCTCTGACCCCCGGGCCGGCGCCGGCCGCCGAGGCTTCCGGGCGGGGCCCGGAGCACCGGCCGGCGTCGGCCCGGCAACTCGACGTGGCATACCGTGATATTCCGCGGCATCGCGGGTACTCATGGGGTATGTCCGAGCAATTTCAGATCGAGCCCATGGGGGACCATGACTATCTGGTCCGTGCCCGGTACCACGGTGGTGTGATCGAGTCGCGTTTCCAGGCGAGCCCGGACGTCGTCGGCCTGCTCCACGTGGCGGAGGACGACGAGCAGCGGGTGATCGAGGAGACCGTCCTCTACCTCAGCGAGCGGCAGCCGGTCATGGACATTCCCCCGCTGGTCGACCTCGACGATGTCGCGGCCGCCTACGGTGACCAGTACATCGACGAGCTGAGCCGGCGCCTGAAGAACGCATGAGGGAGGCCACCCGGCCACACCATCCCGACACGTCCGTACGGGGGGCCACTCAGGAGGCTTCATGTACAGCAAAGCCACGGTCGCCGGTCACCCCCTCCACCCCATGCTGATCGGCTTCCCGGTCGCCTTCTACACGGGAACCCTCGCGGGCTTCGCCGTGTACGCGGCCACCGGAAGCCAGTTCTGGCTCAACCTGGCGATCGCGCTGAACGTCGTCGGTGTCGGCAGCGCACTGCTCGCCGCGCTCCCGGGATTCGTCGACTGGGCCTTCGGCATCCCGCGCGGCTCGGCCGCCAAAACCGTCGGCCTGGCCCACGCCGGCCTCAACGTCACCGCGCTCGCGCTGTTCGCCATCAGCCTGGGGACATACGTCACCCACTGGAACGGCCCGGCCACCGGGGCCACCCTCGGCCTGGCGCTCACCTCGGCCGGCATGCTCTGCACCCTCGCCGCCGGTTTCCTCGGCTGGATGCTGGTTCAGGACTACCACATCGGCATCCGTCTCACCCCGGCGCAGGAGCGTGACGAGCTCGCGGTGCAGAGCGTAGATCGGCTCAGCACCCGCCGGCGCAGTGCGGCCTGATCGGCGGGATGTCGTCATGGTGGAACAGATCACCTGTCGCCGGGTCTACGAGGAGACCTCGCCGCGGGACGGCAAGCGGGTGCTCGTCGACCGGGTCTGGCCGCGGGGCATGCGCAAGGAGGACGCGCACCTGGACGAATGGCTGCGCGATGTCGCCCCGTCCAGCGAACTGCGCCGCTGGTACGGCCACGACCCGGCTCGTTTCACCGAGTTCCGCCGCCGTTACCGCGCCGAGCTGCGCGACGCGGGGCACCGCGAGGCGGCCCGGCACCTGCGGGACCTGGCCGCCCACGACCGGCTCGTGCTGCTGACCGCCACCAAGGACCTGGACCACAGCCAGGCAGCCGTCCTGGCCGAGTGGCTGACCGGGCCCGAGCGCGCCGGCACCTGAACCCGGGACCGTCAGTGGTGCGGATGCGGCGAGGTCTCGTCCATCGCGTGCAGGGCCAGAGTGGAGTGGGCGTAGGCGCCGCCGGCGCGCATCTCGGCGGCGACCCAGATGGCCTCCATGATCTCCTCCGGGCTGTTTCCCTTTCGCCGGGCGAGACGGGTATGCCCCTGGATGCAGTACGGGCACTGCGTGACGTGCGCGACGGCCACGGCGATCAGCTGCTTGGTCTTCTCCGGCAGGGCTCCTTCGGCGAACACGGCGCGGCTGAAGTTCTCGAACGCCTCGTTGACGGCCGGGGCGAGCTGTGCCCGGCGGGCGCCGATCTCGGGGGTGGCCGGGTGGTAGACGGACTCGGTCATCTGCTCGTCTCCTGGTTCTCGCCCACGTCTGGCTCTCGTCCATGTCGTGCAGGATCCGTCGTATCAGTGCGGGAGTGCCCCTGCAGGCGGGCCTGCGCCATCCGGGTGCGAGGTACTCGGGCAGCCGAACGCCGCGAGGAGGAGGCCGATCATGCGTGCTGACCACCGAAAGCTGTTCCCGCGCGGGGTCGGGGCGATGCTGCGGCTGGAACAGGCCGTGGCCGACAGCGGACTGGAGCCGGAGCTGCTGGAACTGGTCCGCATCAGGGCCTCCCAGATCAACGGCTGCGCCTACTGCCTGGCCATGCACCACCGCGACGCCCGCAGCCGTGGCGAGCACCGGACACGGCTGGACGTGGTGGCGGCCTGGCGCGAGGCGGAAGAGCTGTTCACCACGCGGGAGCGTGCGGCGCTGGCCTGGTGCGAAGCACTGACCGAACTGCCCCGCACCGGTGCCCCGGACGGGGACTACGCCGCCGTCGACTCCGTCTTCACCCCGGAGGAGACCGTGGCGCTCACCTTCGCCATCGTGGCGATCAACGGCTGGAACCGGCTCGCCGTGGGCCTGCGCACCCCGGTCGCCGACCTGGAGGGCCTCGACCTGCCCACGCCGCCGCAGGGAGCGAACTGACGGATGCGGGCCGTTTTTCGTATGATTGCCCGCTTGCGATGCGTATGCCGGGCTCCGAGACTGACCGTGTCCGATTCCGCTTGGCCGGTTCCACTCGCACCCACGGGCCGTCACCGCGTCGGCGAACGCCGAGCCGGCACCGGATCCGTGCTCGCCGGCCGGACGCCGGGTGCCGCGCGCGGAAGCGCCGTCACCGACCGGCGCACGGTGTCACGACTCGAATGGCCCGGCGGGTTTCCGTCGCCGTGACCGTCCGCGGCCGCATTGTCTGTCGGAGGGCACGGACGACAGCCGCGGCGTACGGCAGGAGGCGAAGGGCGTGAGCACCGACCGAGTGGGGGAGGCGACCGAGCGGCTGATGCGGTCGGCGCAGTTCTTCTTCCCCGGGGAGCAGTCCCCGGACCGCAGGGCGCTGTACCGGGAGGGAGGCCGCGCCGCGGAGGAGTTCTACCGGGAGCGGTGGCGGCACGACCGGGAGGTGCGCTCCACGCACGGGGTGAACTGCACCGGCTCGTGCTCGTGGAAGGTGTACGTCAAGGACGGCCTGATCACCTGGGAGACCCAGGCCACCGACTACCCCTCGGTCGGCCCCGACTCACCGGAGTACGAGCCGCGCGGCTGCCCGCGCGGGGCGTCGTTCTCCTGGTACACCTACTCCCCCACCCGGATCCGCTACCCGTACGTACGCGGCCCGCTGCTGGACCTGTGGCGCGAGGCGAGGGCACGGACGGCGGACCCGGTGGAGGCCTGGGCATGGCTGACCGGGGATCCGGAGCGCTCGGCGCGGTACAAGCGGGTGCGGGGCAAGGGCGGGTTCGTGCGCTGCACCTGGCAGGAGGTCACCGAGCTGGTCGCGGCGGCGCACGTGCACACGGTGAAGCGCTACGGCCCGGACCGCATCGTCGGGTTCTCGCCGATCCCGGCGATGTCGATGACCTCGTACGCGGCGGGGACGCGGTTCCTGTCGATGATCGGCGGGACGATCTCCTCGTTCTACGACTGGTACGCCGACCTGCCGATGGCCTCCCCGCAGGTGTTCGGCGACCAGACGGACGTACCGGAGTCCGGCGACTGGTGGAACGCCGGCTATCTGATCGTGTGGGGCACCAACCTGCCGATCACCCGCACGCCGGACGCTCATTTCATGACCGAGGCCCGCTACCGGGGGCAGAAGGTCGTGGTGGTCTCGCCGGACTACGGGGACCACACCAAGTTCGCCGACGACTGGCTCGCGGCGGCGCCCGGAACCGACGGCGCGCTGGCGATGGCCATGGGGCACGTGATCCTCACCGAGTTCTACCGCGACCGGCAGGTGCCCTACTTCACCGAGTACGCCAAGACCTGCACCGACCTGCCGTTCCTGGTGCGGCTCAGGAAGCACGAGGGCGGCGGGTACGTACCGGAGAAGTTCCTCACCGCCGCCGACCTGCCCGGATGGTCCGGGGAGTCCGGGGAGGCGGGCGAGTTCAAGACGGTGCTGCTGAACGCCCTCACCGGCGATCCGGTGGTCCCGAACGGATCGCTGGGCTTTCGGTGGACGCCGTCCGGGGCCGGCCGGTGGAACCTGAGGCTGGACGGTGTCGATCCGCTGCTGTCCCTGTACGGGCGGGTGGGCCGCGAGCCGGTGGCGGTGGACCTGCCGAGGTTCGACACCGGGCCCGGCGAGTCCGGCTCGACGGTGCGGCGCGGAGTGCCCGCGCTGCGGATCGGCGGGCACCTGGTGACCACGGTCTTCGACCTGGTGCTGGCCCAGTACGGGGTGGCCCGCGAGGGGCTGCCCGGCGTGTGGCCGTCGGGGTACGAGGACGCGGACAGCCCGTACACGCCGGCCTGGCAGGAGACGATCACCTCGGTGCCGGCGAGGGCCGCCGCCCGGGTGGCCCGGGAGTTCGCCCGGAACGCGGAGCGGACCCGGGGCCGTTCGATGATCGCGATGGGGGCGGGGACGAACCACTGGTTCCACTCCGACCAGATCTACCGCGCGTTCCTGTCGCTGCTGATGCTCACCGGCAGCCAGGGCGTCAACGGCGGCGGCTGGGCACACTACGTCGGCCAGGAGAAGGTACGGCCGCTGACCGGCTGGTTCCATCTCGCCTTCGCCCTGGACTGGCAGCGCCCGACCCGGCACATGGTGGGCACGCCGCTGTTCTGGCTGGCCACGGACCAGTGGCGCTACGAGGCGTTCGCCGCGGACGCCCTGGCGAGCCCGCTCGGCGCGGGCCGGCTGGCCGGGCGGACCCTGCCGGACTGCAACGCGCTGGCCGCCCGGCTGGGCTGGATGCCCTCGCACCCCGCGTTCGACCGCAACCCGCTGGACCTGTGCGACGAGGCCGAGCGGGCCGGCAGGCAGGTGCCGGAGCACATCGTCGACGAACTCAGGGCGGGGCGGCTGCGGTTCGCCGCCGAGGACCCGGACGATCCGGCGAACTTCCCCCGGGTACTGACCATCTGGCGTGCCAACCTCTTCGCGTCCTCCATGAAGGGCCACGAGTACATGCTGCGGCACCTGCTCGGGACGGACGACGCGGTCACCGCCACCGAGACCCCACCGGACCTGCGCCCCCGGGAGGTGGTGTGGCGCGATCAGGCGCCGGTCGGCAAGCTCGACCTGTCGGTGGCCGTGGACTTCCGGATGACCAGCACCTGCCTGTTCTCCGACGTGGTGCTGCCCGCCGCCACCTGGTACGAGAAGTACGACCTGTCGTCCACCGACATGCACCCGTTCGTGCACGCCTTCAGCCCGGCGATCGCCCCGCCCTGGCAGACCCGTACCGACTTCGACGTCTTCCACACCATCGCCGCCGAGTTCTCGAAACTGGCGGCCGTCCACCTGGGGGTGCGCCGGGACGTGATCGCGGCGCCGCTGGCCCACGACACCCCCGACGAGCTGGCCCAGCCGCACGGCCGGGTGCGGGACTGGAAGGCCGGCGAGTGCGAGCCGGTGCCGGGAAGGACCATGCCCAGGCTGGTCGTGGTGGAGCGCGACTACGCGGCGGTGGCCGAGAAGATGGCCGCGATCGGGCCGCTGCTGGACACGCTCGGCACCTCCACCAAGGGCGTCACGTGGAAGCCGGACCAGGAGATCGACCTGCTGCGGCGCGCCAACGGCACGGTACGCGGCGGAGCCGGCGACGGACGGCCCTCCATCGCCCGCGACGACCTGTTCTGCGAGGCGATCCTGGCCCTGTCCGGCACCACCAACGGCCGCCTGGCGGTGGAGTCCCTCCGGACGCTGGAGGAGAAGACCGGAGTGGAGCTGGCCGACCTGGCCGAGGAGCGTTCCGGCGACCGGATCACCTTCGCCGACACCCGGATCCAGCCCCGCTCGGTGATCACCTCGGCGGAGTGGTCCGGCACCGAGTCCGGCGGACGCCGCTACTCGCCGTTCACCGTCAACGTCGAACGCCGCAAACCCTGGCACACCCTCACCGGGCGGCAGCACTTCTTCCTCGACCACGACTGGATGGCCGAGTTCGGCGAACAGCTGCCCGTCTACCGGCCGCCGCTGAACACGGTCGCCCACTTCGGCGACCCGACCCGCGCCGCCGACGGCACCCCGCAGCTGGTGGTGCGCTATCTGACACCGCACTCGAAGTGGTCCATCCACTCCGAGTACCAGGAGAACCTGCACATGCTCACGCTGTTCCGCGGCGGCCCGGTGATCTGGATGAGCCCGCTGGACGCGGAGCGGATCGGGGTGGCGGACAACGACTGGATCGAGGCGTACAACCGCAACGGTGTGGTGGTCTGCCGGGCGGTGGTCACCCACCGGATGCCCGAGGGCACGGTGTTCATGTACCACACCATGGACCGGCATCTGAACGTGCCGAGGACGGAGACCTCCGGCCTGCACGGCGGCGGCGACAACTCCCTCACCCGGCTGCTGATCAAACCGACCCACCTGATCGGCGGTTACGCCCAGTTCTCCTACGGGTTCAACTACATCGGTCCCACCGGCAACCAGCGCGACGAGATCACCGTCATCCGGCGCCGCAGCCAGGAGGTGCAGTTCTGATGACCCGTGGCAAAGCCACCGCAGGACCCCGGGCCGGAGCCACTGTCGGACGCTGTATGGCCCAGGTGGCGATGGTGATGAACCTCGACAAGTGCATCGGCTGCCACACCTGCTCGGTCACCTGCAAACAGACCTGGACCAACCGGCCGGGATCCGAGTACATGTGGTTCAACAACGTCGAGACCAAGCCCGGCGTGGGCTATCCGCGCCGCTACGAGGACCAGAAGCAGTGGAAGGGCGGCTGGGAGCTGAACCGCCGCGGCAGGCTGAAACTGAAGGCCGGCGGCCGGCTGCGCAAGCTGGCGACCATCTTCTACAACCCCGAACTGCCCCCGCTCGACGACTTCTACGAGCCGTGGACCTACGACTACGAGAAGCTCATCACGGCCCCGCTGTCCGACTCCTTCCCCAGCGCACGCCCCAAGTCGCAGCTCACCGGCCGTGACATGCGCCCGGTGCACGGCCCGAACTGGGACGACGACCTGGCCGGAGCGGCCGTGTACGCCGCCACCGACCCGAATCTGGAGGGCCTGTCCGAACAGGTGCGGATGGAGTTCGAGCAGGCGTTCATGTTCTACCTGCCGCGGATCTGCGAGCACTGCCTGAACCCGTCGTGTGTGGCCTCCTGCCCGTCCGGGGCGATGTACAAGCGGGAGGAGGACGGGATCGTCCTGGTCGACCAGGACCGCTGCCGCGGCTGGCGGTTCTGCGTCTCCGGCTGCCCCTACAAGAAGGTCTACTTCAACCACCGCACCGGCAAGGCCGAGAAGTGCACCTTCTGCTACCCGCGGATCGAGGCCGGGCAGCCCACCATCTGCTCGGAGACCTGCGTGGGCCGGCTGCGCCACCTCGGCGTGATGCTGTACGACGCCGACGCCGTCCTGAAGGCCGCCTCGGTCAAGGACGACAAGGACCTGTACGAGGCGCAGCTGTCGGTCTTCCTCGACCCGCACGACCCCGACGTCCTGGCCGCGGCCGAACGCGACGGCATCGCGCACGACTGGATCCAGGCCGCCCAGCGCTCCCCGGTCTACTCCCTGATCAAGCGGCACCGGGTGGCGCTGCCGCTGCACCCGGAGTACCGGACGATGCCGATGGTCTGGTACGTCCCGCCGCTGTCGCCCGTGACGGACGCCGTGCACGCCACCGGCTACGACGAGGCCGACCCCGACCGGGTGTTCGCCGCCATCGAGTCGCTGCGCATCCCGATGGCGTACCTGGCGAACCTGTTCACCGCGGGCGACACCGCGGTCGTCGAGGACGTGCTGCGCAAGCTGACCGCGATGCGCGCGCACATGCGCGGGGTGCAGCTGGGCGACCCGGTCGACGAGGAACTGCTGGACGCGGTCGGCATGAGCGCGCGGGACGTCGAGGACCTCTACCGGCTGCTGGCCATCGCCAAGTACGACGACCGCTACGTCATTCCCAAGGTGCACGCCGAGGGGTCCGGCGCGCTGATGGCCCAGCACTGCTCCCTGGACTACCCGGGCGGCGCCGCGGACAGCGGGGCGCACACCCAGGACACCCTGTCCGGCGTGCCGTCGCTTCCGGGGTTGTCGGCGCCGGGCGGCGGCAGCCAGTTCCGCGACAGCGACGGCCGGGTCCGCTTCAACCTCCTCGGCTGGAACGGCACGGCTCCGGCCCCCGGCCTGTTCGGCGAGCCCGGTGAGCTCGGTCAGGGGGAGGCCCGGTGAGGAACCTCCGCCGCACCCACCACCGCGCCGACACGCCGCTGCTGCACCGGATCACCTCGATCCTGCTGCGCTACCCCGACCAGCGGACCCTGTCCCTGCTCGACGACGTCACGGCCGCGATCCCCGCGATCGGCGACCCGGCCGACCGGGCCCGCCTGACCACGTTCACCGACCGGCTGCGCACCCTCACCCCCACCGAGGCCGCGCAGGCCTACGTCGCGACCTTCGACCACACCCGCCGCCGCTGCCTGTACCTGACGTACTACCGCCACGGCGACACCCGCGCCCGCGGCATGGCCCTGCTCGCCCTCAAGCACACCTACCGCCAGGCCGGCCACGAACCGCCCGAGAGCGAACTGCCCGACCACCTTCCGCTGATCCTGGAGTTCGCCGCCCTCGCCCCCGAACCCGGCCACCGGATCCTCCTGCAGTGCCGGGCCGGACTGGAAATGCTCCGGCAGGCCCTGCACGAGCACACCGACCCCCACGCGCCCCTCCTGGACGCCCTCTGCGACCGCCTGCCGAGCCCGGACCGACAGCAACGCGAGACGCTGCGCCGACTGACCGCCGAGGGCCCGCCCGAAGAACACGTCGGCCTGGAGCACGTGGGTCTCGAACCCTTCGCCCCACCCGAATTCCTGACCGGAACCGGAGCCGGAGCCGGAGCCGTAACTGGAACCGCAGCCACGATCGGAGATGGCCGATGAGCTCCTGGGACCTGTGGTGGTGGGTCATCCTGCCCTACCTCGCCCTCGTCACCTTCGTCGTCGGCCACATCTGGCGCTGGCGCTACGACCGGTTCGGCTGGACCAGCCGCTCCACCCAGCTGCAGGAGCGCAGACTCCTGAAGTGGGGCGGCCCGCTGTTCCACTACGGCACCTTCGCCGCCATCATCGGACACGTCCTGGGCATCCTCGTCCCCGAATCGTTCACCCGGTGGCTCGGCATCCCGGAGAACGTCTACCGCTGGTTCTCCTCCATCGGCGGCACCGTCGCCGCGCTGGCCGTCATCGCCGGTGTGGCGGTGCTCGCCTTCCGCCGCACCGCGGTGCCCCGGGTCCGTGCCACCACCAGCCCCGTCGACTGGATCGCCCTGATCCTGCTCGCCGTCGTGATCGTGCTGGGCATCATCCCGACCATGGGGATCAACCTGTTCGGCAGCGGGTACGACTACCGCCAGAGCGTGGCACTGTGGTTCCGCGGCCTGTTCGCCGGCGACCCCGACGTCCACGCCATCTCCCACGCCCCGCTGATCTACCAGGTCCACGCCACCGCCGCCTGGGCCATCCTCGCCGTCTGGCCCTTCACCCGACTGGTGCACGCCTGGAGCTACCCCCTGTGGTACCTGTGGCGCCCCTACGTCCTCTACCGCGGCCGCGTCCCCACCCACCCCGCCGAGCCGGGCACCAGCGGCCGCCGCTGGCGCCGCATCGGCGCGGGCTACTGACGGCCCGTCGCGGCGCCGGCCAGGCGGTCGCGGCGGCCCG
>NZ_QFDQ01000070.1 GCF_003270085.1 Streptomyces triticisoli | reverse complement strand
CCCCGCCGGGCAGCGCGTTCCAGCCGACGCGCGCGACCCGCACGGCGGCGTCCGCACCGCGCACACCGGCCCGCGCGGTTCCGGCCACCGCCCCGGCGGCCACCCCCACCGCCGGGACCGCCGTCCGTGCGAGCAGACGGGCGGCGGCCGACGGCGCCGTCAGCAAACCGAGTACCATGGCGCGCCCTCAGCGGGTGGTGCGATCGGGCCGCGCCGTCGGGCCGAGGGGCCCGGTGGACGCGTGCCCCCTGGGCGTCTTGCCCCGGGACCCGGTGTCCGGCGGGGCGGCCCGCCCCCCGGAGCCGGCTCCTCCTTCGGACCTCAGCGCCGCCGTGCCGATGTCCTCCGCGGGTTCCCGGGCCGCCGCGGCGCGCTCCCTCGCGGGCTGCCGGGGCGCGGCGGCGTCCTGAGCGGTGGGTGCCGTGTCCACGGCGGCGCTCCGGGCGGTCGTGCCACCCTCCGGTGCGGCATTCGCCGCGGCGGCGGTGTCCGGGGCGGCGTCCCGGGCCCCGATGCCCGTGCCGGGCGCGGTGTCCTCGGGCGTCGTGCCCGTGCCCGGTGTCTGCTCCAGGGTCTTCCGCCCGTCGTCGGCGGGGTGTTCGGGGCGGGGCTGGGTGAGCCAGGCCACCGCCGCGCCGGTGAGCGCGACGGGCCACTCCACCACGCCGGCGACACCGAGCACTCCGGCCCCGGTGTACACCGCGATCCGCCGCCCGCGCGGCGACACGGTACCGACCTTGTCCAGCGTTTCCTGCGCGGCCCTGCTCACCACCCCGGCGCCCGGCACCCTCCGCAGCACCGCGGCCGCGCCGTGGAGCGGCGCCGCAAGGGCCGACGACGACTTCTGCTCAGCCATGACTCTCCTCGCGGGGTGAGACCGTCCTGCGTGCCCCTCGAGTGCCCGCAACCGTGCCGGTCATCCCGTCCCTCTCAGGGAACGTCACCGGTCGCGTCCCCGCCACCGGACCCCGTCCGTCGCCGCGAGACTCCAAAGGGGGCCCGGGCCCGGGTCAGGACCGGCGGAACAGCCCCGCGGGGACGGCGTCGGCGAGCATCCGGTAGCCCTCCGGGTTGAGGTGCAGCCAGTCCCCGTCGTGGAGTGCCGGCCGCAGCCGGTCCGGCTGCGCGGGGTCGCGGACAGCGCGGTCGAAGTCGATCACCGCGTCGAAGTGCCCGTGTGTACGGATCCACGCGTTGACGGCCTGCCGGGACTTCTCCCGCTCGCCCGCCGGGTCGTCGTAGGAGGTGTTGCCTCCGAAGGGCAGCAGGGTGGCGCCGTGGACACGGATGCCCTGGGCGTGGGCGCGGACGACGATCTGCCGGTAGGCGGCGATCAGGTCCTCGGTGACCCGGCGCTGGGCGGCCGGGGTGGCGTCGGCGGTGCCGATGTCGTTGACGCCTTCGAAGACGATCAGCCAGGCGACTCCGCTGCGGGCGAGGACGTCGCGGTCGAGTCGGGCGAGGACGTTGGGGCCGAGGCCGTCCTGGAGGACGCGGTTGCCGCCGGCGGCCTGGTTCAGGACGGCGACGTGCGCGGTGGCCGGGCGGGAGCGCAGCCGGTCGTAGAGCTGGTCGGGCCAGCGGTTGTTGGCATTGGTCGTGGAGCCGCGCCCGTCGGTGAGCGAGTCGCCCACGACGGCGACGGCCTCGGTCGAGGCGTCGGCCTGCACCTCGACGTCGCTGATCAGGTACCAGTGGTCGACCGGCGTCGCCCCGGGCAGGTCGGTGTCCCGGGTGTGGTCGCCGTGGACGAGGTACGACGTCGTGCGCGAACCCGGGTGCGAGGTGAGGGCGAGGGAGCGCTGGCCGTCGGCCAGGTACGCCGTCACGGTGAGGTTGGACGCGGGGCGCAGTTCGAGGTCCAGGGGGTCGGAGACGACCTGGGCGCCGGCGGGCACGGTCGTCGACGCCCGTCCGGAGAACGTCACCCGCCGGGTCGTACGGGGCTCCACGGCGCTGACTCCCGCCTCGCCGTGGAGCGGGAGCGCCACCGTCACGGCGGTGAGGGGCAGTGGGGTGTCGCCGAAGGCGTTGGAGAAGCGCAGCCGCATGCGGTGGCCACCGGTGGAGACGCGCAGGGTCTGGCGGAGCGTGGTGTCGACCAGAACGGCATCGTCGCCGGTGAAGGGTGCCGGCGGAAGGTTGCCCGGTTCGGTGAGCTGGGGCATCGCCGTCCAGGTGTTCACCCAGTGCCGCTGGGGCGCGGCCGGCGGCCGGACGGCTGCGGACGCGCCATCCGGCCGCTGTGTGAGCGCGGTGAGGGCGGAGGCGGTGACGAGGAGGGCCAGCGCCAGGACGCAGGCGGTGACCAGGCCGGTGAGCCGGGTTCTTCCGGACGGGGTGGTCGGTGGACTCGCGGGCGGTGTCATGGGCGTCCTCCGGTGGGTCGGCGAAGGTGCGGGCGTCTGGCATGGTGGCATGCACATGGCCGCCGTGGAAGCGCTCCCACAGCAATGCCGGGCAGCCGTCACCGTCAACCAAGGGTGGCTGAATACGGGCTACGCGAGACGTTGACCAGAAAGCGCTTTCACCCTACGGTCCGTTCAGCAGCATGACCGATGAGCGCCACTTCCGGCCCCTGAGGCCACACTGTCCGCGCGCGGCGTTCTGCAAGGCGTACGTCATTCACGTATACGACCCTCCCTCGCCCCGAAGGGACACACCCGCATGCGTGCACTCCCCCCACGCACAGACCCGCGACGGTCGGCACCGGCGGCGGCCGTCGCCGCTGCCGCCACGGTCACGGTGTCCTGGAACACCTTCAAGGACCACTACAAGGGCTCGCTGGTCGGCCACAGCGACAGCAACGCGAGCGAGGACACCGGGCATCTGCGGGTGACGTACCACCACAACTGGTTCAACAACGTCAGCTCCCGCATCCCGAGCCTGCGTTTCGGCACCGGGCACTTCTACGACAACTACGTCGTGGGCGCCGAGACCGCCGTGCACTCGCGCATGGGCGCCCAGATGCTCGTCGAGAACAACGTCTTCCGCAGCACCAAGGTCGCCGTCACCACCAACCGGGACAGCAAGACGGACGGCTACGCCAACCTGCGCGGCAACGACCTCGGCGGAGCCGCCACCGAGACCTCGCAGACGGGCGGCTTCCCCAGCCCGCCGTACGGCTGCACCGCCGAGCCCGCCTCGAGCGTGGTCTCCTCGGTGACCGCCGGCGCGGGCGCCGCAAAGCCCTGACAACCACTCACCAGCCAACCGCACAGAAGGAATCGGGACATGACCTCTGCAGCACGACCGCGCGTGCGACGGCGCGCACTGACCGGAGCCCTGGCCGCACTCGGCCTCTCTGCTGCCATGATCATGACAGAGGGGGCGCTGTCTCCGGCGAACGCCGCCACCTGGCCCACCGCCAACGGCAACCAGGCCGTCACCTCCACCATCTCCGTGTCGGGCACCAAGGACTACGGGATGAAGCGCCTGTACGGCAGCGGGGCCCTGGGCACCGGCGGCCAGGACGAGAACCAGAAGCCGATCCTGGAACTGGCCGCCGGCACCGTCCTGAAGAACGTCATCATCGGCGCCCCCGCCGCCGACGGCATCCACTGCCTGGGCAGCTGCACCCTGCAGAACGTCTGGTGGGAGGACGTCGGCGAGGACGCGGCGACGTTCCTCGGCTCCTCGTCCTCCAACGTCTACACCGTCTCCGGCGGCGGCGCGAAGGAGGCCAGCGACAAGGTCTTCCAGTTCAACGGCGCCGGCACGCTGAACGTCTCGAACTTCGCGGTGCAGAACTTCGGCACCTTCGTCCGCAGCTGCGGCAACTGCAAGACTCAGTACAAGCGGACGATCAACCTCAACACCATCGAGGCGACCTACAAGGGCAGCCGGCTCGCCGGCATCAACACCAACTACGGCGACAGCGTGAGCCTGAAGAGGATCACGATCGTCGGGGACTCCAGCAAGAAGATCATCCCCTGCCAGAAGTACATCGGGAACAACACGGGCAAGGAGCCCAGCACCAACGGCACGGACGCCGACGGCACCTACTGCAAGTACGCGGCGTCCGACATCACGTACAAGTGACCCCCTCGCGGTGAGGGCGGCAGCGCGCGGCAGCCCCTGGGCGCCGTGCGCTGCCGTCGTCCGCTCATCGCCTCGCGCGGCCGAGCATCTCCTCGGTCAGCTCGCGCTGGTAGTCGGTGTACGCGGCGCGCAGCGCCGGGCCGGGCCAGTCGGCGGGCAGCAGCGGTGCGGGCAGGACGGGGTCGGCCAGCAGGTGCCGCACGACGGCCGCGAGGGCGGTGAAGCGGTCGGCCGGCCGGTCCACGCGCGCCACGTGGGCGAGCAGTGCCCGGGCGGTGACCGCCCAGCCGTCGACCGGCCACAGGCTCGCCGCCAGGCCGGGGGCGGACCCTTCGGGCCGGGCGGTGAAGCGCCGGGTCACCCGGTCCAGATCGCCTGGCCAGGGGCGGCGCAGGTTGGCGGGGCGCAGCCAGACGCCCTCGCGGAGTTCGGCGAGCCTCAGGGCGGTCAACCGGGCGCGCAGCTCGGCGCGTTCGGCGGGTCCGCGGCCGGTCGCCGTCACCACGGCCATCTCCCACTCCCCGTCCCAGGGCCGCGTGGCGGGGCGCACGGCCGCGTCCTGGCGCCGACGGCGTTCCAGCAGCCGGTCGCTGAGACCGTAGACGGTGTCCGAGCGCCGCAGGTCGCCGGCGGCCACCATCCGGCTCAGCGCCGCCCGCAGGGTGGATCCGCCGACTCCGAAGGGTTCGACGGCCCGTAGGAGGTCCTTCACCGGCAGCTCGGGCGGGTGCGTGCCCAGCAGCAGGCTCAGGACGACCGACCGCGCGGACAGCGGGCGCAGGTCGACTCCGGCGGGCTCCTGGGAGGCGTTCATGGTCACGTACTGTACTTCCGCCATGTTGCACCATTGATGCGATCGCAGATTTAGTGCAACACTGACTGCATGACCTCGCCCCTCGCGCACGCGCCGTCGCCCTCCCCCCACGCCGTCACCAACCAGGCCCCTCCCCTGGCCCCGTACGACGCGTCCGACGACGCGGCGCTGCTGGAGGGGCTGCGCCGGGAGGGCGCGGGGTGGGCCGAGCCGGACGTGCGGCGGCTCGGGGCGCTGGCGGGCGGTGAACAGGCGCAGGAGTGGGCCGAGCAGGCCAACCGGTACGAGCCCGAGCTGCGCACCCACGACCGGTACGGCAACCGGATCGACGAGGTCGACTTCCACCCCGCCTGGCACCACCTGATGCGGACCGCGGTCGCCGAGGGGCTGGCCGGCGCGCCCTGGGCGGACGACCGGCCCGGCGCCCATGTGGCCCGTACCGCGGGCGGACTGGTGTGGGGGCACACCGACGCCGGTCACGGATGCCCGACGTCGATGACGTACGCCGCCGTACCCGCCCTGCGCGCGCAGCCCGAACTCGCCGCCGTCTACGAGCCGTTGCTGACCAGCCGGGTGTACGAGCCCGGGCTGCGGGTGCCGGCCGGGAAGCAGGGCCTGCTGGCGGGCATGGGGATGACCGAGAAGCAGGGCGGCTCGGACGTGCGGACGAACACGACGACCGCCACGCCGACCGCCGAGCCGGGCGTCCACACCCTGCACGGGCACAAGTGGTTCACCTCGGCGCCCATGTGCGACGTCTTCCTGGTCCTCGCCCAGGCCCCGGGCGGCCTGTCCTGCTTCCTGGTGCCGCGCGTGCTGCCCGACGGCAGCCGCAACACCTTCCGGATCCAGCGGCTCAAGGACAAGCTGGGCAACCGGTCCAACGCCTCCTCCGAGCCGGAGTTCGACAACACCGTGGCCTGGCTGGTCGGGCCCGAGGGGCAGGGCGTCAGGACCATCATCGAGATGGTCAACTGCACGCGTCTGGACTGCGTGATGATGTCGGCGGCGCTGATGCGCAAGACGCTTGTGGAGGCCGGCCATCACGTGCGGCACCGCGCCGCCTTCGGCGCGCCGCTGATCGACCAGCCGCTGATGCGCAATGTGCTGGCCGACCTGGCGCTGGAGTCGGAGGCCGCCACGACGCTCACGCTGCGGCTGGCCGGTGCGGCCGACCGGGCGGTGCGCGCGGACGGCGAGCGGGGGAACGAGGCGGCGTTCCGGCGGATCGCGACCGCCGTCGGCAAGTTCTGGGTCACCAAGCGGGGTCCGGCCTTCACCGCGGAGGCCCTGGAGTGCCTGGGCGGCAACGGTTACGTCGAGGAGTCGGGCATGCCCCGGCACTACCGCGAGGCGCCCCTGCTGTCGATCTGGGAGGGCTCGGGGAACGTCAACGCCCTGGACGTCCTGCGGGCGCTCGGCCGGGAGCCCGGCACCGCCGAGGCGCTGTTCGCCGAACTCGCCCTGGCCCGCGGCGCCGACGTCCGTCTGGACGCGGCCGTGACCCGTCTCAAGGCCGGTCTGGGCGAGGCGTCCCCGGTGGGCGCGCGCCGCCTGGTGGAGCTGATGGCGCTGACCCTCCAGGCGTCCCTGCTGGTCCGGTACGCTCCGCCCGCCGTCGCCGACGCCTTCTGCGCGACCCGTCTCGGCGGCGACTGGGGCCACTCCTTCGGCACCCTGCCGGCCGGCGCGGACCTCGACGCCATCCTGGAGCGGTCCCTGCCTGGTTAGTCCCCGCGCATCCGGTCCTCGTCACCAGATGTTGCGGCTCCACAGCGGGCCGAAGCGGGCCCACTCGGCGTCCCACCGGGCCATGCGGCGGCGCTCCAGACGGGTGCGCAGGACGTGTCCCGTGGCGAGGGGGACAGCCGCGGCGCTCGCGCCCACCAGGCCGCCGATCATCCCGGCCCGGGTGCGGGCCCGGGCGGGCGTGGCCGGTTCGGTCACCAGGCGGCCCCGGGGATCGGTCCACACGGTGACGCGGGTGCCGGCCGCGCTGCCGGGCCGTACCCGGGCCTGGCCGGTGTGCTCGGTGCCGTCCACGGCGGTCCAGCGCACCTTCCCCCACACCCGCAGGGCGGCACCGGGCCCCTGGCCGCTTCCGGCGGCGGGCGAGCCGGGCGCCCGCCCGGTCACCTGCGCGGCCGTGGGCCGCCACTGAAGGCGCTCCTGGGCCACCCCTCGCTCCACTCCCCGGGCCGCCGTCCAGCCGGCGAGCACCCCGGCGAGAACGGTGAGGACCCAGGTGCCGAGCAGGACCCAGGCCTCCACCGTGTCGGTGCGGCGTTTGAGCGGATTGCGGCGCCACCGCCACAGCCACACCCTCGGACCACGGAACGCCATCAACGGCACCCTCCTCCTGAGCGCTCTTGAGCACACGGACCTGCAGGACCGCCCTCCCATACGAAGGGCGGCTCCCCGATGCTCACGACGAGTTCCCCGCCCCGGCGCCCCCATGGGTTCTCGCGGGCGCGCGCGAGACGGGGCGGTGTCCCGACCGTGCCGCTGTGACCTGCGGCGACGCCGCAACGAAGGGGACTGTCAGTGGTGGGGTGCACACTGGCCGATGTCCGGGACAAAGGGGTCCGGACGAAGATCTCGCGGAGGTGATCGGCATGACCGAGGTACTGCTCGCCGTGGGCACGCGCAAGGGCCTGTTCATCGGGCGGCGGCGCGGTGGCGCCTGGGAGTTCGACGACCGTCCGTACTTCAACGCACAGGCCGTGTATTCGGTCGCCGTCGACACCCGCGGCGCCGTTCCGCGGCTGCTGGCCGGCGGCGACAGCGCGCACTGGGGGCCGTCGGTGTTCCACTCCGACGACCTGGGCCGCACGTGGACCGAACCGGCCCGGCCGGCCGTGAGGTTCCCCAGGGACACGGGCACCTCGCTGGAGCGGGTGTGGCAGCTGCACCCGGCGGCCGCGGAGCCGGACGTGGTGTACGCGGGCACGGAACCGGCCGCGCTGTACCGCTCCGAGGACCGCGGTGAGAGCTTCGAGCTGGTCCGCCCGCTGTGGGAGCACCCCACCCGGTCGAAGTGGGTGCCGGGCGGCGGCGGTGAGGGCCTGCACACCGTGGTGACGGACCGGCGCGACGCGCAGGCGGTCACGGTCGCCGTCTCCACCGCGGGCGTGTTCCGCACGTCCGACGGCGGAGTGAGCTGGACGCCGTCCAACTCCGGCGTGTCGGCCGTGTTCCTGCCGGACCCGGACCCGGAGTTCGGCCAGTGCGTCCACAAGGTCGCCCAGGACGCGGAGAACCTGGACCGGCTGTACCTGCAGAACCACTGGGGGGTGTACCGCAGCGACGACGGGGGCGCGCACTGGACGGACATCGGCGAGGGCCTGCCGTCGACGTTCGGCTTCGCCGTGGCCACCCATCCGCACCGTGGCGACACGGCGTACGTCTTCCCCATCAACGCGGACGCGGACCGGGTGCCCGCCGGCCACCGGTGCCGGGTGTTCCGCACGGCGGACGCGGGCAGGAGCTGGGAGCCGCTCACGGCGGGTCTGCCGGACGAGGCCCACTACGGCACGGTGCTGCGCGACGCGCTGTGCACCGACGACGCGGACCCGGCGGGCGTGTACTTCGGCAACCGCAACGGCGAGGTGTACGCCTCGGCGGACGACGGCGACAGCTGGCAGCAACTGGCCTCGCACCTGCCGGACGTGCTCTGCGTGCGCGCGGCGGTGATCGGCTGACCACAGCGACGTGCCTCGGGCAGGCGAACGCACCGGAAACCGGCGGCGGCGATCCCCCGCGTCCGTGGATCGTCGCCGTTCCACTCACCGAGGGCACTCGACCCTGCGACGGACCGACCCCCGGGATGACCGGAGCACCTTCCTGCAACTAATATGCAAAAGCATTTGATCAGCAGCAAGGATGTGAGGGGTCATGACCGTCCGACGGACACGGGCAGCCGCAGTGGTGGCGGCACTCATCGGAGCCGCCGCCTGCTCGGCCCCGAGCAGCGGTACGGGCAGCGGAGGTGCCGCCGACTCCGTCGTGATCGGTGTGGCCTCCGAGCCCGACACCCTCAGTCCTCTTCTCGGCTACGGCAAGGACGGGAACTCCAAGATCTTCGACGGTCTGCTCGCCCTGGACGCCGACATGGAGCTGAGGCCCGCACTGGCCAGTTCACTGCCCCAGGTCGGCGACGGCGGACTCACCTACACCTACACCCTGCGCGACGGGGTCAAGTTCAGCGACGGCGAACCGCTGACCTCCGCCGACGTGGTCTTCACGTACAGGACGATCCTCGACGAGAAGACCAACAACACCTCCCGGAGCGAACTGGACGCCATCAAGGAGGTACGGGCGGACAGCGACGACAAGGTCGTCTTCACGCTCAAGTACCCCTATGCCCCGTTCGCCGGGCGCACGGTCCTGCCCATCGTCCCCGAGCACATCGCCGGCGGGCAGAACCCCAACACCGGTTCCTTCAACACCGAGCCGGTCGGCACCGGACCGTACGTCCTCACCGGCTGGCGCAAGGGCGAGAAGCTCACCTTCAAGGCCAACCCCGGCTACTGGGGCGGCGCGCCGAGGGTGAAGAAGGTGACGATGGCGATCGTCAAGGACGACGACGTGCGCGCCACCCGGCTGCGCTCGGGCGACCTCGACGGCGCGGTCCTCCCGCCCAACCTGGCCGCCACGTTCAAGGGCGACAAGGCGAAGACGACCTACGCCGCGAAGTCCTACGACTTCCGGGCCGTCACCCTTCCCCAGGAGAACAAGGTCACCGGCGACCGGGCGATCCGCCAGGCCCTGGACGCCGCGGTGAACCGCGAGGCCATGGTCGACAAGATCCTCGACGGGGCGGGGCACCCGGCCTACGGGCCGCTGCCGGTCGACGACCCCTGGTTCGCCGGGGGCATCGAGCGGCCTCATGACCTGGCGAAGGCCCAGCGGGTGCTGGACCGGGCGGGCTGGAAGGCCGGCGACGGCGGCATCCGTGCCAAGGACGGGCTGCGGGCCTCGTTCACGCTTCTCTACCCCTCCGGTGACAAGGTCCGCCAGGACCACGCCCTCGCCTACGCCTCCGACGCCAAGAAGGCGGGCATCGAGGTGAAGGTGGAGAGCGCCACCTGGGAGGTGATCGAGCCCCGTATGGGGAACGACGCCGTCCTCGCCGGATTCGGCAGCAGCGGGGACCCCGACTTCGGCCTGCACACCCTGCTGCACTCCTCCCTCGCCGGCGACGGCTTCAACAACATGGCCCGCTACGACAACCCGGCCGTGGACAAGGCCCTCGACACCGGCCGCCGCGGCCAGGACACGACCACGCGCAAGACCGCTTATGAAACGCTGCAGCGCGAGCTCGTGGAGGACCCCGGCTACACCTTCCTCACGCACATCGACCACGTCTACGTGCTGGCCGACCGCTGGGAGGGCCTGACCACTCAGGTCGAGCCGCACGAGCACGGCTTTGCCAGCGGCCCGTGGTGGAACCTCCAGGACTGGCGGCCGAAGAAGTGACCTCCCCGCTCTGGGGAGCGATGGCGCGCCTGGCGGGACGGCGGCTGCTGTTCGCCGTCCCCGTCCTCCTCGTCGTCACCTTCGGCGTGTTCGCGATCGCCGCCGCCTCCCCCTTCGACCCGGTCAAGGCGTACGCGGGTACCGCGGCCCTCGGCGCCGACGAGCAGACCCTGGACCGGCTGCGGGCCAATCTGGGGGTGGACCAGCCGTTCACCGCCCGCTGGTGGCACTGGCTGACCTCCGCTCTTTCCGGCGATCTCGGCGAGTCCAGCGTGATGCGGCAGCCGGTCGCCCAGGTCATCGGTGAGCGTCTCGTCTGGTCCGCCCTGCTGTGCGCGGTCGCCTTCGCGGCGGCCGTGCTGGCCGGCACCGTGCTCGGAGTCCTCGCCGCCCGCCGTCCGGGGTCCCCGCTCGACCGGGTCGTCACCTCACTCGCCTACTCCTTGGAGGCGGCACCGGTCTTCTGGCTCGCCCTGCTCGCGATCTGGCTGTTCGCCCTCCAGATGGGCGTGCTCCCGGCCGGCGGGCTCACCGACACCGCCAGCGAACAGGTCACGGCAGGGCAGGTCGTGAGCCATCTCGTGCTGCCGGCCGGGGTGCTCGCCGTCTCCCAACTGCCGTGGTTCACCCTCTACGTGCGCCAGGGCGTCGGCGACGCGCTGGCGGAGGATCCCGTACGCGGCGCCCGGGCCCGCGGGGTGAGCGAACGCACCGTTCTGCTCGGTCACGCCCTGCGCTCCGGTCTGCTGCCGGTCCTCACACTGATCGGCTCCCGCGTGCCCGAACTCATCACCGGCGCCCTGCTGGTGGAGAGCGTCTTCAGCTGGCCGGGCATCGCCGCGGCCACCGTGGAAGCGGCCACCGCGGTCGACTTCCCGCTGCTCGCCGCGCTGACGACCCTGGCCACGGCCGCCGTCCTGGTCGGCAATCTGCTCGCGGACCTGCTCTACGGACTGTTCGACCCGAGGGTGAAGTTCAGTGACATGTGACGCCCCCGCCTCCCGGGGAACCGTGTGGCGGTCGTACGGCACGAAGGGCCGCTCCACCCGGACGCTGCGGGTACGCACCTCCGTCGTGCTGGTCGCCGCGACCGTCCTCGCCGTCCTTCTCGTACCACCGCTGGTCCAGCTCGACCAGCAGGCCGTCGACCTGGCCGCCAAGCTGCTGCCGCCGAGCTGGGCCCACCCCTTCGGCACCGACGACCTCGGCCGGGACCTGCTGCTGCGCTGCGTCTACGGACTGCGCGTCTCCCTGCTCGTCGGAGCGGCGGCGGCGGTGACGGCCACCGTCGTCGGTACCGCCGTCGGGGCCACCGCCGGCGCCCTGGGCGGCTGGGTCGACCGCGGGATCATGCGGGTCGTGGACACGGTCTCCTCCGTGCCCCACCTGCTGCTGGGCATCTTCATCGTCGCCATGTTCCGGCCGGGCGTCTGGCCGGTGATCGTCTCCGTCGCCCTCACCCACTGGCTGTCGACAGCCCGGATCGTCCGCGCCGAAGTCCTCTCCCTGCGCTCGCGCCCGTACGTCGACGCCGCCGTCTCCGGCGGCGCGTCCAGGTGGCGGGTGGCCGTACGGCAACTGCTGCCCGCCGTCCTGCCGCAGGCCGCGCTCGCCGCGGTGCTGATGGTGCCGCATGCCATGTGGCACGAGTCGGCGCTGTCCTTCCTCGGGCTCGGGCTGCCCACGCACACGGCGAGCCTGGGCACCCTCATCCAGAGCGCGCGGGGCTCACTGCTGGCCGGACAGTGGTGGCCGACCCTCTTCCCCGGCCTGTTCGTCATCGTCCCGACCCTCGCCATCGCCGGACTCGCCGGAGCCTGGCGGGAGCGGATCAACCCCCGCCGCCGATCGGAGCTGATGCTGTGACCGAGCGATCGCCCGTACTGTCGGTACGCGGACTGTCGGTGCGCTTCCTCATGCCCGGCGGGCGTCGCATCGCCGCCGTCACCGACGCGCACTTCGACGTCGCGGCCGGCGAGTGCCTGGCCCTGATCGGCGAGAGCGGCTGCGGCAAGTCCGTCCTCGCCTCCGCGCTGCTCGGCCTGCTTCCCGGCAACGCCGAGGCCACCGGGGAGGCGATGCTGGGCGGCCTCGACCTGCTCTCGGCCGACGAGCGGACTCTCGCCCGGACGGTACGGGGCCGGCTGGTCGGGCTCATACCGCAGAGCCCGGCCGCCCATCTCACCCCCGTGCGCACCATCCGCTCCCAGGTGCAGGAGACGGTCGCCGCACTGACCGGCGTCCGCGGGCGTGCGGGCGTGCGCTCCGCCGCGCAGGCGGCCGCCGAACGAGCCGCGTTCCCCTCGGACCACCTGGACCACCACCCGCACGAGCTGTCCGGCGGCCTGGCCCAGCGCGCCGCCACCGCCCTGGCCCTCGTCGGTGACGCGCCGCTGCTGCTCGCCGACGAACCGACCACCGGACTCGACCGTGACCTGGTGGACCACACGGTCGACGAACTGCGACGCCACATCGACCACCCGGGCGAGCCGGACACGGCGGAGCGTGCCCTGCTGATGATCACGCACGACCTGGCGGCGGCCGAACGCATCGCCGACCGGGTCGCCGTCATGTATGCGGGCCGGATCGTCGAACTCGCCGACGCGGAGGAGTTCTTCGGCTTCCCCGGCCCCCGCCATCCCTACAGCCGCGGCCTGCTCCAGGCCCTCCCCGACCGGGCCTTCACCCCCATCCCCGGCCTGCCGCCCGAACTCGGTTCCCTCCCCGACGGCTGTGCCTTCGCCGCCCGCTGCGACCGGGCCGACGACACCTGCGCCGTGCTGCCGCCGGCAGTCGGCGGGGTCGCCTGCCACCACCCCGTCCCGGGCGCCGGCATGGAAGCGTCCCAGGGAGCACAGGAGGACGTCCGTGCTTGAACTACGCGCCATCACCGCGGGCTACGACCGGCGGAATCCGGTGGTACGGGACGTCTCCCTGTCCGTCGCGCCCGGTGAGGCGGTCGGCCTGCTCGGCCCCAGCGGCTGCGGCAAGTCCACTCTGGCCCGGGTCGCGGCCCTGCTGCACCGCCCCGACTCCGGCACCCTGCTGCTGGACGGCGAGCCCGTACGGCGGTGGCGCCACCGTGCCCCGCGTCCGCTGCGCACCGCCTTCGGTGTGGTCTTCCAGCAGCCCCGCCTCGCCGCGGACCCCCGCCTCGCGCTCACCGACCTGATCGCCGAACCCCTGCGCGCCACCGGCCGGCGCGACGAGGTGCCGGAGCGGGTCACCGAGCTGGCCCGGACGGTCGGTCTGACCCCCGACCTGCTCGGCAGACGCCCCCACGAGGTCAGCGACGGCCAGCTCCAACGCGCCTGCCTGGCCCGTGCCCTCGTCCTGCGCCCCCGCTGGCTGGTCTGCGACGAGATGACCGCGATGCTCGACGCCTCCACGACGGCCGCCCTGGTCGCGGTCGTCGAGGACTACCGTGCCGCCACGGGCGCGGGCCTGCTCGCCGTCGGCCACGACCGCACGCTCCTGCACCGCTGGTGCGACCGCACCGTCCACTGGGACACCCTGACCGGCGCCGGCCGGACGCACTGACCGGAGACCGTCGGCTCGGTCGCCCTCATGACACCGCTTCTGCGGGGACTCCCCGGCTCAGCAGGTCCTCACCGTCCGTCCCCGGCGGGACCGCCGGCTCCGGCAATGGTGGTGCGGGCGGACTCGTCGACCCGGAGGGTGAAGACGTCCGGGCGGGCGTAGTGGCCGGTCGGGTCGAAGTCGAAGCGGGCGCGGGCCAGGTCGTCGAGGTCGAGTTCGGCGGTCAGGATGCCCTCGCCGTCGCGCAGCGGTCCGGCCAGGACCTCGCCGAGCGGAGAGACGATCACGGAGCCGCCGCCGATCAGCACGGTGTCGGGCGCGTCGCCCTGCACGGGGTGGAGGTCGGCGGGCAGGGCGTCACGGCGCAGGTACTGGTTGGCGCTGAGGACGAAGCAGCGGCCCTCCAGCGCGATGTGCCGCATGGTGGCCTGCCAGGCGTCGCGGTCGTCGACGGTCGGCGCGCACCACAGGTCGACTCCCTTGGCGTACATCGCCGCACGGAACAGAGGCATGTAGTTCTCCCAGCAGATGCCCGCGCCGAGGCGGGCCGTGCCGGTGTCGACGACCGGCATGGTGGAGCCGTCGCCCTGACCCCACAGGTAGCGTTCGGCGGCGGTCGGCATCAGCTTGCGGTGCAGGCCCAGATACCCGTCCGGTCCGAAGAAGAGCGCCACGCAGTACAGGGTGCCGCCCTGTCGTTCGACCGCACCGACCACGGCGTGGCAGCCCAGTTCCCGAGTGAGGCCGGCCAGGGCGTCGACCTCGGGGCCGGGGATGTCGACGGCGGCGGCGTGGTAGCGCCGGAACAGCTCCCGGCCGGCCGAGGTCCGGCTGCCGACGGTGATCCCGAAGTCCAGGCCCTTGGGGTAGCCGCCGAGGAACGCCTCGGGCAGGACGACGACTTCGGCGCGGTGGGCCGTGACGGCCTCACGGATCAACTCCTCGGCACGGACCAGCGCGGCGGGCGTGTCGAACAACGGGGCGGCGGCCTGGACGACGGCGGCAGTCACAGTGGTCATGGCGCCGAGCCTAGCCAGGAGTTCAGCAGTCTTACCAGGTCAGGGGAGATGTGACCGGCGGGGAGCGGCCCCCGCCGGTCGGCTGGAGCGGGCCCGTCAACCGGTCGCGCAGGTGGTGCCGTTGAGGGTGAACGCCGTCGGGGCGGGGTTGGTCGTGAGCTTGGTGCCGGTGAAGCCGACCGCGACCGAGCCGTTGACGGGGATCGTCGAGGTGTACGACGCGGCGGCGACCGTCACCGAGGAGCCGTTCTGGGTCGGGGTGCCGCCCCACATGTTGCTGATGGTCTGGCCGGCCGGGAAGGCGAAGCCCAGAGTCCAGCCGTTGACGGTGGCGGTGCCGGTGTTGCGGACGGTGATCTCACCCTGGAAGCCACCGGGCCATTCGTTGGTGACGCGGTAGCCGACGGAGCAGCCGGCGCCGGGGGTGCCGGTGTCCTTCCTGGTCGTGACGGTGATCGTGGCCGAGTGGGGAGAGCGGTTGCCGGCCGCGTCCTTGGCGTACACCGCGAAGGTGTACGCCGTGTCCGGGGTCAGGGACGGGACGGTGACCGTGGTGGTCACGGAGGAGGCGACCGTGGTCTCCGTGGTGCCGTTGACGCGGACCACCTCGTAGCCGGTGACGCCGACGTCGTCCGTGGCGGCGGGCCAGGTCAGGGTGACCGAGGTGGAGGAGACGCCCGAGGCGGTCGGGGTGCCCGGGGCGGTCGGGGCCCGGGTGTCGGGGGCGGTGCCGCCGAAGACCGTGGCCTCGTCGGAGGTCTGGGCTATGCCGTTGGCGCCGTGGAAGACGCGCTGCCCCCAGGAGCTGAGCCGTGCCGGGTCGAAGCCGATCGCGAGGTCGAGGATCGGGTCGGTGTTGCCGCTCCAGGACCAGGCCAGATAGCCGAGGTCGAGCTGTTCGGCGGTGGCCATCATGGCGTCCTCGTCCGGGTCGCCCCACTGGTCGGCCGGGCCACCGAACTCGCCGATGAGGATGGGGAGTTCGGCGGTGACGAAGGCGTTGAGGTAGTCGGTGACCTTCTGGGCCGTGTCGAAGACGCTGTACATGTGGATCGAGAAGATCAGGTTGCCGGTGGGGTCGGCGTCGTAGACCGTCCGGGCGTTGGCCCGCATGACGCCCTGCCAGTCCTGGCCCCAGTTGGGCGCGTCCACCATGACCGTGTGCTCGAGGCCGGCCCTGCGCAGCTTCTTGATCGCGGCGATCGTGGGATCGGTCCAGCCGGCCGGGTCGGTGTTGCCCCAGGGCTCGTTGCCGATGTTGATGATGACGTAGTCCTCTTCGCCGGCCAGGACGTCCTTGAGGCTGATCCAGTAGTCGGCGGCGTGGTCGAGCGTGCCGGCGGCGGCATCCTCGCCGTAGCCGGTGGTGTCGTGCACCTCCAGTACGCAGATCAGGCGGTTGGCCTTGCAGTTGCCGATGACGGCCGCCACGTCCTGCGCGCTGTTCCGGGTCCATCGGTGGCCGTCGGAGAGGACGACCCGCACGCTGTTGGCGCCGAGCGCCTTGATGTCGGCCAGCGACCGTGTTTCGCCCGTGTACCAGGTGTGGGCGTGGTTGACGCCGCGCATCACGAAGTCGTTGCCGTTGCCTTCGAGGAGGCGGCCGTTGCTGATGTGCAGGCCGGTCGCGGCGGCACCGGGGGACTGGGGGCCGGCGTGGGCGGGGGGCGGGGACAGGGCGAGCAGGCCGAGGAGGACGGCCACGGCTGCCAGTAAGGCGGCGGACGGGTTCCTGAGGGTCGTGCTTCTTGTTGTTCTCACTGCGACTCCAGGGAGTGAGGCAAGGAAGCCGGGCGGACCATGAACATGGGAGCGCTCCCATAGAGCCAGTTGGGCCAGGAGCGCGTCAAGGGGTGAGGGGAAAGCGGTTTCCCGTCCAGGGGTTGACGTGCTGATGACCGACCGGGTCGAGCCCTCGCCACCACGAGCGGGAGGGCACGGCCGCGTCCGACTCCGTCCGCCGCGCACATCGGGCGCCGGCCTCGAAGCCGTCACGCCCGCGGCGGTCTACGGCAGTCGCCAGTCCACCGGCTCGGCCCCCTGCCGCACGAGGAGGTCGTTGGCCCGGCTGAACGGGCGCGAGCCGAAGAAACCCCGGTCCGCCGACATCGGCGAGGGGTGCGCCGACTCGATCGCCGGATACTCCCCGAGCAGCGGGCGCAGGTTGCGCGCGTCACGGCCCCACAGGATCGACACCAACGGCCGCCCCCTCGCGGCAAGGGCGCGGATGGCCTGCTCGGTGACCTCCTCCCAGCCCTTGCCCCGGTGGGCGCCCGGCTTGCGCGGGGCCGTGGTCAGCGCCCTGTTCAGCAGCAGCACACCCTGCCGGGTCCATGGGGTCAGATCACCGTTGGACGGCCTGGGCAGACCCAGATCCGCGTTCAGCTCCCGGTAGATGTTCTCCAGACTGCCCGGCAGCGACCGCACCTCCGGCGAGACCGCGAAGCTCAGACCGATCGCCATACCCGGCGTCGGGTACGGGTCCTGACCGACGATCAGGACCCGTACGTCGTCAAAGGGCTGCTGGAACGCCCGCAGGACATTCGCTCCCGCCGGGAGATACGTCCTCCCCGCCGCCACCTCGGCGCGCAGGAAGTCCCCCATGTCCGCGATACGCCCGGCCACCGGCTCCAGGGCCTTCGCCCAGCCGGCCTCAACAAGTTCATGCAACGGTCGTCGTGCCACGCCTCGCCACTCTAGTGGCCCACACCGACAACCCGTACCAGCGGACCAGCCCCTACGAAGGGAACCTCCCCGGGCGCTAGTCTTTTTTCCCGTCAAGGTCGTCGAACCGGTCGAGCAGATCGCACAATCGCGCAGATCGCGCAGCCGGTCGCCGGGGAGAAGGGGGACCCACTGCGTCCAATGATCGAGCAGGAGGGGCAGCCGGTGGACCGGCGCCTGCCGTGACGGGCGGGGCCGCGGCCGGCGTCTCCGGTTTCCTCGCCGTGGACTCGGGCGGCTCCGGGGTCCGGGTCGTGGTCGGCGTACCCGGGCGCGGGCCACTGGCGCGGAGCGAGTCCGGGGAGCCGGTGCGCACCGGGGCGCAGGGCATCGACCCGGGACACCTCATGGAGCAACTGGTGCCCATGGCGTGGGCGTTGGCCGCCGAGGCGGGGGTGGAGCGGCTGGAGACGGCCGTGCTGGGCGCCGCCGGGTTCGCCACCCTGGGCGACGCGCTGCGCGCCGAACTGCCCGGCGCGCTGGCGCGGCACCTCGGGGTGCGCAGGGTCGCGCTGGTCGCCGACGCGGTCACCGCGTACACCGGCGCCCTGGGGCCGCGGCCGGGCGCGGTGATCGCCGCCGGGACCGGTCTGATCGCGATCGGCACCGATCTGACGGGCTGGCGCCGCGCGGACGGCTGGGGCCATCTGCTCGGCGACTGCGGCAGCGGCGCGTGGATCGGCCGGGCGGGCCTGGAGGCGGCACTGCGCGCCCACGACGGGCGGGACGGCGGCTCGGCG
>NZ_QFDQ01000007.1 GCF_003270085.1 Streptomyces triticisoli | reverse complement strand
CCGCCGCGCCCGCACCGGCCGCTCCGGCGGCGCCCGTGCCGGGCGGGGCGGAGTCCGCGGCCGGGGGCGGGCCGCCGACGACGACCTGTTCACCGTCCACGAGGAAGCGGGCCCGGTTGAGGCCGTCGGTGTTGGTGCCGGGGCGTACCCCACCGGCCGCCTGCAGCGCGTCGGCGACCCGTGAGCCGGCAGGCAGGCGCTGGATTCCGGGGCGCCGGACCTTGCCGCTGACGTCCACCACGATCTCCGTGCCGGCCGGTGCGGGGGCACCCATGGAAGTGACTGGCGCTGTGGCAGCGGTTGCCTTGTCCTCCGCCTGGTGCTGACGAGGAGCCACGGCCCGCACCATCTCGGGCGTTTGGACGGTCTGGGTGCGACCGGTCCAGAAGTGCTGCGCGGCGAGAACCGCGGCAACGGCGAGCAGCGCCGTGAGTGCCACCACGTTCCTGCGTTCCAGCCCGCACCGCGCCTGCAACCACAACGGCATCCGCTCCCGCACCGCTCCCGCGATCCGCCCCCGCCAGTCCGGCACGGTCTCAGCGCGGCCGGCACCGGCCCCGCCGGCCGGCTCCACGTCGACCAGCTCCGCCGAGCCCGCTTTGCTCCCCTCGACAAGGCCAACGCCGGCCGCGGCAGGGGGATCCGCGCCGACCACGACTGGCGCACCCCTGTCGGCCACGGCGGCACGGCCCATGCCGGCTACGCCGGTCGGGCCCGCGCCAACCACCGCAGCCGGGCTCGGGAGGTGTTGCCTGGCAGGCCCGGGCCCGGGGCCGGCCTCGTTCCGGTGGGGGCCGCTTGGCGGTGCGTGGGTCTCGCCCGCCGGGTGGCCGACCCGGTCCGGGTCCGGGGTGGCCCAGGACGGTGTGGGACGGCCGGACCGGGCCGACGGCGCCGGGTGCGGGCCTGGCTTGGGCTTCTCCGCGGTTTCCGGCGGGCCGGTTCCCGACTCCCCTGCCCGTACGGCGCGTTCGGCGAAGAGGGACTGCGCGCGTCGGCGCAGTTCCTCGGCCGAGGCGTGGCGGGTCGGCCGGCGGCGGTGGCGGGCGCGGCCGTCCGAGGCGGGGGCGCGGCCCGGGCCGCTGGTCGCTGCGGATGTACGTGAGCGTGATCGAAGTGCCATGCGGGGAGCATCGGGCAACCCGGCACTTTCGCGTTGATCTTGCTCAATTCTCGGGGATTACCCGCCAGTTGTGGATAACTCCGTCACCCGGACGAGTTACCGGGGCGAGACCACGGCTCCCAGCAGCCCCGGCCCGGTGTGCGCGCCGATCACCGCCCCGACCTCGCTGACGTGCAGGTCGGCCAGCCCGGACACCCGGGTGCGCAGCCGGTCCGCGAGGGCCGACGCCCGGTCGGGGGCGGCGAGATGGTGGACGGCGATGTCCACGTCGGCGCCGCCCGCACGCTCGGCCACGATCTCCTCCAGCCGGGCGATCGCCTTCGAGGCGGTGCGGACCTTCTCCAGCGGTTCGATACGGCCACCCTGCAGCTGCAGCAGCGGTTTCACCGCGAGCGCGGAACCCAGCAGCGCCTGCGCGGCCCCGATACGGCCGCCGCGGCGCAGATAGTCGAGTGTGTCGACGTAGAAGAACGCGGAGGTGCCCCCGGCACGCTTCTCCGCGGCCGTGACCGCCTCGTCCACCGTGCCGTCGGCCTCGGCGACCTCGGCTGCGGCCAGGGCGCAGAAACCGAGCGCCATCGCGATCATTCCGGTGTCCACCACTCGTACCGGCACCGGTGCCTCGCGCGCGGCGAGCACCGCGGCGTCGTAGGTGCCGGAGAGCTCCGCGGACAGGTGCAGGGAGACGATGCCGCTCGCCCCGGACTCCGCGACCTTGCGGTAGGTCTCGGCGAACAGCTCGGGGCTGGGACGTGAAGTGGTGACGGGCCGCCGCTTCTGCAGCGCCTGGGCGAGTGAACGCGTCGAGATCTCGGTGCCCTCTTCGAGCGCCTGGTCGCCGAGGACCACGGTCAGCGGAACCGCGGTGATGCCGTGGCGCTCCATCGTCCGCGGCGGCAGGTAGGCCGTTGAATCGGTGACGATCGCGACATGGCGGGACATGAGCTGGAGGTTACCTGCCGTAGCGCTCCGACGGCAGCCCGGGCCCTTCTCAGCGGGTCACACGTGGCCGGATCATGCCGCGATCGCGTCGATAGCGTCGATCACGTCGTGCTCTCGGGGCGGGCCTTCTTCTGCCAGGGGTAGGTGGGGCGGCGGCCCGGCGGGGTGATGGCGGGCCGGGCAGGCTCCTGGTCGGAGGCCGGACACGGGGCCCCGGGCCAGGTCTGCGGGCCCGCTTCGGCGGCCGGGGGCGCGGGCCAGGGCCCGGGTGCGGCCTGCGGCTCGGCCTGGGTCCAGTGGCGCAGCGCGCCGGCCTCCACGTCGATCTGGGCGCTCAGTGCATCCAGGTCGTCGTCGGCGAAGCGGCGGGCGCGGTCGCGGGCGGCCCAGCGCAGGGAGTCGGCCGATTCCGTGATGCGCCGGGTGCGCTCGCGCAGGGCGGGGAGCCGCTCGGCGAGTGTCGTACGGTCCGGCTCGGCCTCCAGGCGCTTGAGCTCGCCGTCCAGTTCGTGTCCGTGCGCGCTGAGGCGCTCGAACAGGGCGACGGACTCCTTGAGGGACTCGTCCTCGCGCACGCCCGCGTCCAGGGCGTCCTGCGTGGCGCGCATCGAGGTGCGCAGGGTGAGCCGGAGCTGGGCCAGTTCGCCCGCCGGGCCGGGCTGGGCGAAGGACTTGGCCCGCAGGGTGTGGTCCTCGACCGTGCGGCGGGCCTGGGTGAGGGTGCGGTCCACACCGCGCTTGGCGGCGCCGACCACCTTCACCGTGGCGTAGACGCCGAAGACCAGGAAAAACACGAAGAGCAGGGTGAAGAAGGTGATGACGGCTTCCACGGCGCTCCTCCTCCGGCTGCGGCGGCACGATCGCGCCGCTCCTCCACGGTAAACGCAACGGGCAGGTCCCGGGTTCCGGATGAACCCCGAACCTGCCCGTAGGGGACTACCCCGAGGCATTCATGCCCCGGCCCTCACGCGGTCACGCGGTCACGCGGTCACGCCGGCACGATGTTGACCAGCTTCGGCGCCCTGACGATCACCTTGCGGATGCCCGCGCCGTCGAGCGCCGCGACGACCCTCTCGTCGGCCAGCGCGACCTTCTCCAGCTCCTCCTCCGTGATGGACGGGGAGACCTCCAGGCGCGCCTTGACCTTGCCCTTGATCTGCACGACGCAGGTCACGGCCTCGTCCACGGCGTACGCCGGGTCGGCGACGGGGAAGTCCTGGTGGACGACGGAGCCGGTGTGGCCCAGCTTGCGCCACAGCTCCTCGGCGATGTGCGGGGCCAGCGGCGCGACCATCAGCACCAGCGCCTCGGCCACCGAGCGCGGCACCGCGCCGGCCGCCTTGGTCAGGTGGTTGTTCAGCTCCGTCACCTTGGCGATGGCGGTGTTGAAGCGCAGTCCCTCCAGGTCCTGGCGTACCCCGTCGATCGCCTTGTGCAGGGCGCGCAGCGTCTCCTCGCCGGGCTCGGCGTCGGTGACGGTGACCTCGCCGGTGGTCTCGTCGACGATGTTGCGCCACAGCCGCTGCAGCAGCCGGAACTGCCCCACCACCGCGCGCGTGTCCCACGGCCGGGAGACGTCCAGCGGGCCCATGGCCATCTCGTACAGGCGCAGCGTGTCGGCCCCGTACTCGGCGCAGATCTCGTCCGGGGTGACGGCGTTCTTCAGGGACTTGCCCATCTTGCCCAGCAGCCTGGAGACCTTCTCGCCCTGGTAGTAGTAGGCGCCGTCGCGCTCCTCCACCTCGGCGGCCGGCACCGCGATGCCGCGGCTGTCCCGGTAGACGTAGGCCTGGATCATGCCCTGGTTGAACAGCTTGTGGAACGGCTCGGCGGAGGAGACGTGCCCCAGGTCGTACAGGACCTTGGACCAGAAGCGCGCGTACAGCAGGTGCAGCACGGCGTGCTCGGCGCCGCCGACGTACAGGTCGACGCCGCCGTGCGGCATGCCCTCGCGCGGCCCCATCCAGTAGCGCTCGATCTCCGGGTCGACCAGTTTGCCGTCGTTGTGGGGGTCCAGGTAGCGGAACTCGTACCAGCAGGAGCCGGCCCAGTTGGGCATGGTGTTGGTCTCGCGGCGGTACTTCTTCGGCCCGTCGCCCAGGTCCAGGGTGACGTCGACCCACTCCTCGTTGCGCGACAGCGGCGTCTCGGGGTGGGTGTCGGCGTCGTCGGGGTCGAAGGTGCGCGGCGAGTAGTCCTCGACCTCGGGCAGCTCCAGCGGCAGCATCGACTCGGGCAGCGCGTGGGCGACGCCGTCCTCGTCGTAGACGATGGGGAAGGGCTCGCCCCAGTAGCGCTGGCGGCTGAACAGCCAGTCGCGCAGGCGGAAGTTGACGGTGCCTTCGCCGATGCCCTTGCGCTCCAGCCATTCGGTGATGCGCGCCTTGGCGTCGACGACGCTCAGGCCGTCCAGCTTCACGTCGTCACTGGAGGAGTTGATGATCTTCGCGTCGTACGAGTCGAAGGAGTCGTCCCAGGTGGACGGGTCCGTGCTCCGGCCCGCGGCGGAGCCGCTGTCGGATGCCGTGCTCGGATCCACGACGCAGCGCATCGGCAGCTCGAAGGCGCGTGCGAAGGCGAAGTCGCGGGAGTCGTGTGCCGGGACGGCCATGATCGCGCCGGTGCCGTAGCCCATCAGGACGTAGTCGGCGATGAAGACCGGGATCTGCTCGCCGTTGACCGGGTTGGTCGCGAACGCGCCGGTGAAGACGCCGGTCTTGTCCTTGGCTTCGGCCTGTCGTTCGACGTCGGACTTGGAAGCGGCCTGCGCGCGGTAGGCGGCGACCGCCTCGGCGGGGGTGGCGTGGCCGCCGGTCCACACCTCGTGCGTACCCTCGGGCCAGGCGGCCGGGGTGTGCTTCTCCACCAGTGGGTGCTCGGGCGCCAGCACCATGTAGGTGGCGCCGAACAGGGTGTCCTGGCGGGTGGTGAAGATCGTGACGTGCTCGCCGTCGATCGGGAAGTCGACGCGGGCGCCCTCGGAGCGGCCGATCCAGTTGCGCTGCTGCAGCTTGATGGCCTCGGGCCAGTCCAGCTCCTCCAGGTCCTCCAGCAGCCGGTCGGCGTAGGCCGTGATGCGCATGTTCCACTGGCGCAGCTCGGCCTTGAAGACCGGGAAGTTGCCGCGCTCGGAGCGGCCGTCGGCGGTGACCTCCTCGTTGGCCAGCACCGTGCCGAGGCCGGGGCACCAGTTGACGGGCGCGTCGGAGGCGTAGGCCAGGCGGAACTCGCCCAGAACCTCGGCGCGCTCGACGTTGCTCAGCTCGTGCCACGCGCGCGTGTGCCCCGGCACGGTCCGCTCACCGGACTCGAACTGGGCGATCAGCTGGGAGATCGGGCGGGCCTTCTTCGCCTCGTCGTCGTACCAGGAGTTGAAGATCTGCAGGAAGATCCACTGGGTCCACTTGTAGTAGTCCGGGTCGATCGTGGCGAACGACCTGCGCTTGTCGTAGCCCATGCCCAGCCGGTGCAGCTGGGCCTTCATGTTCTCGATGTTGGCCTCGGTGGACACGCGCGGGTGCGTGCCGGTCTGCACGGCGTACTGCTCGGCGGGCAGGCCGAAGGCGTCGAAGCCCAGGGTGTGCAGGACGTTGTGGCCGGTCATCCGCTGGAACCGGGCGTAGACGTCGGTCGCGATGTAGCCCAGGGGATGGCCGACGTGCAGGCCCGCACCGGAGGGGTACGGGAACATGTCCATGATGAACTTCTTGGGCCTGGCGACCAGCTCGGGGTCGCCGGCCAGGTCACCCGTGGGGTTCGGCGCGGCGTACGTGCCCTCGGCGTCCCAGAAGTCCTGCCAGCGTGCCTCGATCCCGGCCGCCATGGCGGCCGTGTAGCGGTGCGGCGCTGCCACCTCGGAGGGGGCAGCGGGGTTCGTCTCGCTCATGGTCCTCAAAGCTCCATCGATCGTCTCTGCCCACGGCTGCGACTTTCGGAAATGAAAAATCCCCTCGCACAGGAGGGGACGCCGCGCCGATGCCGACCACCGGATCGATCCGGCGGCCGGGACTGATCAGCGCGGCTCGCCAAGCAGAAGGCATACGGCACGCATGGCGTCAGGGTACCGCAGTGCCGGAGCGCGTCGCGACGGGCTTTCGAGGGGGCCGCGCGTGAACAACGACGCCCCGAACTCCGTACCTGAGAGTTGTGAAGGCCTCGAAAACTTGAACAACGTTCAACTGTTACCTGGCGTAACAGCTGCTAAGGGACATCACAAGCCCCCTCGCAGCCCGTGATGACAACGCAATGACTCAAACGCCCTACCCCCCGGTATGGAGCCACTTAGAGTGCGGCAGCGGGACCGCTTTCCCGAACCGTTCGGAGTTGCCCCCATGAACCCTCGTCCTCACAGCAGCTCGCCGCCCAGGCCCGGCCCACCGGCCTCCGGGACGGCGGCCGCTGCCACTCTGTCGTCCACACCCCCCATCGTGATGACGGGAGACATGTCGTGACGACGGACCCCAACGACAGCACGTTGGACGACAGGATCCTGGAGTTCCTCAACTTCGGCGCCGGCGTCCTGTCCCTCGTCTGCCTCACCTGTTCGGTGATCTGGGGACTCGTCGCCCAGGACCGGATCATCCTCAACACCCGCCAGCGGATCACCGCGCAGGCCATTCACCGAGCGACCGCTGTCGCCTCCATCGTGTTCCTCCTCGTGCACATCGTGACGAAGCTGGTGCTGGAGCACACCGGCTGGATCGCCGCGGTGCTCCCCTTCGGACTCTTCCTCACGAGTGACGACCCCATCGGCACGGCCTTCCTGATCGGCCTCGGCACCCTGGCCGCCATGCTCATGATCTTCGTCGGCGCCACCGGCGTGCTGCGCAACCGCTTCGCGTCCCCGGCGCCGGTGGCGGCACGCTGGCGGGCGATGCACATGCTGGCCTACCCCGCCTGGTGCGCGGCGCTGGTGCACGGCCTGTACGCGGGCCGGGCGGCCAAGCCGATCTTCATGATCCTCTACAGCCTGTGCCTGCTGGGCGTCATGGCGGCCCTGGCCGTGCGCGCGGCGCCGCGCCCGGTCAAGCGCAAGCTCGCCGACCGGCTGATGTCGGTCCTGGACGGCGGAGAACGGTCCGAGCTGGACGCCCTGGAAGCGAGCCGCGCCAGGGTGTCGGAGTCCGCCCTGCCGGGCTACGGGAACGCGCGCGGGACGAAGCCCTCGCGTGCCGACACGACAGGGGCCCTGCCGCGTGTTCCGGGCCCCTCCTCGCCGCTGTACGACACTCCCGCGCCCGCCGCGAACCCCGAGCCCCTCCCCGGCTTCGCGGCCGCCTACCGGGCCGCCCCGCCCCCTCCGGGCGGTGGGCAGCCGGCCGACCTGACCGCGCGCGTGAACACGCCGCTCGACCTGCAGGCCACGGAGGCGATGCCGCGCTTGGACGGCGCCGGCGGCACACCGGGCAGCTGGCCGATCCCCTCCCCGCCGCCCGTCGGCGAGGCACCCCCGTCGGCCTACGACCCGCTGAACGACACGGGATACAACATCCCGACCTACAACAGTCCGGGCGCGAACGCGTACGGCGGACGTGATGTGTACGACACCGGTGAGACGAACACGCCCTACGGCACGTACAACCCGAGTGATACGTACAACAGCGGTCCCGCCACAGAAACACCCCCCGGCGCTTCCTACGACGCGCCCGGTTCGGGCGAACCTTGGAACACGCCTTCCGGAGGCTACCGGTGAACGAGGCCCTGCCCGACGTCCCCGAAGTCCGCGTGGTCGGTCTTCCCCAGCTCACGTCGGGCTTCGACCTTGTCGAAAGACTCGATCTGCCCATGCACCTGAAGGTGCACGGGCCGCTTGAACCAATGGGCGGCGAGCAGCTCGCGCAGCTCGCCGAGTCCATCAACCTGAAGGGCCGCGGCGGCGCGGGCTTCCCCTTCCACAGGAAGCTGCGCTCGGTCGCCGACGCGGCGATCAAACGCGGCGTACGACCGGTCGTCGTCGTCAACGGAAGCGAGGACGAGCCGGCCTGCCGCAAGGACACGGTCCTGATCAACCGTGCCCCGCACCTCATCCTGGACGGCGCCCTGCTGTGCGCGGAGGCCCTCGGCGCCCGCATGCTCGTGGTGGGTGTCACCAGGGAGTCCACCCAGCGTTCCATGGAGGCCGCGCTCGCCGAACGCGGTCTGAGCAACAGCCGCAGATCGGCACTGCGCGCGAGCGTGCAGCGCAACCCGGTGCGCATGGTGACCGGTGCGGCCGCCTCGCTGATCCGTTCCATCGACGGTGGCCCGGCCATCCCTCCGGGCCGCAAGAGCAGTGCCTCGCAGAACGGCGTGGGCGGCGCTCCCACCCTGCTGTCCAACGCCGAGACCTTCGCCCAGCTGGCGATCGGCGCTCGCATCGGCCCGGAGCGCTACGGCAACACCGGCCTGTACGACGAGCCGGGCACCGTCATGCTGACGGTCTCCGGCGCCGTCGCACGCCCCATGGTGATCGAGGTCCCCACGGGCGTTCCGCTGCGCTACGTCCTCCAGCTCGCCGGCGCGCCGCCGGTGCCGCAGGGCGTGCTGACCGGCGGCTACCACGGCAAGTGGATCGACGCGGCGACCGTGAACGAGGCGATCGTCTCGCGCAACTCGCTGGACGCGGTGGGCGGTTCGCTCGGCGCCGGGGCGATTCTGCCGATCAGCCAGGAGACCTGCCCGCTCGGCGAGTCCCTGCAGGTGGCGAAGTGGCTGGCGGAGGAGAGCGCGGGCCAGTGCGGCCCCTGCTACCTCGGCCTGCCGGCCGCCGCGCGCGGGATGGAGGACATCCTCAACGGCGGCGGACCCGCCGCCCTGGAGGCCCTCAAGCAGGTCGCCAAGAACGTCAAGCGGCGCGGCGCGTGCTCGCACCCGGACGGCTCGGCGATGTTCCTGGAGTCGACCATCAAGGCGTTCACGGACGACCTGGCCGCCCATGTCCTCGGCAACGGCTGCGGGCGGCCCGTGGAGGGCGTTCTGCCGCTCTTCGAGGGGGGCAGGGCCCCTACGGGCATCCCGGGCGGCGAGAGCGAGGAGAACGCTGCCAGCCGTCAGAAGATCTACGTCGACTGGACGCTGTGCCGGGGCCACGGCCTGTGCGCGGACATCCTCCCCGAGGTCTTCGAACTGGGTGCCGACGGATTCCCGACCGTCGCCCAGGCGAAGGTGCCGCGCTACGCGGAGGCCAAGGCCCTGCGTGCCGTACGCCGGTGCCCGGCGCTGGCCCTGCGCCTGGAGGAGGACACCCGCTCGCAGGCCCCGTCCCGCAACCTGCCGGTCCTCTCCCAAGGCCGCGGCCGCCGCGCCCTGGGCCGCTGAGCACACACGACGGCGGGTCACCTCAGGAGGTGACCCGCCGTTCTGCGTTGCCGCTCCCGGCGGGACTCCTGGTGCCGCCGCCGTACACGCGACCGGAGATACGCCGAGGGCGAGCCATCCGTCCGGATGACTCGCCCTCACTTCTTGTGGAGCTAAGGAGAATTGAACTCCTGACCTCCTGCATGCCATGCAGGCGCTCTACCAACTGAGCTATAGCCCCTTGTGCCATACCGCGGAACCGCATATTGGCCACGTCGCCCGGTCTCCCTGGCGACGACGCCAACATTACACGGTCCGGGGGGTGCAACACCAAATCGGTTTCGCTCCGCCCGGCACGGGCCGACACGAGTCGGCACGGCCGGGCCGGGCGGCCGTCGTCAGGCCGTCACGAAGGAGTAGAACCGCTTGAGGGTGCAGTGCTCCTCCAGGAGCCGGCCGTAGATCGGCTCGCCCTCCAGCTCCCGGTAGGTCTCGATCGGGTCGCCCTTTATGATCAGCGCCCGTGCGCACTCCTCGCACCAGTACTGGTAGTCGGGGTTGATCGGCTCCATGTCGCGGACGATCGGGGTGCCGCTGCCGCACCAGTCGCACTTCCGCCTGTGTGCACCCATGGGTCAGCTCCAGCTGTGGCCGCAGGCCGTGCACACGTACGAGATCCCGCCGTTGTCGCCGAGGACTTGGGCCACATGGAGGGAACCGCAGGAGGGGCACACGAGGCGGGTGATCGTATCTGGTGTCAACGCCGCATCGAGGAGGTGACCGACCTCCTCGATGATGCTCGCAGGCATCGCTACTCCCTCCCGTCGGGCCGTGCCCCCATCCGGCGGTTTGATTCTGCCACGGCCGGACCAATACGGTCAGCGACGCCTCGGTACCAGTCCGGCCACGACACCCGCCGCGGCCGTCCCGGCCAGCACGTACACGCACTCCGAGAGCGCCCTCGCAGAGGTATACGCCTCCGGGACCCAAGTGACTCAAGCCGGTTCGGGAACAGTGCGCCGAACACCGCGACCCCGATCAGCTGACCGAGCGGGGCGTCCGCATGTGGAACACAAAAATCCCGCCCCTGAGGGACGGGATTCCGACAACCGGTCTTCGAGAACTCGGACAACTCAACAGAGCGTCGGCCGATCTTGAAGCTGTGGAGCTAAGGAGAATTGAACTCCTGACCTCCTGCATGCCATGCAGGCGCTCTACCAACTGAGCTATAGCCCCTTGTGCCACGCGGCGGAGCCGCATGGTGTTTCGTCCCGCTCAGCGGGGCGAACAAGAAGAACTTTAGCCTGCGACCTGCCGGAAAGTGAAATCCGGGTCGTGTGCGGCAGGGGCGGCTCAGTCGTCGTCTCCGAGGACGGGTTCGGGCAGCGTGCCGGCGTTGTGCTCCAGCAGCCGCCAGCCCCGGGCGCCCTCGCCGAGGACGGACCAGCAGCAGTTGGAGAGGCCGCCCAGGCCCTCCCAGTGGTGGGGTTCCAGGCCGAGGAGGCGCCCGATGGTGGTGCGGATGGTGCCGCCGTGGCTGACCACCACGAGCGTGCCGTCCTCGGGCAGCTTCTCCACATGCCGCAGCACCACGGGGGCGGCGCGGTCGGCGACCTCGGTCTCCAGTTCGCCGCCGCCGCGGCGCACCGGCTCGCCGCGCTTCCACGCGGCGTACTCCTCGCCGTACCGGTCGATGATCTCCTCGTGCGTCAGGCCCTGCCAGACGCCCGCGTAGGTCTCGCGCAGGCCCTCGTCCCGGGCCACCTCCAGGCCGGTGAGCACGGACAGCTCGGCGGCCGTGCGCGCGGCGCGCTTCAGGTCGGAGGAGATGATCACGTCGGGCCCGAGGGAGGCCAGCAGCCGGGCGGCGCGGCGGGCCTGGCCGACGCCGGTCTCGGTCAGCTCGACGTCCGTGCTGCCCTGGAAGCGGCGCTCCACGTTCCAGGAGGTCTGGCCGTGCCGCCACAGAATGATGCGGCGCCCCCGGGCCGGCGTCCTGCCGGTCCCCTCACCGGCGCCGCTCACCGGCGGTCACCGTCCAGCTCCGCCGACTCCTCGGCGGCCTGCTGCCTGGTGTGCTCCTCCGCCCTGCCCCGGCTGGCCTTGGCGTCGGCGGGCAGTTCGAGCTCGGGACAGTCCTTCCACAGCCGCTCCAGGGCGTAGAAGACGCGCTCCTCGCTGTGCTGGACGTGGACGACGATGTCGACGTAGTCGAGCAGGACCCAGCGGGCCTCGCGGTCGCCCTCGCGGCGCACCGGCTTGACGCCGAGCTCCTTCAGCAGCCGCTCCTCGATCTCGTCGACGATCGACTTGACCTGGCGGTCGTTGGGCGCGGACGCCAGCAGGAAGGCGTCCGTGATCGACAGCACGTCGCTGACGTCGTAGGCGATGATGTCGTGCGCGAGCTTGTCGGCTGCCGCCTGGGCGGCGGTGTTGATGAGCTCAAGGGAACGGTCGGTCGCGGTCACTACAGGGCTTTCCGTCGGCGGTCACTTGACGTCAAGGGTCTCACGGACCGCCGACGGAACCCCACGCGATTAAGGGATCACTGGGCTGACGAGGGCTTGTAGTCCTGGCCGAGGACGACCGAGACGTCGGCGCTGGAGGTCACCGTGCCCTTGGTCACCGCGGTGGTGGGCAGCCCCAGGGTCTTGGCGACCTCGGTGGCGTTCTCCTTGCCGGCGGCGTCGGAGTACACGACCTTGGACGTCGACTGGGCGGCGGAGGCGGTGCCGCCCTCCAGGAAGGTGAAGCCGCCGTTGAGGAGGACGACGCGGGCCTTCTCGGTGTTGTCCCTGGTGCCGGAGGCGTTCTGCACGGAGACACGGACGGCCGAGGACTGGTCGGGGCTCTTCGCGGTGCCGCCCAGGATGTCCTTGACCACGCTGTCGCTGGTCTGCTCGCTCAGCGTGCCGTCGGCCTGCACCGGCAGCAGCGCCGTCCTGTAGTCGCCGCCCTTGGCGAGTTCGGCGAGCTTGGCGAGGAAGGTGCCGAGGTCGTTGTCGGTGAGCGAGGGGTCGAGGATCTGCTGCAGCGTCTGCACCGTCGTGGTCGCGGTCGAGGCTTCGGAGGACATCTTGCGCAGCACGCTCTGCATCACCTGGCCGAACCGCTCCAGCTGGGCGTTCTGTGACTCACCGGAGGCCTGGTAGGTGGCGTAGGCGACGGCCGTCTTCCCGCTGAGGGTCTGCTTCTTGCCCTTGCGGACCAGGGGTGCGGTGCCCTTCTTCTTGGCGTCCGGGTCGGGTACGTCGGCGTTGGTGTCGACGTCGATGTTGCCGACCAGGTCGACGAGGTTCTGCAGGTAGGGGGTGTCCAGGCGCCAGGTGCCCTGGATGCTGGTGCCGAGGATGGTGTCGAGCTGTTCGCGGGTGCCCGAGGAGCCGTCGTCCTGGACCGACTTGGCGAGGGTCGTGGTGCTGCCGTCGTCGGCCGTCAGGGCCAGGGAGTTGGGCAGCAGGACGGTGGTGCCCTGCTTGCTGGTGGCGTTGTCGACGAGCAGCGCCGTGGAGGTGCCGCCCTTGTCGGTGTTGTGCAGGTGGACGACGATCACGTCGCGTTTCTGGGCGCCGGTGGCGGCCTCGGTGCCGGTCCTGGCGCCGGACGACGACAGGCCGGGCAGCTTGCCGGCGTACCAGAGGTAGCCGACGCCGCCCGCCGCGACCAGTGCGAAAACGACGGTCAGGGCGATGAGACGGCTGCGGGCGCGGCGGCGGGCCTCCTCGCGGCGCTCGGTGCGGTTCTCGGTGAACTTCAGCCAGTCGATGACGTCTTCGGAGTCGTCCGTCGGCTCCTCGACGAAGGCGAACTGCTCGGTGCGGTACTCCGGCTCGTCCGTGGCGTCCCGGTCCGGTCCCCGCTCCGCCCGGTCGGCGTCCGCGGGGCCGGTCTGCTGCGGGATGTGGGCGGTCTGCTCGGCGACCCGGGGCTGCGGCCCGCTGGTCGCGGTCCGGCCGTAGGGGTCGTAGGAACCCTGGGCGGCGTGGTGGGCGTGGGAGTCGTACGTCCCGTACGGGTCGTACGGGGCGTGCTGGTCGTGCTGGGCGTGCTGGTCGTAGGAGGAGGGGACGGCTGCCTGCCGGCCCGTGTGGTGGCCGCCGTCGTGACCGGTGCCGTCGTGGCCGGTGCCGTCGTGGCCGGCGCCATAAGGGGAGGGACCCGGCTGCTGCCGACCGCCCGTCGCGTACGGGTCGTAGCCGTAGCCGTAGTCCTGCTGTCCGTACGCGTCGTAGGTCTGCTGCGGAGTCTGCTGCGCCGGGACCTGCCGGTAGACAGGCCGACCGTACTCGTCGTAGCCGACGAGCTCGTAACCGTTGTCCCCGTACCCAGCGTCGTATCGGTCGTTCACCGGTGCCCCTCTCGGCTCACTCGCCTCACTCGCCGCGGTACAGCTTGCGTTTGTCGATGTAGCGCACCACTCCGTCCGGCACCAGATACCAGACCGGTTCGCCCTTGGCGACTCTCGCCCGGCAGTCCGTGGAGGAGATGGCGAGGGCGGGGACCTCGACGAGCGAGACGCCGCCCTCGGGAAGGCCGGGGTCGGTCAGGTGGTGGCCGGGCCGGGTGACGCCGATGAAGTGCGCGAGGGAGAACAGTTCCTCGGAGTCCCGCCAGGTGAGGATCTGGGCGAGCGCGTCGGCGCCGGTGATGAAGAACAGGTCCGTGTCGGGGTTGAGGGCGCGCAGGTCGCGCAGGGTGTCCACGGTGTAGGTGGGGCCGCCGCGGTCGATGTCGATACGGCTCACGGAGAACTGCGGGTTCTCGGCGGTCGCGATGACCGTCATCAGATAGCGGTCCTCGGCCGGGGAGACGTGGCGGTGGGTCTTCTGCCAGGGCTGGCCGGTGGGGACGAACACCACCTCGTCCAGGTGGAACTGCGCGGCGACCTCGCTGGCCGCCACGAGGTGTCCGTGGTGGATCGGGTCGAACGTTCCGCCCATGACGCCCAGGCGGCGCTTGCCCGACTCCGCGGGGCCGCCACCGGGCCCGCGTTCGGGGTGTTTCACCGTGTCACTCGCCGGACCGGTAGGCATGTCCTGCTCTCCCATGCGGCAGACCCTACCGGCCCGGTCCGAGGACTCCTCCGGGCAGTTCCCGGGGACGGGACGGGCCGGGACTCAGCGGTCCCGGTTGAAGCGGGTGGTGATCCACAGCAGGAGCAGCAGGACGAAAAGCGCGCCGCCACCGGTGAGGAGGGGGTCGAGGCTCTCGTGGTTGCTGCCCCCGCCCTGGGCGAGGTCGACCAACTGGGTAGCGGCACTGGGGAAGCTCATCTTCGGCAGAACCTATCCGGGTGTGGGCGGGCAAGGATGTCGGCCCATCGTAAGCAACCGCCTCCACAGCGCTCACGCCGACTCCGTCATCGCCGGTCCGGCCGGTGCCGGGAACCTTTCCGCGGGCTCAGTCGTCGTTCCGTTTGTAGCCGCGGAGGAGGAACCAGCCGGTGAGGACGCAGCCCAGGGCCATGACGATCAGTACGGCGCGGAGCAGGTAGCCGCCTCCCTGGTGCCGGGCGGCGGCCTCGGTGAGCCAGGCGGCCGCGGGGTAGTACTGCTCCATGGCGCGGACTCCTTCGTGACACTGCCCGTCCACGGTATCTCCGCCTAGGCTTGGCGCTGCTTCGGGGGCGCTTTGGGACACTCACAGACATGGGGGACCACATGTCCGACGACGGTCACGAGCAGGGCGGGCACGAGCACGTGCCGGGCCGGCAGCGCACGCGCTTCCCGGGGATCTCCTCACGGGCGTACGAGCATCCGGCCGACCGCTCGGCCCTGGTCGCTCTGCGCAAGCTGAGCGGCTTCGACACGGTGTTCAAGGCCCTCAGCGGCCTGCTGCCCGAGCGCAGTCTCAGGCTGCTGTTCCTGTCCGACTCGGTACGCGTCTCGGACCAGCAGTTCACGCATCTGAACGACATGCTGCGGGACGCCTGCTACATCCTGGACCTGGAGAAGGTCCCGCCGATGTACGTCAGCCAGGACCCCCAGCCCAACGCGATGTGCATCGGCCTGGACGAGCCGATCATCGTCGTCACCACCGGCCTGGTCGAGCTGCTCGACGAGGAGGAGATGCGGGCGGTCATCGGCCACGAGGTGGGACACGCCCTGTCCGGCCACGCGGTGTACCGCACGATCCTGCTGTTCCTGACGAGCCTGGCCGTGCGGGTCGCCTGGATCCCGCTGGGCAACCTGGCGATCATGGCGATCGTCACGGCGCTGCGCGAGTGGTTCCGCAAGTCGGAGCTGTCGGCCGACCGGGCCGGTCTGCTGGTCGGGCAGGACCTGCGGGCGTCCATGCGCGGCCTGATGAAGATAGCGGGCGGCAACCACCTGCACCAGATGAACGTGGACGCGTTCCTCGCGCAGGCCGAGGAGTACGAGTCCGGGGGCGACCTGCGCGACTCCGTGCTGAAGATCCTCAATGTGCTGCCGCGCTCCCACCCCTTCACCACCGTGCGGGCGGCCGAGCTGAAGAAGTGGGCCGAGTCCCGCGACTACCAGCGGGTCATGGACGGCCACTACCCGCGCCGCACCGAGGACAAGGACGCCTCGGTCGGCGACTCCTTCCGTGACTCGGCGGCGCACTACGCCAACCACGTCAAGAGCTCCAAGGACCCGCTGATGAAGCTGGTCAGCGACCTGGCGGGCGGCGCCGGCGACCTGGGCGACCGGGTGCGGCGCGGCTTCAGCGGCTTCACCGGCCCGGCCTCGTCCAACAGCCGTCCGAAGGAGCAGCCGCCCTCCGACACCCCGCCGCGCGACGAGGACTGAGGCCGGGGACTGAGGCCGGGGACTGAGGCCACGTGGCATCCGCGGGAGCGTCCCGGGCGCTCACCGCCCGGCGGCCTCACACCCGCGGCTGGGCACTCGGCGCCAGGGCCCCGCACAGGGCCGTGGCGTTGTCCGTGGCGTAGGGGTCCGTGCCGGCCGGGCCGCCCGCCTTGGCGGTCTGGCCGGCCAGCAGCGGCCGGAAGTGGCCGGTGGTGTCCTCGGCGCAGGACAGCGGGCCGGCCTGGACGTAGGAGGCGATCAGCTGGGCCTGGTGCAGCCGCAGGTCGTCGTGGGTGAAGCGGAACTGCAGCTCGCGCCGGACGGTGAACAGCGAGACCGGTGCCCCCGCGGCGGAGCCGGCCGGCTTCAGCGCGTAGACGACGGTGTGGTCGGCTCCGACCTCCAGGGTGGTGGCGTCGGTCTCGGCGGCCTGCAGGCTGCCCCGCGCCCGGATCCGGCGGTCGGCCAGCTCGACCCGGGCCGGGTCGAAGCGAACCAGCCAGCCGGTGGGTGCGTGCCGCCCGTCGGCGGCGGGGGCGTCGACGCTCTGGTCGAACTGGTCGAGCTGGCCGGGGTCGAGCAGGGCCCGCACGGGGTGGGTCTGGCCGCCGGTGAGCACCTCCGGGTTGAGGGAGGAGGCGACGATGTAGTCCTTGGCGGTGGACAGGGCGGTGACGATCTGGCTGCTGGAGAAGTGCGCGGTGCGCCGGGCCACGGGCAGCGGGACGCCCTCGGCGCCGACGTCGAACCGGGCGGCCGGACTGTGCGCGTACAGGAACTCGGGGTCGACGGCCCCGGGCACCTTGCCCCGCGGGGCGAGCGGGACGACGGTCATCCGCAGCGGGTCGACGGGCTGCTGGGCCTGTGCGGCCTGGTAGGGGTGCCGTACGCCCAGGTAGATCGCGGTGCCGAAGGCGAGGGTGATCAGCAGGACGAGGATCAGCGCCTGCCGGGGCAGTCCGCGGCGCAGCGGCGGGCGGCGGCGCACGGCGGGGGTGTGCTCGGTCATCCGCTCCTGCGCGGAGTACTCCTGGAGGCGGGCAGCGCGGACGAACGACTCGTCGAAGACGACGGATCGGTATTCGTCCTCCGCACCTCCCGGGGCGCCCTCGGGTGTCCCCTCAGGTGGGTCTCCAGGCCCTCCCATACCTTCAGGGTGGGCCTCCGGAAGCCCCGGTAAACGCCCTGCTGTGCGACAAGTTCTGACAGGTTCTCACCAGGTACGCCACCAGGAGTGACCAGCACGGCGGCCCGGCTGTCAGGGGGTGCGCGGGACTGCGGGGACGGCCGGCTGGGAGTAGTCGGCGGATGCGGAGGGCACTGCCGCGCCGCCCTGTTCCAGGCCCGTGGAGGCGGGCGGCGGGACCTGGTCGCGGCTGCCGGAGGAGCCGCCGCCCCGGTAGACCGCCGCGAAGGCCAGCGCCACCATGCCGACGCCCATGACGAGGGCGAGCACCCAGGCGACGGGACGGTGCCAGCGGACCTGTTTGCCGAAGGGCCGCGGGGTGCCGTAGCGGCCTTCGAGGACGTCGGGGTCGTCGCGGTCGTCCAGGTCGTCGAGGTACCGGTCGTGGCCGAAGTCGCGGCCGTCGCGGCCGTCAGAGCCGTACCCGTCCTCGTAGCGCTCGCCTCTGGCGTGCGTGCGGCGGGTCTCGGCCTCGGTGGCCTCGGCCCTGGCCTGGGCCGCGGCCAGGAGACGCTCGACGGCGGTCGGCTCGTGGATCACGGCCGCCCGTACGAAGGCCTCGTCGAAGACCACGGAGGCGAACTCTTCGTCCGACACCCCGCGGTCGTGGTCGTCGTCGGGCTCCCAGCCGTCAGGAAACGGCGTGCCCCCCACGTCCTCCGGCACGAGTCCAGAGTAGACCTGGGGGGTCAATTTGGGCAGACGGTATGGAAATTCATCCGCCTGCTGAGACGCCTTCCGGCCACTCCTCCCGCCGCTTCGGGGCCGTCAGCCGCGGGTGTGCCCGTCACCCGTGAGGATGTACTTCGTGCTGGTCAGCTCCGGCAGCCCCATGGGGCCGCGGGCGTGCAGCTTCTGCGTGGAGATGCCGATCTCCGCGCCGAAGCCGAACTGGCCGCCGTCGGTGAAGCGGGTGGAGGCGTTGACGGCGACGGTCGTGGAGTCGACCAACTGGGTGAAACGGCGGGCGGCCTGCTGCGAGGCGGTGACGATCGCCTCGGTGTGCCCGGAGCTCCACAGCCGGATGTGCGCGACGGCCTTGTCCAGCGAGTCGACCACGGCGGCGGCGATGTCGTACGACAGGTACTCGGTCTCCCAGTCCTCCCCGGTGGCCTCGACGACGGTGGCCCGCGAGTCCTTGGCATAGGCCATGACCCGCTCGTCGGCGTGCACGGTCACCCCGGCGTCGGCGAGCGCGTCCAGGGCGCGCGGCAGGAACTCGGCGGCGATGTCCTGGTGGACCAGCAGCGTCTCGGCGGCGTTGCAGACGCTGGGCCGCTGCGCCTTGGAGTTGATCAGGATGTCGACGGCCGTGTCGAGGTCGGCCTGGGCGTCGACGTAGACGTGGCAGTTGCCGGTGCCGGTCTCGATCACCGGAACGGTGGACTCGTTCACCACGGTCTCGATCAGCGAGGCGCCGCCGCGCGGGATCAGCACGTCGACCAGGCCGCGGGCGCGCATCAGCTCGCGCACGCTCTCGCGGCTCTCACCGGGCACGAGCTGTACGGCGTCGGCGGGCAGCCCCGCCCCGCCCACGGCGTCGCGGATGACCTGGACCAGGGCGGTGTTCGACTCGTAGGCGGAGGCCGAGCCGCGCAGCAGTACCGCGTTGCCCGACTTCAGGCAGAGGGCGGCGGCGTCCGCGGTGACGTTGGGGCGGGCCTCGTAGATGATCCCGACCACGCCGAGCGGGACGCGGACCTGGCGCAGGTCGAGCCCGTTCGGGAGCGTGCTGCCGCGCACCACCTCGCCGACCGGGTCGGGCAGCGCCGCCACGTCGCGCACGTCGGAGGCGATGGCGCGCACCCGCTCCGGGGTGAGCGTGAGCCGGTCGACAAGGGCGTCGCTCGTGCCGGCCTCGCGGGCCTTGGCGACGTCCTTGGCGTTGGCCTCGACGATTTCGGCGGTGCGGACCTCCAGGGCGTCCGCGACGGCCAGCAGCGCGGCGTCCTTCTTCACCCGCGGCAGCGGCGCGAGGTCGGCGGCGGCGGCCTTGGCCCGGGAGGCGGCCTGGGTGACCGGGGACATCGAGTCGTACGGCGAGATCGTGGTCATGCAAGGAAGGGTAGTCCGCCGCCCAGGGCCGCCCCTCGGCCGTCCCACAGCGCGAGACGGGGTCGAAGGCGGGGTCAAAAGGGGTGGACGCCCACCGGTGTCGCGGGCCGCGGGCCGTGGCCCGCGGCGAGTCGCTGGTGGTAGGTCTCGCGGTCGATGACCTCCAGGCCGACGATCTCCCAGGGCGGCAGCTTGGCGCTGTGCCGGTGCTCGCCCCACAGGCGCAGGGCGACGGCGGCCGCGTCGTGCAGGTCGCGGGCCTCCTCCCAGTAGCGGATCTCGGCGTGGTCGCGTGCGTAGCGGCTGGTCAGCAGGAAGGGGTGGTCGTGGGCGAGCTGTTCCAGGCCGCGCCGCACCTCCTGCAGCGGAACCTCCTCGCCGGAGACGCTGAGGGTGACGTGCCACAGTCGGGGCAGGTCGGGCGGCTCCTCGCAGCCTGCTCCGGCCGCCACGCTCGTCAGACCACCGCGGGACGCCGCCGTCCCGGGGCGCACTCGTCTCACGACGGCCTCCTCCACGTCTCTCTCGTCTCGCCGGATCTCGCTCGTGCTGCTCGTGCTGCTCGTGCTGCTCGTGCTGAATGTGTCCTCGAGACAAAGTGGAGCAGGCCGCGGCGCTCCGTGGGGCGGTTTTACGGAACGTCCCCACCGTCGGTCACCCCGGTGCCGGACGTTTCGGCCCATTACGGCCGCAGGATCACCAGGTCGTCCCTGTGTACGACCTCGCGTTCGTACGCCGGTCCCAGTTCGCGGGCGAGGTCGCGGGTGGAGCGGCCGATCAGCCGGGGGATCTCCCTGGCGTCGAAGTTGACCAGCCCGCGGGCGACCGCGCACCCGGCCACGTCGCGCAGCTCGACCGGGTCACCGGCGGTGAACTCGCCCTCCACGGCGGCGATTCCGGCGGGCAGCAGCGACTTGCGGCGCTCCACGACCGCGCGGACGGCGCCGTCGTCGAGGGTGAGCGAGCCCTGCGGGGTGGAGGCGTGCTGCAGCCACAGCAGCCGGTCGGCGGAGCGCTTGCCGGTGGGGTGGAAGTAGGTGCCGGTGTCCTTGCCGGACAGGGCGTCGGCCGCGTGGACGGCGCTGGTGAGCACCACGGGGATGCCTGCGGCGGCCGCGATCCTGGCCGCCTCGACCTTGGTGACCATGCCGCCGGTGCCGACGCCGGCCTTGCCGGCGCTGCCGATCTCGACGTCGGCCAGGTCCTCGGGTCCCCGCACCTCGGCTATCCGGGAGGTGCCGGGCCTGCTCGGGTCGCCGTCGTAGACGCCGTCCACGTCGGACAGCAGCACCAGCAGGTCGGCGTGGACCAGGTGGGCGACGAGGGCGGCGAGCCGGTCGTTGTCGCCGAAGCGGATCTCGTCGGTGGCGACGGTGTCGTTCTCGTTGACGACCGGCAGGGCGCCCATCGCGAGCAGCTTGTCCAGGGTGCGGGAGGCGTTGCGGTGGTGGGCGCGGCGGCTGGTGTCGTCGCTGGTCAGCAGGACCTGGCCGACGCGGATGCCGTAGCGGGCGAAGGACGCGGTGTAGCGGGCCACGAGCAGGCCCTGGCCCACGCTGGCCGCGGCCTGCTGACGGGCGAGGTCGCGTGGGCGGCGGGACAGGCCCAGCGGGGCGAGTCCGGCGGCGATGGCGCCGGAGGAGACGAGGACGATCTCCTTCTCTCCCTCACCGCGCACTTTGCCGAGAACGTCCACGAGCGCGTCCACCCGGTCGGCGTCCAGCCCGCCCGACGCGGTGGTCAGCGACGAGGACCCCACCTTGACGACGACCCTGCGGGCCTCATACGCGGCCTGCCTTGACCCTGCCACCTTGCTGCCTGTCCCCTTGCGTAGGTCGGACTGCCCCGCCCGAATCTACGCGAAGGGGGTCGTGCGCCGCGCATCGGTCCAAGCTGCGGACAGCAGGGGCCGTGTCCGACTTCCGCGGCCGAGGGTCAGGCGCGCGGGTCAGGTCCTGCGGGGAGTGCCCGGGCGCGGGCCGGGCCGTCATCAAGGAGCAGTCGCAACGCCGAACATGCTCTCGAAGTTCTGACGGTAGGCCTCGTGCGGCCCCGCCCCTTCCAGTCTGAGCATCGCCTCGTCGTTGTCACGCAGCGACGACTCCGGCCGCTGCCGCAGCGAGTGTGCCGGCCGGTGTCCGATCGCTGACCGCGATCACCGAGTGGATGTCCGACGCTCCCGCATGGGCCTGCCGGGCCCTCGGCTCAAGGACCCTGCCGGGACAGGTGAGCGACGGCTGGAAGGCCGTCTGCCGGTCAGCGCCATTCGTTGCCCACAGCATCCCGGTCCAAGCAGCCTGGTGGAGCGCGGCACTTGCTGAGCGGGGCTTGCCAGGGGGACGATCACGGGACGATCTGATGGTGCCGGCCCGGTCGTCGTCAGCCGTGCCGACCTGTTCACCATGGCTGCTTCCGCCGACAGTGATTTGAGCATCCTGCGGCTACTGTGACACGTCCTGACCTGGGGCAGCGGATCCAAGCCGCATGTGCCCGCACTGTTATCACGCGAAGCGTGCGGCACACGAGTGACTCGGTTACCGTGCGATGGCTTGGAGTTCACTGGCACGTTGAAGAAGGGCGTTACTCATGGCGCAGTCTCTCGCCGATCTCGCGTCGGCAAGAGTACGGGGGATCTTGCGATACTTTCCCGAGAGCTCGCAGGCCGAGCGCGAGGAGTTGCGTGCCACGGCGCGGGAACTGCTCGACACCCACGGCGAGGGGGTGCTCACTGTCCTCCCTCCGCTCGAGCGCGTCAAATGGTATCTCGCTGCCGAGGGGCGCGCCGAGGATCTTGTCGAGGTGGTCCGGCACCAGCGCAGGGACCCGGGCACCTTCCTCGTGGCAGGCGCCCGGCGCCCCCGGCTGGTACTGCCGGGGCTGCGGGGGCTGGCGCTGCCCGAACGGATCGCCGCGCTCACGCGTCGCGACTTGCCGGTGACGGCGCAGCTCACCTCGGTCGGCTGGCGCGGCGACGATCTGATATGGGAAGGGTACGCGTTCGTCGCGAACCTGCCGCGTCCGTCGAGCCGCGACATCGGCCGATTCGCGGTGCTGAAAAACGACGAGACCGGCCGCCGCATCAGACTGCGCATGCGCCGCACCCGCAGCGAGCAGGCCACCGTCGCCTCCGGACAGGCCCTGCACTGCTACGACCACACGGGCTTCGAAGTCGTCGTCCCTGCTCGTCGGCTGCGCGAGCTCGCCCGGCGCGGTGCCGGCCAGTGGTTTCTGCAGGTCGGGATCCTGGGACCGGGCGGGATCTACGGCGCGCGGGTGCGCCAGCACGACGCGGGCACGGCCGGGCACAACCAGGTTCGTCATCTGGCGGACGGCTCACGTCTCGTGGTCGGCTTCACCAAGAGTGCCGTGAGCATCACGGTGCAGCAGCCCCCTGTCGAGGTCGAGTCCTGCACCGTCGCGGACGGCGAGCTGCGACTGGTCACCAGGGCGCGGAGCGGCGCCAAGGCCCCCACCGCCGTGAGCATCGTCGAAGGCGACACCGGACTCGACAGCCCGCTCACTCCCCTGTCCGGTTCCCCTGACGCGTTCCGGCGCTACCAGTCGGTCTTCAGTCTTGCCCAGCTGGCCGCGAACGACCTGCAGGGAACCAAGACCCGGCAATTCAAGGTGACCTTGAGGGGAACCGACGGCCGGGGCCAGGCGGCCCTCCTCGCCGAGGGCTTCACGACCAGCAGGCACCGGTTTGCCCCCGGCCGCGAGCTGGCCGTCCACCGCGACGGGCCCGGCAGGCTGGTGCTGGCAACGCGAGCCGTCCGACCCGTGGTCGACGCGATGACCGTGACGGGGTCGGGGGAGCTGGTGCTCGAGGGTACGTATCCCGGTGAGGAAGCGGCCGGGAAGAAGGTCATCCTGCGGCACGGGGTCCGCTTCGAGGAGAAGGAGCTGCCGGTCGAGCTTGCCGACGGGCGGTTCACGGTCCGGGTCAAGCCCGAGGCGGCCCCGCAGGCGTACGGTCCCGAGCTGCCCCTGTGCCCCGGTCGCTGGTACCTGTACTTCCGCGACGCGGACGCCTGGGACAAGTCCGGGGACGTCCCGGTGACCTTGCGTCCGGAGCAGGTGCAGGAACTGCCCATGCGCTTCAGTGGCCCGCAGCGTGCTTACACCGTGGACCGCCGCCACTTCGACCGCATCTTCATCGAGCCGGAACGGCTGCTCGGCCCCGGTGAGCACGGCGCCTACCGGCAGCGCATGCTGCAAGAGGTGTACTTCCACGAGCAGCGCGAGCTCCCCTTGCGCGACGCGGTGCTCTACATGAGCCTCAGCGGCAAGCAGTTCTCGGACTCGCCGCGGGCGGTCTACGAGGAGCTGGTGCGCCGGGGGGTCGACGTCGAGCACATCTGGACCCAGGACGGGGGGCTGCCCGAGATGCCGCCGGAAGCGCGTGTGGTGAGCCGGGGCAGCCGCGAGTGGTACGAGGCACTGGCGCGCAGCCGCTACGTCGTCGTCAACACGACGGTGGGCGATTGGTTCGTCACCCGCCCCGGGCAGCGGGTCGTGCAGACCTGGCACGGCACGCCGCTGAAGAAGATCGGCAGGGACCTCCTCGGCACCACCAAGTCGAATCCCGCCTATATCGCCAGCCTGCCGCACAGCTACCGGCAGTTCGACTTCGTGGTGTCGCCGAACGCGTACACCACAGAGATCATGCGCAGGGCGTACAGCATCGAAGGCGAAATGCTCGAGAGCGGTTATCCGCGCAACGACGTCTTCCACGCCCCCGACCGCGACGCGCGGGCCGCGCGGGTCAGGGAGCGGCTCGGCCTGCCCGAGGGCAAGAAGGTGGTGCTCTACGCTCCTACCTGGCGGGAAGACCAGAAGCACGCGAGCAAGCTGTACAAACTCGATCTGCGGATCGACCTGGCCGCGGCCCAGGCCGAACTCGGTCACGACCATGTGCTGCTCTTCCGCAAGCACCCGAGGGTCCATGACAACGTACCGGGTGCCGGCCGGGGCTTCGTGTGGGATGTCACCCGCTACCCGGACATCGCCGATCTGTACCTCGTCGCCGATGTGCTGGTCACCGACTACTCCTCGGCGTTCTTCGACTTCGCGCACTCGGGTAAGCCGATGCTGTTCTTCACCTACGACCTGGAGCACTACCGGGACACACTGCGCGGCTTGTACTTCGACCTCACCACCCGGGCGCCCGGCCCGCTGCTGGAGACCTCCGAAGACCTGGTCAAGGCCCTGCGCGACGTCGATGCCGTCGAAGCGGAGTACCGGGAGAAGTACGCTCAGTTCATAAGGGACTTCTGCGAGCCCGGCGACGGTCTCGCGACAGCGCGGGTCGTGGACCGCATGCTCGCCGGCGGACCGCACGCCGCAGCCCCGACCGACGGCTGAACGTGCCGCGCAGGGCCGGGCGGGACCGGCCCTGCGCGGATGCGGCCGGCCGGACAGAGGGACAGGCCGCGGGCGATGCGCTCCTTGTGGGTGATGCCGTCGGGCAGCCGGACGACGGGAGACCAACCGGACGGGAAGCGGTGGCCTTCGGCCCAGGCGTCGCCGTCCAGCACGGCCCGTATGAAGGCGGGGGTCCCGTCCCAGGTGAGGTCGCGGAAGTCGATGCCCTCGACGTCGACGCGCGCGTCGTCGGCGCTGATGAACACCTCCAGGTGGAGGGCGCAGTGACCAAAGACCCCGCGTACGCACGCCGCTGTGGCGGCAGCCCGCCCTTGCCCGACTCGCTGCGCACCCAACTCGCTTCCGTCCGAGCGGAGTTGTCCTCGGAGCTGAGCAGCCAGTGCCCGCCGTCCGCCGCACAGGCAGCGATCGCGTCGAGGAGCCCCTGTGCGACGACCGCAGGCAGTGTTGAATCGGAGTACCGCCGCCGCTCCCGGGGTCCTTTGCGTGATCGGTTTCTGTCCGGGTTCATCCGGTGAGGCCGGGGGAGGCCAGGGGGCGGTGGTGGTCGCGGGCGGCCCGGCGGAGGGCGGCGGCGATGTTGGTGTGGCCGTCCTGGCGGTGGACGCCGATGGCGAGGTTGCTGCCCCAACCTTCGGCCGGGAGGTGCCCCCAGTCCGGCCATGACCCGGGGAGGACGGCCGGTGCGGATCTTGGAGTCGTCTTCGCGGAAGGTGCGGTCCCGGAGGTGGTGGAGAAGATTTTCGGTCTTCCAGTGGCCGCGGATCCGGGCGGCGAGTTGGGCGCCGGCCGCGGCGCCGGGCGGCAGGCCGGTGATCAGGCAGACGTGTTCGACGGCGGGCTTGCCGGTGGTGGAGTCCTGCCTCCAGCACACGAGTTGGAGGGCCTGCTTGGCGTCGGGGCAGTCGAGGTGGGCGAAGGCGGCGGTCTTCAGGCTGGAGGTTGGCCCCTCCGGGGAGGATCTCGTGGCGGTGGTGGGCCCGGGCGCGGTCGTAGTGGTCCAGAACGATGTCGCGCCAGGGCAGACGCGGGCCGTGTCGAACAGATTGGGGGTGGTTGGCCTTGATCTGCGCGATGCAGTGGGCGCCGCAACCGCGGAGGTATCAGGTCTTTTCGGACAGGCCGGTCGGTGAGTCTCAGGGTGCCGGTGGCCCGTGCACGATGGTGAAGAGCTGGGTGAAGACCGTGCCCCATGGCCAGCGTTCGGTCAGGTGCGGGGTGAGGCGGCGTGCCGAGTGGACCAGACGGGCGGGCACCTTGACCAGGTGGTCCCGGATGGTGGCGGTGGTCGCTCTGGCGTGGAACGTGCCGGCCAGGTCACCCGCGGCGCGGGGCAGGTTGTGTGCCAGGGCTGCCGGGGCGAGCCACGCGGCGTTCGCTCGGAAGCGCCCGGAAGGCGCGTGGGCGAAGGCGCTGTTCTTGACATCTGCGATCATCTGCTCGACGACGGCGCGCCGTTGATGGCCACGCTCGGCATCGTTCAAGGAGAGCGGAAAGTCGGTGAACGCGGCGTGGTAGCGCCAGATGCCGAACAGCGCGCCCTGTCCGGCGGGGACGGCTTCAGCGCTCGGGCGTTTGACGCGGCGCACCATCAGTCGGGCGACGACCTGCCGCTTCTTCGGCTTGGATGTGAAGGCGGTGCAGATGGTCTCGGCCGTCTCGGCGTGGGAGATCCGGCACTGGCCCTCCTCGCCCCGGACCGCCTTGGGGCACTTGATCGGCGTCCAGGCGTCCTCATCCATGCGGGCCATGGCGGTCTTGACGGAAGCGTTCATCCGCACGGTGCTGGAGAAGCGCGCCCAGCACCCGGCAGGAGTTGACGACATCCGCGCCGCAGAAGGCCGAGTCCGCGCGCATCACCGGCAGTCTCCTGGCGCCGCAGGCGCGAGCGGTGCCGAAGGCAGGGGCGTGGCCTCGCCCGTGCGTAGCGTGATACCCCAGTGATATTGGCCACGGGCCGCAACCGCCCGTGGCCAGTGCCCGGGCAAAGCTGGTCTACCGCTGGAGCCAAGCCGTCGGCGTACCACTGGGCATGACCGTGCGCCTGGCCCTGCGAACCGGTAAGGAGGGCGGCGGAGATGAGAAAGGTACGCGCGATACCCTCGATGGCCCGCTCACCTGCCCGCGCTGGGACGGTGGCCCCTGTCACGACTTATGGCTGCCGTGACTCAGTGCGCTATGCTCCCACGGTCGCCCCACCTGGCGCGGGCAGGCGCCGTCGCCGTCGCGCAGGCCTCATAGTTGCGCGGCGGTTTCACGGACGGAAGGATGACGATGGCACGTTGCTCGATAGCGGCGATTTCCTGGGAGCGCGTACACCTCAATCTCACTGCGGCCGTCTCGGACTTCACTGGAGATCCTAGTGCTCTCCGTTTCCTGATTGTCGATGGTGAGCGCGAGTTCCCGGTGAACTCTCGGCAAATAGATGCCGAGCAGCACCGCTTGGAGATCAACGTCACCAACTTCCAGGACCGGCGCCAGGTGCCCAACGGCTCCTGGCGGATCGTCCCGGTGATCGGGGAGAGGCGACTGCCGGCCGCCGGCTTCGACCTCAGCGCCACGGACCGCCTCGACGTGGACTCCCGCACCTTCCTCTACGACCGCAACCGCTCCGCGTACGTGATCGCGTTCGGCATCTCGGACGACGAAGAGAACCCCGAGTTCCTCATGCGGACGTACCAGTTGTTCCGCAGCGCCGGGCCGAGCAAGACGGGCAGCAAGGGTCCGAAGAAGCCGCTCGGCAAGCGACTCGGGTTGTGGGTGCTGCCGCATGCCCGGCGTCGCAAGCTCGCCAACCGCATCTACTCGCTCTCGCGCCGCCTGGTTCGACCGCGCGGCAACCGGATCCTGTTCGCCTCCGAAATGCGCACCGGCCTCGGCGGCAACCTGGTACGCGTCCATGACCGGATGATCGAGCGGGGCCTCGACAAGAAGTACTCGTTCCGCTATTCGTTCCGAATACCCAGCACAGCCAATAAGTGGACCACGCTCCGCCTCATCTACCTGCTCGCGACGTCGGACATCGTGCTGTTGGACGATTACTTCGGGCTTCTCGCGCATTTGGGTATTTCCCCGGACACCAAGATCATCCAGCTCTGGCACGCCGGAAGCGGGTTCAAGTCGGTCGGCTACAGCCGGTTCGGACGATACGGCTCACCGAAGCTGACCAACGCCCACCGCAAATACACTTACGTGATCACCGGCTCCCAGCATCTTGTGCCGGTGTACGCCGAGGCGTTCGGCATCGAGGAATCGGCGGTCGTGCCGACCGGTCTGCCCCGCATCGACACCTTCCTCGACAAGGAGCGTTCCCGCAAGGTTGCTGAGGACTTCTTCGCCGCCAACCCGAATCTCAAGGGCAAGAAGATCGTGCTGTTCGCGCCGACCTTCCGCGGGAAGAGCATCGGCGACGCGCACTACGACTACAACCGCATCGACTTCGCGAAGCTCCACGAGGTCTGCGGGGACAAGTTCGTCGTGCTCTTCCGGATGCATCATTTTATAACGGATCCCGTGCCGATCCCCGCGGAATACTCCGACCGGCTGCTGGACTTCGCGTCGTTCCCGGACACCAACGACCTGCTGCACGTCACCGACGTGCTCGTCACCGACTACTCGTCCATCATCTACGAGTACACGCTGCTCGACAGGCCGATCCTGTTCTACGCGTACGACAAGGACACGTATTCGGTGATCCGCGGATTCCACCGCGACTACGACTCCGTCGCTCCCGGCAAGGTCTGCGTGACCTTCGACGAGCTGCTCAAGGCCCTGCAGGACGAGGACTACGACACCTCGAAGGTCGAGCAGTTCCGGCGGGAGAACTTCGACTTCGTCGACACCAACTCGGCGGATCGGGTGATCGACTGGCTGGTGCTCAGCGACCCCGATGACAGAAAGACGGGCGGCGATCGCCGGTGGCTCGATCTCGCCCCGGACGACACGGCGGTGGGCGACCAGCCGCTCAGCGACCAGTCGGAGGCATGAACTGTGAACATTGCGTTGCTTTTCGCCGGCGGCATCGGGACGAGGATGAACTCCCGCGCTCTCCCGAAGCAGTTCCTGGAGATCCACGGCAAGCCGATCATCATCCACACCCTCGAGCACTTCGAGGCACACCCCGATATCGACAGCATCGCCATCGCGATCCTCCCCGAATACCGCCAGCACCTGATGAAACTGCTCAAGCGGTACGAGATCGAGAAGGTCAGGTGGGTCGTCGACGGTGGCAAGACCGGTCAGGAATCGCGGCACAACGCTCTCAAGACGGTCGCCGCGGACTGCCCCGAGGACGCCATCGTGCTGATTCACGACGGCGTGCGACCGCTGATTGACGCGAAGCTGATCAGCGCCAACATCGAGACCGTCCGGGAGCACGGCTCCGCCATCACCTGCACCAAGTTCAACGAGACCGTGGTGTCGAGCGAGCACGATCACATCGACGATGTGATCCCGCGCGACCACATCTACGCGGCGCAGGCCCCGCAGAGCTTCCGGCTCGGCCAGATCCTCTCGCTGTACGACCGGGCGGTTGCCGAGGACGAGCACGACAGCATCGACTCGTGCTCCCTCATGCACCGGTACGGTGAGAAGATCTACCGGGTGGTCGGCCCCCGCTCGAACATAAAGATCACGACGGCCGAGGACTTCTACCTGTGCCGGACGTTCTTCGAGATCATCGAGAATCAGCAGATCGTAGGTATGTGAGTTCAGTGACCACCGTCTCCAGTCCGGTCGTGGCGCACGACCTCGATGAGATCCTCGGCCGTGACCTGCCGTGGAGTGAGCTTTCCGGCTGCACCGTGCTGGTCACCGGCGCCAGCGGCATGTTGCCGTCGTACGTCGTCTACACCCTGCTCGCACTGAATGATCGGCACGGGTTGGGCATCTCCGTGCACGGTCTGGTGCGGAACGAGGACAAGGCCAGGCGTCTGCTCGCGGATGTGCTCGACCGCCCGGACTTTCACCTCATCGTCCAGGACGTGTCGGCTCCGCTCGAGCTGCCCGGCCCCGTCGACTACGTGATCCACGGGGCGAGCGCCGCGCGGCCCGCCCTGCATGGCAGCCAACCGGTCATGACGATCAAGGCGAATCTGCTGGGCACCTTCAACCTGCTCGACCTTTGTGTGGCGAAGGCCAGCCGCGGATTCGTGCTGATGTCCTCAGCGGAGGTCTACGGCGCCCAGCCTCCGGAGACCGAGCTCATCGACGAGCAGAGTTACGGCGGCTTCGACATCCTCAACCCGCGGGCCTGCTACGCCGAAGGCAAGCGCGCCGCGGAGACGATCTGCGCGAGCTACCAGGCACAGTACGGCATCGACTGTCGCGTCGTCAGGTTCGGTCACATCTACGGGCCGGGGATGGCGCTCGACGACGGGCGGGTGCAGGCCGACTTCGCAGCGAACGTGGTGGCCGGCAAGGACATCGTGCTCAACAGCGACGGTTCCGGCGTGCGGACCTATACCTACGTGGCTGACGCCATCGCAGGACTGTTCTATACGCTGCTCCGCGGTGACCAGCAGGCCTACAACATCGCCGACCCGTCCGGTTTGGTCTCGATCCGGCGTCTGGCGGAGCTGTTCACCGAGGTGCGCCCGGAGCGTGGGCTCCAGCTGCGATTCAGCAACGAGTCCGACGCGCGCTCCTACAGCCTGACCAAGAAGCAGGGCCTGGACAGCGCGCGGCTGGCAGCCCTCGGCTGGCGCCCGGTGGTCGACCTGCCAGTCGGGCTGAACCGCATGGTGACCCATCTGGAGTCGACCGTCGGGCTCTAGCAAACCCCGCGCCGACGCGCTCCGGCCTGCCGCACTTCACCACGATCCGCAGCAGGCCGGAGCGCTCCAGCATGCTCATGCTGGCGAAGCGTATGTACGGGAACCGCCCGGTAGCAGATCACCCGGCACGGACTTTCGTCCGTGCCGGGTGATCTGCTACCGGGCCGATGCATCCATCGTCCGGAACAGAGCGGACGCGGGGACGGCTGCCGTGATTGACGGTTGGTCAGTCTCTTCGGGAGGACAGAAGTTTCCGGGCCAGCCGCCGCACCGGTGCCGGGAGGTACCGGGCCGGCCGCCGTCGCGTATCGGTCCGCGGCCGCACCCTCGGCTTCTCCGGGATCGCCGCGTCATCGGTGAGGTTCCAGTACTGCGGGGTCTTCTCCCCCTTGCGCGGATACTGCTCATTCGGGCGGCGTGACACGACCTCGGGGCGCTCCCAGGCGATGTCCCGCCGCACCACGCGCGCCGGTGCTCCAACCGCGACGCAGTTGTTCGGAATGGACGAGGTGACGATGGAGCGGAAGCCGATCACCGAGCCGTTGCCGATGGCGGCGCCGCCCATCACGACCGCGTGCTTCGCGATCCAGACGTGCTCGCCCACGACGATCGACTGGGACGGGTTCACGCGCTTCTCGGTGCGCACGTCGAAGATCGGGTGGGTATCGTCGCCACGCACCTCGATGTTCTTGGCGAACATCACGTCGTCACCGATCGACACCGACACACCTTCGACGGCGGAGATGAAGGTGCGGCCGGCGCAGCCCACGTTCTCGCCGATCCGGATCCGGGACTCGTGCCCGCAGCGCAGCTCGAAGCGGAGACCTGCGCGCTTCTTCGTGGTCGGACCGATCTCGATCTGCCCGTTGTCTCCCGAGAAGGTGACGAGCAGATCCTTGATATCCGCCTCGGGGCTGATGGTGAGTGTGTTGTTCGATCCCTTGAACCGGATATCGATCTTGTTCTCACGGATCTCGCCGTCGTAGACGATCTGATTTCCCTGATCGTCCTTGTAACGCTCGAGCTTGTACAGTCGCAGCATCGCGTCTGAGGGTGTGCCCTCGACCGGGTCGGGCCGGACCAGTCCCTCGCACCTCCGTTCCAGCCTGCGTATTCGCGCTCAAGCTATCAGATGGCTCTATTGCTGAACATTCGCCTGATCGCCCCGGTCGCCGGCCACAACATCGACTGCCGGATCTTGAAAAGGGTGAGGGCCTTCTGACTCGGTGTGGATCGCGACAACTACGCCGCACGACGGAAAGGCTCTTGTACCCCACCGTAATGCGCCCCTGACCGGGACCGACCGTCTGCGTCTGGCCCGCTGCATCGTCGAGGACGGCTGGACCCTGCGCCGGGCAGCCGAACGCTTCCAGGTCTCGCCAGCCACGGCCCACCCGTCGTGATGAGCCCGGCGAACTGGTCCACGTCGGCATCAAGAAGCTCGGCAACATTCCCCGACGGCGGCGGACTCAGGTCCTCGGCCGGCAAGCAGGCCGCAAAGCATGCTCGGACGCCGGCTTCAGCTACCTGCACACCGCCGTCGACAACCACTCCCGCCTGGCCTACAGCAAGATCGTCACCGACGAGGAAAGAAACCGCCACCGCCTTCTGGCAGAAGGCCCACACCTTCTTCACCCAAGCCGCCATCACCCCCGAGCGGGTGCTGACCGACAACGGCTCCTGCTACCGCTCATGCGACTGGCGCGACCTGCTGACTGCGGCCGGGATCGCCCACAAGCGCACCCGGCCCTACCGGCCCCAGAGCAATGGCAAGGTCGAATGTTTCAACCGCACCCTGCTCGACGAATGGGCCTACGCCCGCCCCTACCGCAACGAGCAGCAAACGACGCGACGCCTTCCCCGGCTGGCTGCACACCTACGATCACCATCGCGGACACACCGCGCTGAAGGACCCCCCGCCGGCCGCGTCCCTCGTCGCATGTTTCCCGGCCACCAGGCCGAGGGTCCAGATGCCGTTCGGGTGTGGACGGCAACGACATCGCCCACACCCATGACCGTCCGCGAGCACCAGCTCCTAGAACGGTTCGGATCCGTCGTACTCGTGCCCGGCCTCGTCGCGTTCGGCCTGCCGGTCGCGGCGGCGCTGGGCGGCCGGGCGGATCTGCTCGAGGCGGTGGTCCTCGCCGCGGCGCCCCAGCATCTCCGCGCCCGCCATGACCGACGGCTCCCAGTCGAAGACGACCGCGTTGTCCTCGGGCCCGATGGCGACGCCGTCACCGGCCCGGGCGCCGGCCTTCATCAACTCCTCCTCCACACCGAGGCGGTTGAGCCGGTCGGCAAGATAGCCGACGGCCTCGTCGTTGTTGAAGTCGGTCTGCCGCACCCAGCGTTCGGGCTTCTCGCCCCGCACGCGGAAGAGACTGTCGCCCTCGCGGGTGACGGTGAAGCCGGCGTCGTCGACCGCCTTCGGCCGGATGACGATGCGGGTCCCCTCCTCCTTCGGCCGCGCGGCGCGCGCCTTCGCGACCAGGTCGGCCAGCGCGTACGACAGCTCCTTGAGCCCGGTGTGCGCCACCGCCGAGACCTCGAAGACGCGGTAGCCACGCGCCTCGAGGTCGGGCCGGACCATCTCGGCGAGGTCCTTGCCGTCGGGGACGTCGATCTTGTTCAGGACGACGATGCGCGGGCGGTTGTCGAGGCCGCCGTACTGCCGCAGTTCCTCCTCGATGACGTCGAGGTCGGAGACCGGGTCGCGGTCGGACTCCAGGGTGGCCGTGTCCAGCACATGCACGAGCACGCTGCACCGCTCGACGTGCCGGAGGAATTCGAGGCCGAGGCCCTTGCCCTGGCTGGCCCCCGGAATGAGACCGGGGACGTCGGCGATGGTGTAGACGGTGGAGCCGGCGGTGACGACGCCCAGGTTCGGGACGAGGGTGGTGAAGGGATAGTCCGCGATCTTCGGCTTGGCGGCGGAGAGGACGGAGATGAGGGAGGACTTGCCGGCACTCGGGTAACCGACCAGGGCCACATCGGCGACGGTCTTCAGCTCCAGGACGATGTCCTGCACGTCTCCCGGTACCCCCAGCAGCGCGAAGCCGGGCGCCTTGCGCCGGGCGGAGGCCAGCGCCGCGTTACCGAGGCCGCCGCGGCCACCCTGGGCGGCGACGTACGAGGTGCCGTGTCCGACCAGGTCGGCGAGGACGTTGCCCGCCCTGTCGAGGACAGCGGTCCCGTCCGGCACGGTCAGGACCAGGTCCGCACCGTCCTTGCCGCTGCGGTTGCCACCCTCGCCGGGCTTGCCGTTGGTGGCCTTGCGGTGCGGGGAGTGGTGGTACTCCAGCAGCGTGGTGACGGACTGGTCGACAGTGAGGATCACATCTCCACCGCGCCCGCCGTTGCCGCCGTCGGGCCCGCCCAGCGGCTTGAACTTCTCACGATGGACGGAGGCACAGCCGTGGCCTCCGTTACCCGCGGCGACATGGAGCTCGACGCGGTCCACGAAGGTAGTCATGGGGGGTGCCTCCAGCACTGCGAAAACGTACGGACGTACGGATGTGGTTACTGCGTAACAAGCGAAAGGCGGACCCGCCTTCCCGCCGGGGAAGTGAGGTCCGCCTCGCGAAAGCTTCCGGTCAGGCGACCGGAACGATGTTCACGACCTTGCGGCCGCGGCTGGTGCCGAACTCCACCGCACCGGCCTGCAGCGCGAACAGCGTGTCGTCGCCGCCCCGGCCGACGCCGGCGCCCGGGTGGAAGTGGGTGCCGCGCTGGCGGACCAGGATCTCACCCGCGTTGACGACCTGACCGCCGAAGCGCTTCACGCCGAGCCGCTGGGCATTGGAGTCGCGACCGTTCCGGGTGGACGATGCGCCCTTCTTGTGTGCCATGTCTCCTCAGTCCCTTACTTCGCAGCCGCGGGGATCTCAGTGACCTTGATCGCCGTGTACTGCTGGCGGTGGCCCTGACGACGGCGGTAGCCGGTCTTGTTCTTGTAGCGCAGAATGTCGATCTTCTGGCCCTTGTGGTGGTCCACGACCTCGGCCTGGACCTTGATGCCGGCCAGCACCCACGGGTCGCTGGTCACAGCGTCGCCGTCGACAACGAGCAGGGTCGAGAGCTCGACCGTGTCGCCAACCTTGGCAGTGGAAATCTTGTCAACCTCAACGATGTCACCGACAGCAACCTTGTGCTGGCGGCCACCGCTGCGCACGATGGCGTACACGCGGATCTCACTCTCTCGCTCGGAACGGCACCCCCGCAGTCCAGCGGCCCCGCGACACACACGGGCCACCTCTCCCGGCCACGGCCCGTGCCCGGGAGGAAGAGGTTTACGGGGATGTGGCGCGCTCAGTGGACACGCCGACGGTCAAGGCTACGGGGCGTACCTGTCAGGGGTCAAACCGGGCCGCCGTCTCATCCGGTGACCGCCGCGACGTAGTCCGAGTACGCCTCCTTGATCCGCGTCGGCGACAACTCGAGGTGTTCGAGGATCGTGTAGCGGCCGGGGCGGGTCTCCGGGGCGAACTCGACGGCCCGGACGAACTCGTCGTCACTGAACCCGATCTCCTCCGCCACCACCGGCAGACCGTGCCGACGCAGGACACCGGCCATCAGCAGGGACCCCTCGTGGTCACCCCGCAGGTGCATGGCGAAGGCCGCGCCGAGGCCCACCTGCTCGCCGTGACTCGCGGCACGCTGGGGGAACAGCAGGTCCAGCGCATGACTGATCTCATGGCAGGCCCCCGACGAAGGCCGGGTGTGGCCGGCGATCGACATGGCGATTCCCGACAGCACGAGCCCTTCGGAGAGCACGGTCAGGAATCCGTCCTCACCGCAGCCGCCCGGGTGCCGCAGCACGGCCTCGCCCGCCTGGCGGGCCATGGCCGCGGCCAGCCCGTCGATCGTCCCGGATCACGTCCAGGTCGATGAGGACCGCGATCGGGTTCGGCACGCCGTACGAGCCGCGGCCCGCGTCGTTGTCCAGGATGGACACCGGCGAGCACAGGCCGTCGTGCGAGAGGTTCGTGGGCACCGCGACCAGGGGCAGGCCGATGCGCGCCGCCGAGTATTTCGCACAGTCGATGATCTTGCCGCCGCCCAGGCCCACGACCGCGTCGTAGTGGCCGGCCTTCATCTCGTCGGCCAGCCGGATCGCGTCGTCCAGGGTGCCGCCGCCCACCTCGTACCAGGTGGCACCGGGCAGCGAGGGGGCGATCCGCTCG
>NZ_QFDQ01000069.1 GCF_003270085.1 Streptomyces triticisoli | reverse complement strand
GGCGGGACACGTACGGACTCGTACGGTCCCGCCGCCCCGCTCGGTCCGGCGGCTCGCGAACCGGGCCCGGGGGGACTGCGGTGCGACGTTTCTCCTCGGTACGGCGCGGCTCAGTGGACCACGGCACGGCCGGCCATGGAGCCGCGGTGTGGCTGCACGGGGACGCCTCGGGCCGGCTCTGCGGCCGACTTGGCTCGCGCACCGGTCTGACGGCCCGCCGAACCCGCACCGCGGCGCGGCTGGGTCGCCACGCCGTTCTGGACGTCCATCACGGCGTGCGCCACGAGTCCGCCCATGGGGTCGTGCCGGATCAGGTCCCTGAGCCGGGACCGCGAGGACCGCCCCTCGTTGCCCGGATACAGGTGCTTGCCCAGGCCGACCGCGTGCGCCAGCGCGGCGAGCGCCGCCGTCCGCGGGTCCGGCGGCACGCCGGTACGGATCGCGGAGTCCAACCGGGCCCTGATCTCCCGGCTGATGGCGGTGTTCGTCGCCTGGTAACGAGTCGTCGGCAGCACCCCGCACATCTGACCGGGTACGGCGGCGACCATGCCGCACCGCTCCAGATGCGAGAGGTAGGTCTGGCGTAGCCCGAGACGGGGTCCGCCGATCCAGTGGACCGCCCGTACCGGAGCGCCGCGCCTTCGCAGCAACTCCAACGCACAGTCCAGAGTCGGATCTCCTGTCGGCCGTGGCACCACCACGGCGATACGATCCCCGTCTGGGGCTATCCGTCCGGCCAGCGCCAGCTCCACCAGCTGTGCTCCGGCCAGACCAAGGTCGAGCGACTGCGGCTGCGCAGTGGTACCCGTCGCCGGGTCCAGTGCCAGCAGCAGAAGCTCCTCCGGAAGTGTTCTGCGGCTCCTGCCCATCCATGCCTCCCCGCGTGGATGAATGACAGGGTGACCCCTCTCACAACGGTCTGTCGAGGGTGCGTGACCGGTTCGTAAGGGAACCGGTAGGTATGTCGTTCTCGTCTTCCACTTGGGTTTGGTCCGCACACAGGACACTGGTACATGGTTCGGACAGCGGTACGGCCGCGTGGTACGGCTGCTTCGTCCGGGTGGCGGTTCAGATCGTGGTTCACGGTTCGATAGCCGCGCGCGGGGCGTGCGGCGCATGGAGGAGGCATCGGTGGCGGGCGAGTCCCCCGACAGGTCGAAGCAGCGCGAGTCGTCGGCACAACCGACGTCGGGGAGCGCGGGTCCGGTTCCCGAGGCCAGGAGCGGGGCGCGCGACCCGCGGCTTTCGCTGACGGGTGATGCGGAGGCGTCGGACGGGGCCGAGGACTCGGGTGCGTCCGGTGCGTCCGGTGCGTCCGGTGCCTCCGAGAGGCGCGGGGGCGTCGATACGGCCACGCGGGTGCTTTCGGTGCGGGACCTGGTGGCGGACGGGGAGGGTGCCGGGGACTCCGGGGACGGCGAGGGTGCCCAGGCGTCCGGGAAGGGGCAGGGGGGCCGGGACGCCGGGACGGCGGGGGAGCCGGGAAGGAGCGTCCAGGCGGAGAAAGCTGACGGCGCGAAGGACGACGCGGGGGCCGCCGACGACCAGTCCGGGGACGCCACCGCGCCGGAGAGGGACGGCGAGGCGGAGGCAGCGGCCAGGAGCGGCGAGGCTGAGGCCGGCTCGGCGGACAGGAGCGGGGACGCCGACAGGAGCGCGGAAGCCGCTGAGGTCCGGGGCGCCGGCAAGACCGTGGGCACCGGCACCGGCACCGGCACCGGCACCGGTTCAGCGGAAGGCGCGGCTGGGGATGCCGCCCCCGGGGCCGGCGACCGCGAGGCCGGGAAGGCCGGGGAAGCGTCGCGGGACTCGGACTACGGTGACGAGGGCGACGCGTCGGGTGACGCACGTCTGCGCGAGGCGGTCGCCGCGCGGGTGGACACCGCGGACGCCCCGGACGCCCCGGATTCCGGGAAGAGTCCGGCGGGCTCGAAAGCCGACGACGCCGGCAGGGCGAAGGGCGTGCGGGAGACCGACGCCTCCCAGGAGGCCAAGGGCACCAAGGACATGGCGGAGGCCGACGACGCCGAGCGCGGCGGGACCGCCCGGGGCGCCGCCCCGGCAACTGCCGACGCGGACGCCGCCGATTCCGATGCCGACGACGACGACGCCGCCGACGGCGACCGGAGCACCGACACGCCGTCCGGCACCGCCGACAGCCGCCCCGGGAAGGCCGCCCGCCCCGCCAAGGGTGCTGGGGACACAGAGGACGCCGAGGACGTCGTAGAGGCCGGCGGCGCGACCGCCGACGACAGCGCCGACGACGATGCCGAGGACACCGGCGGAGCCGACGACTCACCGAAGTCCGGCCCCACCACGGCCCCGGAGTCGAAGACCCCCCGTGGCGACGGCGACCCGCAGGGGTCGGCCGACGACCGGAAGCCCGGCGGCAAGCCGTCCGTGGATCAGCCCACCGCCATGCTCAGGGTCGGCGGTGCCGCCAAGCCCCGGGTCGACCAGCCCACCACCATGCTCAAGCTGGGCGGCGAAAGAAAGCAGGACGAGCGGGACCAGCAGGGCAAGCAGGGCAAAGAAAAGCAGGACACACGCCTCCCCGAGTCCGATGCCGAGCGCACCAGCAAGTTCGTCGCGCTCAAGCCGCTCGACCTCCCACAGCTCCCCGAGCCGAAGCCCGCACAGCCGGCCACGCCCAGGCCCCTGCCCGCGGACGCCACGGCCGCCGTCCCGCAGATCGGCCCCGAGCGCACCACCCAGCAGCCGCTGCCGCCCAAGCCGCCGCTGGACCTGCTGGCCGAGCTGACGAACACTCCGCCGCCCCCGGAGACCCCGATGCGCACCCTGGTGCGCCGGGTCAAGATCTGGACCCCGCTGGCCGTGCTCCTCGTGATTGTCTTTGCGATCGTGCAGGCCGTACGCCCGCTGCCGGCCCCCACCCTCGCGCTCTCCGCGAAGGACACCTACACCTTCGACGGCGACCAGGTGAAACTGCCCTGGCCGAACGAGGGCCAGGGCTGGATGGAGGCCGACGGCGTCGGCACGATGGACCACTTCGGCGAGCAGAACCCGGTGCCCATCGGCTCGGTCGCCAAGACCATGACCGCGTACATCATCCTGCGCGACCACCCGCTGAAGCCGGGCGAGGAAGGCCCGAAGATCGAGATCGACCCGACGGCGGAGAAGGAGGGCGGTTACCACAAGGTCGGCGAGTCCACGCTCGACAGCGTCAAGGCCGGCGACTCCCTCACGGAGAAGCAGGCCCTGTCCGCGGTCATGATCCCCTCCGCGAACAACATCGCGCGCCTGCTGGCCCGTTGGGACGCCGGTTCCGAGGAGGCGTTCGTCGAGAAGATGAACGACACCGCCAAGGAACTCGGGATGACCAACACGACGTACACCGACCCCTCGGGCCTGAAGGAGACCACCGTCTCCACCGCCGAGGACCAGGTGAAGCTCGGCAACGCGGCCATGAGGATCCCGGCCATGGTGGCCATCACCAGCGCGGCCAGCTGGACGGACCCGACCGGGAAGTACTGGAGCAACTACAACGAGTTGCCCTACACCATCGGCGCGATCGGCATCAAGACCGGCTCCACCACCAAGGCCGGCGGCAACCTGCTCTTCGCCGCCCACAAGAAGGTCGGCGGCCGGACGGTGACGATCGTCGGCGCGATCCTCGGCCAGCACAAGCCGCCGATCCTCACCACGGCCAACGCGGTCAGCAAGACCGCGCTGCTCGCCGCGCAGGACGTGCCGACCTCGGCGAAGATCCTGAAGAAGGGCGACGTCGTCGGCTACGTCGACGACCGGCTCGGCGGCCACACCCCGGTCGTCGTCACCAAGGACGTCACCGCGGTCGGCTGGGCCGGCCTGAAGGTGAAGCTGTCCCTCGTCGCCAAGGACGTCCCGTCCGTCGGGAAGGTCGGCGACGAGGTGGGCACGCTCACCGTCGGTGACGGTTCGGACGGTGCCGTGAAGGTCCCGGTCGCCCTGCAGGAGGACCTCGTCGAGCCGGGCTTCACGGCCAAGCTGACGCGCCTCGGCTGACTCGTGCGTCACCCGGCGCCACAGCCACCGCCCGCGCAGCCCGTTCGGGCAGCCCCCACCCGGGAGCTGTCCGGACGGGCTGCGTGCTAGCGTCACGAATCGGGCACGTCGCCGGTCGCGGGACGCGGCCGCGGACAGAGGACAGGACACGGGGAGTGCCTTCAGGTGGCGACAGCGGAGCCGACACACGCCGACGACGCCGATCGGGGCCCGAACGACAGCCCGGGCGACGGCCCGCGAATAGACGTGTCCACGACTGACCCGGAGTCCACGACTGACCCGGAGTCCGCGACTGACCCGGAGAGCGACCGCACGAACGGTCACCGCTCCCGCACCCGGGCCACCGCCATGGCCGTCCGGGAGCGGATGCTGCGGCACCCCGCCCTGTCCGTCACGGCCCTGGCGGGCCTGCTGCACATCGCCTGGTTCTTCACCTTCGCGAACAGTGGCGGCGATCTCGCGGCGCAGGACGCCTGGGCCGAGTTCGTCGGCCGGCACCCGGACTCGGCGTACAACCTCGCCTGGTACGGCGGCATGCACCCGGTGTCGTACAGCGTGGTCTCGCCGTATCTGATGTCGGTCCTCGGCGTCCGTACGACGATGATGATCGCCGGCACGCTCTCCGCGGGCCTGCTGACGATGGTCCTCATCCGCAGCCGCGCGGTCCGGAACCCCCTGTGGGCCGCGCTGGCCGGCGTCTTCGGGCTGCTGTGCAACGCGCTGTCGGGCCGGGTGACGTTCGGCCTGGGCACGCTGTTCGCGCTGGGCGCGGTCGCGGCCGTGTTCTGCTGGCCGTACCGCTGGCGCCACAAACGCTGGGCGAAGGCGCTGATCGCGGCCCCGCTGGCCGCGCTCGCCACCATGTCCTCGCCCGTGGCGGGCCTGTTCGTGGGCCTGGTCGCGGTCGCGCTGTTCCTGCAGAAGCGCCGCCCGGGCGCCTGGGCGCTGGGTCTCGCCCCGGCCGCGGTGGTGGCCGTCTCGGCCTGGCTGTTCCCCTTCTCCGGCACCCAGCCGATGTCGTTCGCCTCGGTGGTCCTGCCCCTGCTCTACGCCGTCCTCGCCGTCGTCCTCGTCCCCCGGGAGTGGAAGACGGTCCGGATCACGTCGGCGGTGTACGGCCTGGGGGTCGTCCTGGTGTGGCTGATCAGCTCCCAGATCGGCTCCAACATGACCCGGCTGGCGATGCTGTTCGCCGGAGTGACGCTGGTGGCGGCGCTGCCGTACGCGGTCCCGCGCTCGCGCAAGTGGTACGCGATCGTGCTGGCCTTCCTCGGCTTCGTCGGCTGGATCGGCTTCAAGTCGGTCGACGACATCGTCAACACCACCCCCGCCGCCTCCTGGGCGCGCGAACTGGCCCCCCTCGTCAACCAGCTGCAGCAGGTCGGCGCGGAGAAGGGCCGCGTCGAGGTGGTCCCCGCCCGCTCCCACCGTGAGGCCTCCGCGCTGGCGCCGTACGTCAACCTGGCCCGCGGCTGGAACCGTCAGGCCGACATGCAGCGCAACCCGCTCTTCTACGACGGCACGCTCAACTCGGCGAACTACCACGAGTGGCTCCAGCGCTGGGCCGTGCACCACGTGGTCCTGCCCAAGGACGACCTGGACGGCGACGGCGGCGAAAAGGAACGCGCCCTCGTGCAGCAGGGCATGCCGTACCTGAAGCAGATCTGGGGCGACGCCAACTGGCAGCTGTTCGAGGTCACCGACCCCACCCCCCTCGCCGAGCCCGACGCGGTCGTGATCCGCGCCGAGCAGGACGGGATGACCCTCCAGGTGCACAAACCGGGTCGCGTCCTCATCCGCATCCCGTACTCGCCCTGGCTCAGCCTCGTCGACGACAACGGCAAGAGCCTCAAGCCGCCCCAGGAGACGGACGCCTCCAAGGACCGCGCCGAGGGCGAGCCGAAGACGTACGACAACGTCAACGGCTGCCTGAGGGAGACGGAGGAGGACGCCGAGGGCGACAAGTGGACGATGCTGCTCGCCCCGGAGGCGGGCACGTACCGGCTGGCGTCGCCGTACCAGCTGCCGCGGGGCACACCGTGCCCGGACGAGCTGAAGTGACCGTCCGCCGGCCCGGGAGTCGCCCCGGCCATGCGATCACCGGGCAGGGCGGCCGACCCCGATACGGTCGAGGTCACGGCCGACGATGAGCCGGCCGGAGTAGGTCTTGCGAGCCTGTGCCCAGCGGGATTCCGGGATGTTGCCGGGCACGAAGTGGTTGAGGACGAGGGTGGGCACGCCTGCCCGCTCGGCCACCCTGCCGGTGTCGGCGACGGGGGTGTGGGCAGTGAGGTGGTGGTTGATCAGGGCTTCCTGGTCCGGTGTGTAGGGCGGTTGGCCGTAGCGTCCGCGGATCCACTGGTCGTCGACCACCTCGTGGACGAGGACGTCCGCGCCGGTGGCGAGCCGGACGAGGTTGTCGCACACGCCGGTGTCACCGGAGAAGACGACGGATCCGTGGTGCGAGTCGAAACGGAAACCGAAGGCCGGGGCGGCGGGTGCGTGCTTCACCAGGGTCGCCGAGACCCGCACCCGGTCGTCCTCGTGGACGACGAACGGCGCCATGTCCGGTGTCGGGTTGTCGTTGGGGTGGAACGGCACGTCGGCCGGGATCTCGATGTCGTGGGGGACGACCAGTCGGCGCAGGTCGGTCTTCAGGTTGTCCCGCATGCGGTCGTTGATGTCGGTGGCGTAGGCGCGCAGGAGGGAGTCGGTCATGCCAACGAGCCCCGGTGTGGGGTCGTCGGGGCTGATGACCGGCGGTACCTGCTCGGGGTGGCCGAAGAGGGGCGGCAGCGCTCCGCGGTCGCCGGGGCCATAAGCGTGGACGGGCCGGTGCGCCTTCTCGAGGTTCTGGTACCAGCCGTAGAGCTGCAGGGTGAAGTAGTCGCTGATGTGGTCGGAATGCAGATGGGTGATGAAGATGGCCCGCAGGTCGGCCAGGTCGAGCCCGGCGCGGAAGAGCTGCCGCCCGGCTCCCGCTCCGCAATCGACCAGGTAGACCGCGCCGTCGACGACGACCGCCGAGGAGATGCCTTCGCGGGTGATGCCGTTCCACCAGGAGGGGCCGCCCGCGGTGCCGAGGAGAGCCAGCCACATGGGGTACCGGTCGGCCGCGGCGATGCCCCTGCCGCCGGCCCGAGCCGGCGCAGCCGTGACGGCCGGTAGGCCCAGGGCGGTGGCCGTGGTCGCGCTGCCGGCGAGGAATCGACGGCGGTTGAGTCCGGTGGTCGTGAACCGCCGCATCGGGTTGTCCATCGGGTTGTCCATGGAGAGGGAACCTCTTTCGGTAGGGCGTCGGGTGGGCCGAGGCCGCGGTGGAGCGCGGTCGGGTGCCGTCCACCGCGGCCCGGACCCTCGATGCGCCGGGCTGCGTAAGGTCGCGGACCGGGGAGCGGGTTCGGGCTCCCCGGTCCGGTCCGCTGTCAGCCGAGGCCGTCGGCGCCGACGGTGACGGCGGACTCGTCGAGAAGGGTGTCGGTGACGGGCTGGGGGGTGCCGTCGAGGTCGAGGACCGGGGCGGCCTCCTTGTACCAGGACTCGATGACGGCGTTGCCCCAGAAGTCCCGGCGTCGGTCGTCGTGGACGTTCCACCGGTAGGTCTCGTGGTCGGGGTCGCCGGTGTAGTAGTCGGAGGTGTAGATCTCCACCCGGTGGCCGTCGGGGTCGCGCAGGTAGAGGTAGAAGGCGTTGGAGACGCCGTGCCGGCCGGGGCCGCGCTCGATGTGCTTCTCCTCGTGCAGCGAGCCGAAGAGGTCGGCGGTGCGCAGCACGTGGTGGGACTCGTGGGTGGCCACGCCGACGTGGTGCAGGCGGGGGCCGGCGCCTCCGGTGAAGGCGACGTCGTGGACGGTCTGCTTGCGGTACATCCAGGCCGCGTACAGCTCGTGTTCGTCGCCCTCGATGGTCTCCGAGCAGCCGAAGCCGAGATTCTGGTAGTGGGCGTAGGCGGCGGGGATGTCGGGAGTGCAGATGTTGAAGTGGTCCAGGCGGGCGATCTCGGCTCCGCGGCGCAGGTCGTAACGCTGGATGAGCCGCTCGCCGCGTTCGATGGTGTGGAAGAACTCCACGGGGAAGCCGAGCGGGTCGATGACGCGGACCGCGTCGCCGACGCCGCGGGCGCCCTGGCCGGCGGGGACGCGGCGGACGGGGCGGCCGAGGTCGCGGAAGTACTTCTCGGCGCGGTCGACGTCCTCGGGGGTGCGGACGCGGTAGGCGAGGTGGTCGAGCGCGGCCACCTCGCCCCGGCGCAGCACGAGGGAGTGATGGGTCAGCTCGTCGGTGCCGCGCAGGTAGAGGGAGTCGGCATCCTCGTACTGCACGTGGAAGCCGAGCATGTCGACCCAGAACCAGCGGGCCTTGGCCAGGTCGGTGACGGCGAGCTGGGCGTAGGCGGAGCGGACGACGTCGGGGGCTCCTGGTGCGGTCATGAGGCGGCTCCGAAACGGGGGGTGTGAACGTCGCCGAGGGCGACGTGGACGATCTTGGACTCGGTGTAGAAGTCGATGCTGTGCGCGCCGCCCTCGCGGCCGACGCCGGAGGCTTTGACCCCGCCGAAGGGGGTGCGCAGGTCGCGGACGTTGTGGGAGTTGATCCAGAGCATGCCGGTCTCGACGGCGTGCGCGACGCGGTGGCCGCGCTTCAGGTCGCTCGTCCAGACGTAGGCGGCCAGCCCGTACCGGGTGGCGTTCGCCAGTTCGACCGCCTCGGCCTCGGTGTCGAAGGGAGTCACGCACACCACGGGGCCGAAGATCTCCTCCTGGAAGATCCGCGCGTCGGACGGGACGTCGGCGAAGACCGTGGGCTGCAGGTAGTTGCCCGCCTCCAGGTGGACCGGGCGGGAACCGCCGGCGACCAGCTTCGCCTCCTTCTTCCCGATGGCGACGTAGTCCAGCACCCGGGCGTAGTGCTCGGGGTGGACCAGGGCGCCGACCTCGGTGGCCGGGTCCGCGGGCGGGCCGACCTTGACGCGCTCGGCGCGCTCGGCGAGCCGGCGGGTGAACTCCTCGTAGACCGGCCGCTCGACCAGCACCCGGGAGCCGGCGGTGCACCGCTCGCCGTTGAGGGAGAAGACGCCGAAGACCACCGAGTCCAGTGCCGCCTCCAGGTCGGCGTCGGCGAAGAGGACGACCGGGGACTTGCCGCCCAGTTCCATGGAGGTGGTCTTCAGGTGCTCGGCGGAGGAGCGGATGATGTGCTTGCCGGTGTCGGTGGAGCCGGTGAAGGAGATCAGCGGCACGCCGGGGTGGTCGACCAGGGCCTGGCCGGCCTCCTCGCCGATGCCGTGCACGATGTTGACCGCTCCGGCCGGGAGCCCGGCCTCGGCGAAGATCTCCGGCCACAGGCTTGCCGAGAGCGGGGTCCACTCGGCGGGCTTGAGGACCAGGGTGCAGCCCGAGGCCAGTGCCGGAGCGAGCTTCCAGCTCTCCAGCATGAACGGTGTGTTCCACGGAGTGATCAGCCCCGCGACGCCGACCGGGGTGCGCACCACGTAGCTGATCTGGCTCCCGCCCTGGCGGAAGGCCTCCTCGCCGAGCGCGACGATGACGTCGGCGAAGTAGCGGAAGTTCTCCGCCGCGCGGCGGGCCTGGCCGCGGGCCTGGGTGATGGGCAGTCCGGAGTCGAAGGACTCGAAGGCGGCCAGCTGTTCGTGGCGGGCCTCGACGGCGTCGGCGATGCGGTTGAGGACGTCGGCGCGCTCACGGTTGCCGAGCGCGGACCAGGCGGGGAAGGCGGCCCGGGCGGCGGCCACCGCGCGGTCGACGTCGGCGGGGCCGCCCGCGGCGGCCTCGGCGTAGGGGGTGTTGGTGACCGGGTCGGCGACGTCGAAGGTACGGCCCGATACGGAGTCGACGAGGTCGCCGCCGATCCAGTGCCGTATCCCGGTGGGCAGTCCTGCGGGGGGAGTGGTGGTGTCGGTCATGATCGTGTTCCCTCAGATCTGCTGGGTCAGGTCGCCGCCTTCGGCGAGCAGCGCGCGGATACGGGCCAGGCCCGTATCGGTGGGCGGGGTGAGCGGGGCGCGCACGTGCGGGGAGGCGATCCGGCCCTGCTGGGCGAGCACCCACTTGGCGGGGGCCGGGTTGGTCTCGACGAACAGCAGGTCGACCAGGGGGTGCAGCCGGTAGTGCAGTTCGCGGGCGGCGGCCATGCTCTCGGGGGTTCCGGCCTCCCACAGCTCGTACATCCGCGCCACCGCACCCGGGGCGAGGTTGGTCACCGCGGAGACGAACCCGGCTCCGCCCAGTGCCAGCAGCGGCAGGCACAGCAGCTCGATGCCGGACCACACCAGCAGTTCCCGGCCGCATGCGTGCAGCACCCGGGAGAAGTGCTCGAAGTCCTTCGTCGTCTCCTTGATGCCGACGAAGTTGTCGAAGTCGGTGAACAGCCGCCGCACGGTCTCGGGCGCGATGTCCACCGCGGTGCGCGAGGGCACGTTGTAGGCGACGATCGGCAGGTCCGGGAACTCCGCCGCCACAGTGGCGTACCAGGTGTACAGCGCCTCCTGGGTCGGCCGGGCGTAGTACGGGGTGATGACCAGCGCCGCGTCCGCGCCGAGCTCGCGGGCGGCCGCGGTCAGTTCGAGGGTCTCGTCCAGCTTGGCGCTGCCGGTACCGGGCAGGAAGGGCGCCCGGTCGGCGATCTCCTCGGCCACGGTGCGCATCGCGGCGATGCGCTCGGTGACCGTCTGCGCGGACGGCTCGCCGGTCGAGCCGCCCAGTGAGATGCCGTGCGAGCCGGAGTGGAGCTGCCAGCGGATCAGCTCGCGCAGACTGTCGTGGTCGACCGCGCCGTCCTCGGTGAACGGGGTGACGACCGGGGCGATCGAGCCGCGGATACCGGACGGGTCGCTGCGGAACTTCACGCCTGTTCTCCTTCGATGTCGTTCTTCTTGCACCAGGCCTCGTACTGCGCGCGCCAGACGGGGTCCAGCGGGTACAGGCCCTCGACGCTCTCGCCGGACAGCACCTGCTCGGTGATGAAGGCCTCCTGCCGCTCCTGCTCACGGCAGTCCGCGATCAGTTCGCTCGCCAGGTCCGGGGGCACGACCACCACGCCGTCCGTGTCGCCGACCAGGATGTCTCCGGGCTGCACCAGCGCTCCGCCGCAGGCCACCGGCACCCCGGTGTCCCACGGCACATGGCGTCGGCCCAGCACCGAGGGGTGCTCACCGCCGTGGTAGACCGGCAGGTCCAGGGCGGCGACCGCGGCGCTGTCCCGCAGCCCGCCGTCGGTGACCACCCCGGCTGCCCCGCGCTCCTGGGCGCGCAGCGCGAGGATGTCGCCGAGGGTCCCGGCACTGGTGTCCCGCCGGGCATCCATGACCAGGACCTGTCCGGGGCGCAGCTCCTCGATGGCCCGCTTCTGGGCGTTCATGCCGCCCCCGTATTTCTTGAACAGGTCCTCGCGCAGCGGCAGATAGCGCAACGTGTGGGCGACGCCGACCATCCGTGTGCCGGGCCGGGTGGGCCGCACCCCGTCGATGGACATGTGCGGCAGACCGTGCTTGGCGCGCAGCTGGGAGGAGAGGGTGGCCACGGCCACCGACTGCAGCCCCTGCTCGATCTCCGGGTCCAGCCGGACGGTGTCCGGCGACCCGGCCGTGTACGCCGACCCGTACGCGGCCGCGCGCTCCGCGGGATCGACCCGGGGCATTGCGCCCCAGGTCTCCAGGTCGTGCCCGGCGATCGCGACGCGGTTGCGCAGCCGTCCCGTGCTCAGCTCGTCGCTGCTGACCTCGACCTCGACGACGTCGCCCGGTGAGGCGACCGAGGCGCCCGCCGGAGTGCCGGTCAGGATGACGTCCCCGGCCTCCAGGGTGACCAGCCGGGACAGGTCCGCGATCAGATGTCCGAAGCCGAACAGCAGGGTGTCGGTGGTGTCCTCCTGCACCAGCTCGTCGTTGACCCAGGTCCGCAGCCGCAGTGCGGCCGGGTCGAGTGCGGATGCCTCCAGCAGTCGCGGGCCGATCGGGGTGAAGCCGTCCGCGCCCTTGGAGCGAAGGTTCGATCCGCGGTCGGCGTAGCGCAGGTCGTACACGCCCGAGTCGTTGGCGGCCGTGACCCACTTGACATGGCTCCAGCCCTGCTCCGGCGTCACCCGGCGCGCCGGACGGCCGATGACCAGCGCGATCTCCCCCTCGAACCCCATCAGTTCGCAGCCCCGCGGGCGCAGGATCGCGTCCCCGCTCCCCGCCAGCGAGGATGGCGGCTTGAGGAAGTACGACGGATGGTCCGGGACGCGACCGCGCTCCTTCGCCCGGCTGCGGTAGTTCAGATGGACCGCGATGATCTTCGAGGGGGTCAGGCCCAGCGGATGCGGCATCAGGCACGCTCCAGGAACGCCTGGACCCTGGCCTTGTAGGGCTCGCGGTCGTAGGACTTGACGTAGGCGCCGGCCATCCGCACCGGGTCGCCGAAGAAGTAGTACTCGTACAGCGACTGACGGCTGGAGAAGGCCGAGATGCAGGTGTCCCACACCAGGCGGAACAGCCTGATCCGCTCCGGGCCGGTGAGTGTCGCCGACTGCAGGTAGGTCGCGATGTCCGTGCCCGCCGGGCCGACGACATCGGCCTCGGTGGGGGTGGCCATCAGACCGCTGGCGCCGAGCTTGCGCAGGATCTGCGGCAAGCGCTGGTAGAGCTTGGGGTAGAGGTTGCGGGCGGCGTTCAGCGGGGCCCAGGCGGGTGTCAGCACACCGAATTCGTTGAGCTCCGCGTCGGCCTCGGCGGCGCGGAGGAACGCGCGCAGCATCTCCAGTGTGGAGATGACGTCGGCGATGTCCTCCTGGACGTGCTGGAACTGCTCGATGCCGATGGCCTCGGTCAGCAGCGAGACCAGCCCGAGGATGTACTCGGTCTTGGCGGAGGTGCGCGTGACCACCTGGTGGGTCATGTGCACGACCGCCGAGGTCTTGGCGTAGAAGCCGTTGCACAACTCGGCGTTGCCGATGGCGAAGCAGCGTTCGTAGGGCACGTGGACGTCGTCGAAGACGACGACGGCGTCGGACTCCTCGAAGCGGGAGGCGAGGGGGTGGTCATGGCGCGGTCGGTCGTAGTCCAGCGGCTCGCGTGCGATGTAGCGCAGCCCCTTGGCGTCGTTGGGGACGGCGAAGGCGTAGGAGTACGGTGCGTCCTCGGGCGTGCCGCGCAGCACGGTGGAGGGGAAGACGAGCATCTCGTCGGCGAACGGGGCGATGGTCGCCAGCATCCGGGCGCCCCGGATGACGATGCCGTTGTCGTCCTCGTCGACGATCCGGGCGGCCAGCTTGCCGCCGGCCTGCTGGGTGCCGGCCACCGCACGGTTGACCTGCGGCGGGATCAGGGTGTGGGTGCAGAGCAGGTCCTCCTCGCGGACCTTCTCGTAGTAGCGGCGGATGTTCTCGCCGAACGCCGGGTTGGCCTGGGCGAACCAGTCGGCGGCCGATGCCAGGGCCATCAGCGAGCTGTTCATGTAGTCGCCGGTGCGGCCCAGCATGCCGTTGCTGTGGTCGGCCCAGACCTTGTACGCCTGGCGGCGCTTGACGAGGTCCTCGGGTGTCTTCGGGGTGAGGAAGGAGGTGCCCACCGGCTCGCCCGAGGTCGGGGAGGTGTAGGTCAGGACGTCCTTGTGCTCGGGGGCGTGCTGGAGGTCGTACAGCTCGGCGTAGGTGCGGACCACGTTGCGGAAAGCCGGGTGGTCCTGGATGTTCTCGGTGACCGTCTCGCCCTGGACGTGAACGGTGGGGCGGGAGTTGGACAGTCGCTCGAGGAATTCCTTGCCGGTGCGTGCGGCCATGGGGAGTCTCCTTGAAGGGGCGGGCGGTTCAGAAGGGTGCCGGGTACGCCGAAAGCGTGGTTCTACGAGGTCAGATGAGGTGTTCGATGCCCTCGGAGCACTCGATGGCCCGGCCGAAGCGGCTCCAGGCGTAGGTGAGGGCGTCCCCGTCGCGGTGACCGAGGTCGGTGACCTGCCCCAGGACGAGGGTGTGGTCGCCGCCGTCGTACGAGCGCCATGGATCGCACTCGATCCAGGCCAGGGGATTCGCCAGCCGGGGAACGCGGGCGCCGGGCACCCAGCGGGGTTCGAGGAGGCCCTGGGCACCGGCGAACAGGCGGGCCAGCGGCTCCTGTTCGGCGCCGAGGATGTTCACGCAGAACGGGCGGAGCGCCAAATCGTCGTGACTTCGGGCCCGTTTGGCGACACTGACCAGCACCAGCGGGGGATCGGCGGAGACGGACGTGAACGAGTTCATGGTGGCACCGCGCGGCCCGTCGTCGCCCTGGAACGTGACGACGGTGACGCCGGTGGCGAAGCGCGACATGCAGGCCCTCAGGGCTCCGGGGCTCGGTGGGGCGAGGATTGGGGACATCGGGCGTACTCACCTGCTTTGCGAACGGGTGGTGCGGATGTGGCCGGCTGCGGCTCTCCCGGCGGGCGGGCCGGGAGAGCGTGCAGGGGGCGGAGAGGGCCGGGCATCGGGCGGGATGCCCGGCGACGACCGCCGCCCTGCGGGGGTGCGAAGACGGCGGATGTGGCACTGGAAGCAATTAATCAAAGCTTTGATTAGTCGGGGACGGTACTCCCACTGCGGCGCCGTGTGAACCCCCACCCGGGATTTTTTTCGCGCGGGCGGCCGACGGCCTTCTTCCACGGGCGGCTGACGGCGGACCCGATCACGGTCCTGTCCGGAGTCTTGCCAGGGTGGGAATCGTCACCTAACTTGTGCGCTCGAGGCCCGGGAGTGTCCAAGAAGCATCCGACGACGGCGTCCGATGGGAACCCCGCGCCACTGGTCGAACCGTGGGCGGACGGCTCGGCTCCTCTTCCCTGTCCCAGCTCGAGGAGCCCTTCATGGCCCGCACCCACGCCTGCCCATCCCCGGAAACAGCAAAAACGACGGAAACGGTTTCTCCTGTGCTGCGCCGGGCAGCCACCGCCAGTTTCATCGGCACCGCGGTCGAGTGGTACGACTACTTCATCTACGGATCCGCCGCGGCCCTGGTGTTCGGACCGCAGTTCTTCCCGCAGTTCTCCGCCACCGCCGCCACCCTCGCCGCCTTCGCCACCTACTCGGTGGGCTTCGTGGCCCGGCCCATCGGCGGCGTGATCATGGGGCACTTCGGCGACCGCATCGGACGCAAAACCATGCTGGTGGTCTCCCTCACCGTGATGGGCCTGGCCACCACCTTGATCGGCCTGCTGCCGACGTACCGGACCATCGGGGTCTGGGCCCCCGTCCTGCTGGTGCTGCTGCGCTTCGTCCAGGGCCTCGGGGTCGGCGGTGAGTGGGGCGGTGCCGTTCTCATGGCGGTCGAGCACGCGCCGCCCGGCAAACGCGGTTTTTACGGCAGCTTCCCGCAGATGGGCGTGCCGGGCGGCCTCATCCTGGCCAACGTGGTCTTCCTCGCCACCTCCCACGGCCTGGGCACGGCCGCCTTCGTCGACTGGGGCTGGCGCCTCCCGTTCCTCGCGAGCTCCGTCCTCGTCGCGGTGGGACTGGTGATCCGGCTCAAGGTCGACGAGAGCCCGGAGTTCTCGTCGGTGCGGCAGGGCGACGCGGGCCAGGAGCGGGCACGCATGCCCGTCGTGGAAGTGCTGCGGCGACAGTGGAAGGACGTGGTCCTGGCCGGCGGCACCTTCATCGGCAACAACGCCATCGGCTACATCTTCATGGTCTACATCCTGGCCTACGGCACCCAGAACCTCGGCTTCAGCCGCGATGACATGCTGGTGGTCGTCCTCGGCTCCGCCGTGGTGTGGCTCGGTGCCACGGCCTGGTCCGCACACCTGTCCGACCGCTTCGGCCGCCGCCGCGTCTTCGTGGCCGGAGCGGTCGGCCTGCTCGTCTGGTCCGCGGCCTTCTTCCCGCTCGTCGACCTGGCCTCCATGTCGGCGTTGGTCCTGGCCATGACGGTGATGGCCATGGCGCTGGGCTTCACCTACGGACCCCAGGCGGCGCTGTTCTCCGAGTTGTTTCCCGCGAAGCTGCGCTACAGCGGCAGTTCGCTGGGCTACCAGCTCGGTGCGATCCTCGGCGGCGGTCTCGCACCGACCCTCGCCACCGCTCTCTACGACATCGGCCACAGCAGCCGGCTGGTCACCCTCTACCTGGTCCTCATCACGGCCTTCAGCCTCGCCTGCCTGATCCTGCTGACCCGCAGGCCCACGGGCGCCGCGGTTTCGAACCGGGTCGTCGAGCGGGTCGGCGGGCAGGAACAGCCGAAGATCCGATAGGACGTCCGGCCTACACTCCTGAGGTGACCCAGGAACAGCCGGACCCCGGACAACTGCACTTCTGGTCCTTCATCGACCACGCGGTGGCACGCACGGGCAGGGAGCTGGCGGGCATCGATCCGCTGGCGATGCGGTTGGTGCTCACTCTGACCCGTGCGGCGAGCATGCTCGTCTACGACCTCGAGTCGACCGTGCACCGCCCCCGAGGCTGGTCCTGGCCCGGCTTCCGGGTGCTCTTCGCACTCTGGCTCGCCGGTCCGCTGGAGGCGAAGCAAGTGGCGGAGCTGTCCGGTATGAGCCGGGCCGCCGTCTCCGCACTCATCAACACCCTGGGACGGGAAGGGCTGGTCACCAAGGAACGGGCACCGCACGACGGCCGTGCGGTGCAGCTCGGTCTGACCACGGAAGGGATCGCGGCCGTCACCGGAGCCTTCCAGGCGCACAACGCGCGCGAACAGGAGTGGGCGGGATCGCTCAACAAGGAGGAGCAGGAGACCCTGATCAGCCTGCTCGACAAGCTCACCGCCCACTCCGTCCACTTCCAGGCCCGGCACCGCACCTGACCGACCCCCGCCCGACGTGCCGAGCGGCAACGGACAGCGGAATGCGGCTGAGCGGCTGCCTGCGGGCAGTCGTGCCTCCCCGCACGGAGCGTCTGGGAGCCCCCAGGGCGACGGGGTCCCCCTGCTCGTTCAGAGCTTGGGGGAGGGTGGGCTGGAGCTGGTCCCCCTGCTCGAAGAGCTTGCGGAGGCACCCGGCCGGCGCGGGCAAGCGCACTCACTCGCGCACCGCGACTCCGTTCACCTCACCGGAAACGCCACGTCGCACACCGCGTCACCCGGCCCCGACGCCTCCCAGTCGGCGAAGTACACCTCCCGGCACGGTCCCGCCTGCTCCAGCCCCTGCTCGGCGATCCACTGCTCCACCGCCCCGAACGCCGCCAGGATCTGCGGATGGGCCACCTGGGCCTTGGTGATCCGGGTGTACGCCAGCCGCCGGGCCGGCTCCACCCGCACCTTCGTCTCCCAGGCCCGCCCCCGCGCCTTCGCCCACGCCCGCGCCGCCGCCTCGTCGGCGACGGGCACGCAGGACTCGGCGGGCCCGTCGCTCTCCATCGAGACCTCGGAGTGGTAGACGACGAACGGCGCGCCCGTGACACCTCCGCACGTGCCCGCCGCGGCCTCCAGCCGGGTCAGCGACGCCCCGATCCACGCGGGCAGCTCACCGGCGAGAATGTGCCGGGTCTCGCTGATCACCACCTGCTCGGGCACGTCGACCGTCCCGACCTCGAACTTGCCGTACATCTCGGAGCTCCTCCCCGACAGTCGTCCACGGAGGTAGTCGGCGAGAGTCCGCTGCCCGGCCACCCGCGTCTCGACCTCCGCCCAGTAGGCGGTGAGCCGGTCGGCGGCCTCGGCCCCGTCCGCCTCGACCACCTCGGCGACCCGGGCGAGCGGCATGTCGAGCTGCCTCAGCAGGGCGACCAGCCGGGCGCGCTCGGTCTGAGAGGCCCGGTAGTAGCGGTAGCCGCTGACGGCGTCGACGTGGGCCGGGACCAGCAGGCCGAGACGGTCGTACAGCCGCAGGGCCTTGGCCGACAGCCGGGCCCGCGCGGCGAACGCGCCGATGGTGAGCAGCTCTTCGTCCACGCCCTCATCCTCCGTCACCGGGCGGCCTGTTCCGCCCGGCGAGAAGGACGCTCGCCCTTGCCCCAGGGGCAAGGTCAACACCCGTGGGACGGCACCTCGGACGAGCTGCGCCTCAGGCGAGGTGCGCCTCAGGCGAGGTGCGCCTCGACGGCCGAGACCAGCTCGGCGGCCTCCGGCTCGGTCTGCGGCGAGAATCGGGCGACGACCTTGCCGTCCCGTCCGACCAGGAACTTCTCGAAGTTCCAGCGGATGTCCCCGCTGTGCCCCCCGGCATCGGCGAAGCCGACCAGACGCTCGTAGAGCGCGTGCCGCCCCTCCCCGTTGACCTCGACCTTCTCGGTCATCGGGAAGGTGACGCCGTACGTCGCCGAGCAGAACTCGGCGATCTCCTCGGCACTGCCCGGCTCCTGCCCGAGGAACTGGTTGCAGGGCACTCCGAGCACGGTGAAACCCCGTCCCGCGTACCGCTCGTGCAGCTTTTCGAGGCCGGCGTACTGCGGGGTGAGCCCGCACTTGGACGCCACGTTCACGATGAGCACGGCCCGTCCCACGTACTGCCCGAGCTTCGCGGAACCGCCCTGAAGAGCGCCGATCTCCACATCGAGCGGAGAGGCGCCGTTGCTGTCTGCAGTGGTCATGCCCGGATGCTAGCGGTGCCGGGTGACGGAACCGCCCCAGCGCCGGACCCCGAGCCCGCCTCGACGAGGACCTGCCCGGCCCCCGTCCGCGAATACAGCACCGACCGCCCGGCCCGCCGCCGATCCACCAGCCCCGCGTCCAGCAGTACGCGCAGATGGCGGCCGACGGAGCCCAGCCCCTGCCTGGTCAGGGCGGTGAGCTGGGTGGTGCTGAGGGGTGAGCCGAGCAGGACCAGCACCTGGGCGAGGAGTCGGGTGGGGTCTGCTGAACGAGATCCTCGCCAAGGATGGTTACCTGCTGGGGCGTTCGGTGTTCAACATGATGAGCGAGGTCATGCAGATCACCGGATACGCGACCGGCGGAGTGTTGGTGGCCGCCCTGTCACCGCGGATCACGCTGCTGCTGTCGGCCGCACTGTACGCCGTGGCGGCCGGGGTGCTCCGCCTGGGCCTGAGCCGCCGCCCGCCCCGCTCCCGGGGCCGTGCGTCCGTGTCGGCGACCTGGCGCACCAACGCCCTGCTGTGGTCGTCGCGCCCGCGCCGTCTGACCTACCTGGGCCTGTGGCTCCCCAACGGCCTGGTGGTCGGCTGCGAGTCGCTCTATGTCTCCTACGCCCCCGCCGCCGCGGGCACGCTCTTCGCCTGCGGGGCCCTGGGCATGCTGGCCGGCGACGTGACAGTGGGCCGACTGCTCCTGCTCGCCGTACGCCGCCGCCTGGCCACACCGCTGCTGCTCCTGGCCGGCCCGTACCTGCTCTTCGTCCTGCACCCGCCCGTGCCGGTGACCGCCTGCCTGGTGACGCTCGCCTCGATCGGCTTCGGCGCGAGTCCGGTCCAGCAGGAACACCTGATGACCCTGACCCCCGACGACCTGAGCGGCCACGCCCTGGGCCTGCACTCTGCGGGCATGCTCACAATGCAGGGCGTGAGCGCCGCCCTGGCCGGCTCGGTGGCCCAACTGACGTCGTCCGCCGTGGCGATGACGGTGATGGCGACGGCGTCGACGGCGGTGACCCTCGCCCTGGCGACAGCCGCCCGCCGCTCTACCTCCGAACCCGCGAAACCTTCTGCTCCCTTCCTCCGTTCACCCACGCCCGACACACCCACCGGCCAAGCGCACCCACGGCCACAGACACAAGAAGAGCGCCCCAGTCGATGACGTGTGGCAATCCGGGAAAGAAGGCGAAGAACCCGATCGTCCCCAGAAATCCGACCGTGAACCCGAACCCTCCGGCCCACCGCCGCCGGCCCCGTACCCGACGGGGCTCCTGCTGCTCGCTCATGACCGGCTCACTTCGTGACGTGATGGCACTGGCTCACTCGCCGCACTCCGTTGACGTGGAGATGGGCGCATGCCTTGCCATAACGAGGCAGCGTCTGGGGGGAGTTGTTCCGCATGGGGTCGATCTTGCACTCGTCGTGTGTCCTGCCGCGTGAGGTGCGATAGATGCGGTTGCTGGTGTCGGCGTACGTGAAGTCGATACGCCAGTTGCAGAAACCGCTGCTGAGCGCCCCCACGAAGGCGCAGTCGACACCGGCGTTCTGGTACGTGATCTGCCGTCCGCTCCCGCGGACGATGTGCGTGAACATGCAGCCCGTAGGGACCTTCATCGTCACACCACCCACGCTGTACTCGAAGGTCCGCACGGGGGCCGAGCCAACCGCCGAGGCACGGGCGGCCGTCGGCGAGGTGAAAACGAGCGCGCCGGCCGCGCCCATGGTGGTGATGAGACGCGCGATCCGCGGAATGACCAAGGTGATCCCCTCCTGGATGGTCTCTTGCTGACCACCGGGGACAACCGCTCCCGGGCAGGGCGAGTTGTGGGAAGCCGATCTGGTTCACCGTCCCAGGTGATCACCAGATGACCGTGCTGACCTGCAGAAACGTTATACGTCACGCAAATGGCGGCATGTGGCCGCAGGAGTCCGTGTCACTGGTTGTCGGACGCCGTGGACTCCGCGAGTCGCATCTCCGATACCCCGCCCATTCCCGGGCCCGGCGGCGGAGATCGGTGATGGCCTGCTCGTCGAGCCTGTGAACCGTGAACTCCCGGTCGTCGATCCGCTCCGCGCCGACGAGGTGGGTCCGCAGGTCGGTGAGGTCGAAGGTGTCATCGGCGCGGCGGCGACCGAGCTCTTTGAGTTCCGGGTGGCTCCACCGGTCGGCGGGGACGTGGACAGCGACGAGGCCGGGAGCGAGACCTTGGCCGGAGAGCGCCGGCCCGTACGGCGCCCCCACCCGGCGGGGAAGTAGTGGTACGCGGGCCGGATGACCACGAGTCCGACCGCTTCATCCACCCTGTGGTTCACACGCCGGGCGCGCGGAAGGCGACCTGTCGGCGGGCGGCCTCGTCGATCTCGTCGAGGGTGAGGAGGGGGGTGGCCCGGGTGTGGAGGGCGCCGCTGGCCTTGACGGAGAGGCTGACGGCGGCCATGGAGACCGGGTCGGGGAAGTCGACGATGAGCACGATGTCGTCCTCGCCGAAGGCGAAGTACATGGCCTCGACCTTCCCGCCGAGACCGGTGACGACCTGGTCGACGGCGGCGCGGCGGCCACTCGCGCCTTCTTCGAGCAGGCCCTTGGTGCCCTCGGGCGTGTAGGTGGCCTGGATGAGGAACTTCGGCATAGGGGCGCTCCCTGCCCGTCGATCGTCCGGTACGCACAATGAGCTTCCCGCTGTCGCTCGGGCCGCCACTCACCGAGCGGCCGGATTCACCCGTTGGATGCCAAGCCCGCTTTCCGCTGATCGCAGAGTTGGGATGGGAGGGAGCGCGGGAGCTGGTGCCCCGCACGTTGCACGGCAGTTCCCGCGCCGCGCTGATCCACCCGCACATGATCGGGCCGTCACCCATCGGACCTGCTCCGCTGATTCCACTGCGGCGGACACCCCGAGCGCCCCTCCGCCGGAGCCACGGCCAGAGTTTGCCGCCACGGGACGGGATGTGATGCCGGGGTGGGGAGAACACGAGGTGGGCGACCGGGCCGGGCCGCCCGGGGAGGGGGTACAACCCCATGGCCCGGGTGCCGAGCATGCGGAAACCGCCCGAGCGGCGGGGAGAGCCGGCGCCGTTCGCCGGGCCCGAGGCCGTGGCCTGGGAGCGGCGCCGGCGGGAGGAGGGCGAGTGATCACGGTTGAGCGCGGCTGATCACGGCTGATCATGGCCCCGGAGGGAAACCGCTGCGAAGCGCTGTGAACCGCTGAAGCCGGCCGAACTCGTAGGTATGCGCCACCCGGTGACACGTATTCGACGCACCACCAACGCACGCTCGCGCTACTGTGCGAACGTGAGCCTTCATGTCGTTTTAGGTTTCGGACCCGCCGGGGCGGCCACTGCTCGACAGCTGGCCGAACAGGGTCGTTCGGTGCGGGTCGTCACCAAGTCGGGCCGAAGCCCGGAGCCCGGGATCGAGCACGTCGCACTGGACGCGAGGGACAACAGGCGGCTGATCGACGCCGTGCGGGGCGCGACCGCGATCCACAGCTGTGCCGCACCGCCCTACCACCGCTGGGCAAGTGAATGGCCGCCGCTGGCCTCGTCGGTCTGCGCGGCGGCCGAGGTTACCGGGGCCGTCCTGGTGATACTGGGCAGCCTCTACGGCTACGGTCCGGTGGACGGCCCCATGACCGAGCAACTGCCGCTCGCGGCGACCGGTCCCAAGGGGCGGGTGCGCGCCGCCGTCTGGGAGCAGGCGCGGAAACTGCACGAGCAGGGTCGTATCAAGGCGGTCGAGGTACGGGCCTCGGACTTCTTCGGGCCCGGAGTGACCGACGGCGGGCACCTGGCCGCGCGGGTGGTGCCACGGCTGCTGCGCGGCAAGCCGGTCTCCACGCTCGGGGATCCGGACACCCCGCACAGTTGGAGCTATGTCCCCGATGTGGCCAGGGCTCTGGTCGAGGTCGCGGGCGAGGAGCGGGCCTGGGGACGGCCCTGGCACGTCCCGACGGCGCCCGCGCTGTCCACCCGGGAGATGGTGGACCGCCTTGCCGCCGAGGCGGGAACGGAGCCGGTGGCGGTGCACAGGCTGCCGACCGCCGTACTGGGTGCCGCGTCGGTCTTCTCCCCGCTGATCCGCGAACTGAAGGAAGTCCGCTATCAGTTCGACCGTCCCTTTGTCGTCGACTCCAGCGCTTACGAGGCCGAGTTCGCGGTACGGGCCACGTCCCTGGACGAGCAGGTCAAGGCGACCGTGGACTGGTGGCGTGAGCGGTTGGCGACCACCGGGTGACAGCTGTCGCAGGGAGCCCTGGCAGGCCATACGGGCGTAGGGCCCGCACCGGCGGGAGACGGTGACGCACGGCACGGCCGGGGAGACGACGAAGACCAGGGGGCGGGTGAGGGCGGGCGGCCGGTTGCTGCCGGTGTTGAAGTCCGATGCCGACTAGGGCCGTCGGCCGGCCGAGGTCAGTCCTCGCGGACGCTGAGCAGGTCGCCGGGTTGGCAGTTCAGTTCGCGGCAGATCGCGGTGAGGGTGGAGAAGCGGATCGCCCTCGCCCGGCCGTTCTTCAGGACGGAGAGGTTGACGACCGTCACCCCGACCCCGGCCGCCAGTTCGGACAGGGTCATGCCGCGGTCGGCCAGCAGTCGGTCCAGGTGGACCTGAACCCGGTGTTCCTCCTCCGGCGGCATCAGACCAGCCCCTCGGTGTCGGCGCGCAGCTTCGTACCGCGCCGGAAGACCTCGCCCAGGGCCAGGACGAGGAGTGCGAGCAGGAGGTACTCGCCGGAGAAGGTGGCGGAGACGGGGATCCGGTCGGCGAGGGGGGTGCCGCCCACCAGCGCCTGCGTGGTGCTCGACAGCAGCACCGGGGAGAGGACGGCCTGCACCAGCACCGTGAGTCCTATGACGCTCAGGCGTCGGGCGTTCTCCGGTACGAAGACGTCGCCGCCGCGCAGAGTCCTGGCCATCTGCAGGAGGAGGACCAGGACGAGGAACAGCAGCAGGCTGTCGACGAACTCCGGCAGGGCGAGCAACAGGCGCTGGTGCAGGTCGGGGTCGGCGAAGACGAGGTCGGCCTGGTGAGTACCGGCGAGAGTCATGCCGTGGCCCGCCACCGTGTCGGTCATGGTGTCCGGCACCCGGGTCGGGGTCCCGACCTCGACCTCGCGGGTGTGCACCGGGCCGGCGAGGCCGGCCGCCCCGAGGGCCGGGAGCAGCATCCCGAAGACGCCGACCAGCGCGGCGGCCAGGCCCAGAACGGCCTCCAGCAGCCGACTGTCGGTCCGGCTCCACCAGGACTTCGTACCCATGGTTGCTCCCCTTGCCGCTCGCAGCGTGCTTATCGTTTGTCGATAGTATCGACAAACGATAAGCGTGCCGTCAAAGTCGGGGGTTCGTTCCTGAGTGCCGGAGGCTGCTGACAGTCCCGTGGACGAGTGCGGCATCCAACACCCCATACGGTCCGCCACACGGTCCGCCACACGGTCCGCCACACGGTCCGCCATACGGTCCGCCGTCCGTCTCGAAGCGAGCCGGTGGCCGGCCGGCCGCGCAGGGCCGCTACGGTTCTGCTGTGGTCCAGGATCTGCTGTGGTCCACGGCCTGGCCGCCCTCGGCCGGACTCGATCCGCGGCAGGCAGGAAGAAGGGTGTCTCATGGCAAACCCGGTGGTCGTCGGAGTGGACGGCTCGCCTTCGAGTCTGGAGGCGGTGGAGGCCGCGGCGCGCGAGGCCGCGCTGCGCGGGGTCGGACTGCGGCTGGTGCACGCCTTTGGGTGGCCGTCGCTGCACGTCCCGCCCGGTGTGCCCCCGTGGAACCCGAACACGGCGGGGGTGCGCGAACTGCTGGACGGCACACTGGCCGAGGCCGAGCAACGGGCGCGTGGTGTCGCACCGGGCGTGGAGATCACGCGTGAGGTCACCGTCGGCGAGCCGCTGATGGTGCTGGAGATCGAGTCGCGCACCGCCTCGCTGGTCGTGGTCGGCAGCCGTGGCCTGGGTGCGTTCGGCAGCCTGCTGCTCGGTTCCACCGCCGTGCACCTGGCCGCCCACGGCCACTGCCCGGTGCTGGTGGTGCGCGGCAGGCCGGATCCGGCCGGGCCCGTCCTGCTCACGGTGGACGGCTCACCGGCGGGCGAGGCAGCCGTCGAGTTCGCCTTCGCCGAGGCGTCGCTGCGCGGCGCGGACCTGGTGGCGCTCCACGTGTGGAACACCTGGAGCGAGCACGCCTACGAGGGTCCCGGTGATGCTCTGAACGTGGTGGCCGACGTCGAGCGGCTCCGGGAGGAGGAGCAGCGGCTCCTGGACGAGACGGTGGACCCCTGGCAGGCGCGCTATCCCGGAGTCACCGTGGAGCGGCGCCTGGTGCGTTCCCGGATCCGCCCGGCCCTGATCGAGGCCAGCCGGGAGGCACAGCTGCTGGTGACCGGTGCCCGCGGCCGCGGCGGCTTCACGGGTCTGCTGCTCGGCTCCGTCAGCCAGGCCCTGCTGCACCACGCGCACTGCCCCGTCACCGTGGTCCGCGGCAAGGAGTGACCCGGACCTGCCGGACACCACCGTGCGGTTGCCGCCGGAGGCGGGAGCGGCTTTCGACGCCCAGCGTCTCCGCGGCACCTACCGCTTCTGCGTCCTGCGGTACTTCAGCATCGCGGCGATCCGGGCTTGGTCCGCCTGGCCGTTGAGCTCGACCAGGAGATCGTCGGGGCACAACTCGTAGAGGTCACCCCACCATCCACGTCCTCGGTCGTCCCAGATCCGGTAGCCACCGGGCACCCCCTGGCAACGTAGCGTCTCCTGCTCACCCTTGCCCTGCTCCCGGCATGACCCGTGCCGTCATCCACCGTCATCCGCTGTCATCAGCCGCCATCCAACGGGACTTCCTGCGCGTCACCAGCCGAGCGGGCGTAGCCGCACGAGTGTGGCCGCACGAGTGCGGCACGGCGCCCGGAACGCCGAAGGGCCGACCCGGGAGGCCTCCTCCTGAGCCGGCCCTTCTCACGGTCGGGGAGCCGGTGAGCGGCCGGAGTGGGGTGTGGGCGTCTCGTCAGGCCTTCTCGACTCGCACGGGGTGGCCCGCGAGGAAGTTGGTTCATGTCGTCGGTGTCGGAGGTGAAGACGGTTGCCTGGGCTCCCTGTGCGGCTTCCCGCCCGGCCACAGCGGCCAGGACGGCGTCGTCGGCGTACACTCCCGGATCAGCATCACCATGGACGTCTGCACCACGTCGTGCAGGACACCCAGCGCGAGGCGATGAGCCACATGGGCCGCCTGCTGCGGGGGCGCCCCGGTCGTCAGTGACCGCTCCCGTTGATGTCAAACCTGGATGTCGAAGGCCCCGGAGCAAGATCAAGATCGGTCCGGGTCCTTTTGCCCGGTGTCCCGGCAGGATTCGAACCCGCGACACCCGCTTGAGGCAAGCCACGGTGAGGCGCAAATCGAACATTCACGAGTTCCGGCAGCACCCGCACCGGGGCTCAGGTAGTGAACAGCGCCCGAAGGAGGGCAGCTGACCGCTTGGCTGACCCTCGGGCATCCGCCGTCGAGCGGTGACTCAAAGATTCTTTCGCAAGAGAACGCACACCGTCTCGTGGCGATGGATCGACCCGTCGGGTCCTTCCTCGTCCCAGGCATCGGGCCTGCAGCCGTACGCGGCATAGCCCAGGCGCTCATACAGGGCGCGAGCCCGAGGGTTGTTCTCCTCCACGGCGAGTTCGGCCCTGCGCAGGCCGCGGTTCCTGATTCTCTGCTCGGCGGCTCGGATCAGCAGCGTTCCCAGACCGCAGGACTGCAGTGCCGGGGACACGGCGAGCTGCCACAAGGTTCCGGCTCCCTCGGAAACCTGATAGTCGATGCCACCGATCGCCACCGGCAGATCCACAGGAGTGCACACAGCCAGGTAGTCCACCTCGCCGGCCGTGGCACGCGCCAGCGCTCGCTCTACCTGGCGCAGGTGAGTGGCCGAGCCCGACCAGGTGCAGGCGGGCAGGTCTCGGGGCAGCAGGTCACGCACGCTGACGGGAATGACGATGGTGGCATCGGTGGATTCGTGTGCAGTAATCACGGCTGTGAGCATGCCGACCGACGCGATTGCATGGCAATGCATTTCTCCTGCCTGGAACCGCGCGCCGGCGCCAATGTGGCCGGCGGCGGAGTGCTGCCGCTTCTCGGGTTCTGGCTCAACCGTGACGTTGGTCCAGAAGACACGGATGACCGACCCCTTCGTCCCGAAGCAACTTGCGTGGGCGGTCGACCAGGGGCCGGTATGACTCCTACCTGGTGCGATGATCCACAGGCTCCGCCCTTGTTCGCTGGTGTGCATGGGCGTTGTCACCCGGTCAGACGCTCACCGAACCGTGACGCTTGAGGTTTCCGACCATGCGGTTCTGATTCCCCGCAACTGCCGCTCACGACCGTGTGGCAGTCCCGCACCCCGCATCGCCGGCCTCCCGCATGCGTGTTTCCATCGACGTGCTCCGGTCGTACGGGTCGACCTCGGGACCGTCTCCCGGGCGCGAGGCCGCGCGCTCTGCGCTGAACTCGGGGGTGAGGTAGCCGGTGAAGGTGTCGCAGCCGCCGTTGGTGGTGTCCACCTTGTAGGAGACGAGGGAGAACGTACCCGGCTCGACGACGACCTTCGCCGGATCGTCCCAACTCATCACGACCTCGCGGCGCGCGACTTCGTCGCTTCCCGCTGCAGCGCGTACGACCGGATACACGTACGTGACATCGGTGGTCACCTCGACCGCACCGCGCCTGCCTTCTCGGTACGTGATCCGCCCTCGTGTCTTGACCACATCCCCGACAAGCCGGACCTTCGTCTTCTCGAACCGGCTGAACAGCAGCAGAGGATCGTTCTCCCGGTTGGGCGCACGGAACGCGGTCGCCAGGTAGTCCTGGACATCCTGCTGATGAGGATTGATCAACGCGATCGCCTTCCTCGGCCGCTCCCCGCGCAGCACACCAGGATCCAGACTGGACGCGGCGAGGAAGTCCCGGGTCTTCTCGAGCGCCTGCGCGACCTGACCCTTGCTCATCCAGCCGGTCGCCCGTGCCTCGGGCAGGCCGATCCCAGCCGTCCCGTCACCCCACTGCGCCGCGGGCGACCCCCTGAACGGCTGCTCCGCGGTCGGACGTTGGACTGCCGCTTCCGTCGGCGGCGGTTGATCCGGACGTTCCGACTCCACGGCGAGCGGCACACTCTCGCCGCCTCCGCCTCCGAACCATCCAGCCACCCGCCCGGGATCCAGCGCCACGACCAGCAAGGCGACCGCAACCAGCAGACCGACCGCGTACCAGCCCTTACCACCTTGCCGCCGGGCCGGTTGGTGACCCCGCCACGGCTCCGGCCGGCCGGTCTCCTCCCGCAGCCGCCGCGCCACCATCCGGGCCCGCGCCGACGGCTCCTCGGGCGCGTCCTTGGTCCCCGCCCCGGCTTCACGAAGGAAGCGCTCCCACTCCTCGTCCGGTATGGACTCCCCACCCTTGCCCACGATGGGCCCCCGCCCTTCTTACGTACCCGGCCCCACCCCAGGGCCGGTCATCTTCCGCATCATCACACAGCTCGGTTTGGCTCCATGACCGCCGCATGCGGGACTCCGGCTCGGGGAACTTGCGCGAAAGGTCGGTACGGAGCGGCTTCGAGCTCCTCCTGAAACGCTGCCGAGAGGACGTAGTGGCACGCCGCCTGGAACGGCAAACGGCGAAGGGCCGGCCTGGGAGGGAAACCCCCTGAGCCAGCCCTTTCCTTCTGTGCCCCCGGCAGGATTCGAACCTGCGACACCCGCTTGAGGAGTTTCCATGGGCCGGGCTGACCTGCGGAGACGTGGGCCGCAGCGTGTCTGACCAGGGGAAGGACTCCTCCGCGGTTCTCACGTGTTCACGGTGTTTCCCGTCCTTGTGTGTGCTGAATACGTGCCGGTGGATGCCGTCCGACGAAGGCATGGGTTGCTCGGGGGAGCCGATGAGCGGCCGGAGTGAGGTGCAGGCGTCTCGTCAGACCTTCTGTGGAGGACATTCAGGCGTACCTCGCGGGCGAGTCGGTACGCCGCCTCGGCCGACCGGTGCCGTGACCGGCCGCCGATGCAGCAAGACCGCGTCCGTGCCGGAGATCACGGAAGGCCACCCGCGTGCCGCCCAGTCGTGGACGACGGCGTGGAGAGCGGGTGTCTGTGCCTCGTGCCATCGTCCTCGCGTGCTGGAGATCCCCGGGCGAGAAGACGGCCCACCACCGCTTCCCACCCAAGCTCCCCCCAAGGAGTTGAGCTCACCAACACCGCTTGGTGTCAGTCGCAGGACGTGCGGTAGGTCAGGTGCGGGAACAGTTGTTCCCACTGGTCTTCGGGGACGCTCAGGGGATGGGACCTGCACAGGGCTTCGTAGAGGCGGTCGGTGTCGAAGTCGAGCACGTAGGTCCTCCCGCCTGTCAGGCCGGGGCTGCCCGAGCCGGTGACAGCCAGCCAACGAGGGCCCTGCGGCGAGGTTGCCGGGGGCACGTATACCGCATCTGCGGTCTTCAGCGTGACGAGTCCGGGAGTGCTCCACCGCCCGTCCTTCCCGACGGACCAGACGCGATAGGGCTCGCTCGTCACCGCGTAGCGACCGTCTGGGGTCATAGTGATCGACGTGACCTCGTGGTCGAGTAAGAGGTCGCCGCGCTTCTTCCGGGGATGAGCGGGATCGGTGACATCCCAGAACTCGACGGTTCCATCGCGGAGTGTCGCCGCCAACTCCCCCTTGCGCGTGGGGAAGTAGCCCCCTGCGGCTGCCGGAAGCAGGCCGCCCCTGGCGGGGTGCGCGGGCCGGGAGAGGTCCCAGAGCCGAATATTGTCCGCCACGTCCTCGGTGACGAGAAGCTGGGACGAGGGGACGGACATCGAGCCCTTCCCCGTCGCCGCGCCGTCGATGCGCCCGCCCTTGAGAGGCCGGGCAGGGTCGGAGACGTCCCAGAGCCTGATGTGCCGTCCTTTCTCCACCGTCGCCAGCGACCGCGCCCCGGTGAACCACAGGTTCCCCGTGGCCCCGAGGCCCCCACTCGCCCGCGCCTCGATCGTGCCCCTGCGCACGGGCTTCGCGGGATCCCCGATGTCCCACACCGCGATGTCGGGCTCCTCCCGCGAACCCACCGTGAGGAGACGGTTGTCGGGACTCACGGCGACGCTCGGGGCGTCGGCGGTGAGCCGGATGCCGCGGCCCTTCTTCAGGGCTCCGTCGGAGTCGAACCGCCACAACTGGAAGGTGTGGTCCAGCCCCTTGGTCCAGTGATGCGCCAGGAACACGGGCGTCTTGTGCCGGGTCAGGAAGTACTTCGCCTCCCATGCCCTCGGCAGGGTGTACCGGACCCTCGGTGCGCCCGGGGCGCTGACGTCCCACACCCTTGTCGTGCTCGTGTGGTCCGCGTTCACCTGCGAGGTGATGACGAACTCACCGTCGGGACTGAACGGGCTGGTCCCCGCCTGGGGCGTGACGTAGATGCCGCCCTTGAGCGCGGGCGCCCAAGGCCGGTCGGGCCACAGCCGCACTTCTCCACCCACCTCACCGGCCGCCAGATACCGGCTGTCCGGGCTGTAGGCGACCGACTGGGCCGGCTCGCCCGTCGGCAGGGTGACCTCGCGCATGCTGTCCACGAGATCCGATACCTTCCTGTTCACATCGGCCCGCCTGACGCCGCTCTTGCCGTTCGCTCCGGCAAGGTGTGCGCCGTCCCTGCTGAACGCGAGCGACGGAATGCCGTCCTGGTTGTAGCCCCAGTAGTCCAGGTGCTCCTCCGCCTTCACGCGCCGCAGCTCCCGTCCGTCCGCCACCTCCCACCAGGCGATCTTCCCCTCCGCACCGGTCGCGACCACCAGGTCGCGCCGGGGATCGGCCGCGACCGCCATGACCGTGTCGGCCCGCTCCGTGTCCCGCAGCACGGGCCGGTCCCGATCGCTCACGTCCCACAGCCGCACCTGTGCGGGCTGCCCGCTCCCTGCTTCTCCGCTGCCGTTGCCTGTGATCAAGTGGTGCCGGTCGCGGGTGAACGCCAGGGAGATCACCTCCGTCTTGGCGATCGTCCGCTGGGTACGCAGTGCGGGGTGGACGGGGTCGCTCACGTCCCACAGCCGCAGCTGTCCCTTCCGACTGCCCGCCGCGACAGTTCGGCCGTCCGCGCTGAACGCCAGCGTGTACGTCACACCGTGGGCGATCCGAACCAAGGAGAGCCGCCGTGGCTTCACCGGGTCCGTGGTGTCCCACAGCGTCAGTTCGTCCGCCGACTGCGCTGCCAGGAGCCGTGAACGTGGATGGTAGGCGATGGCCGCACCGCTCCTCAGCGTGAAACGGCCCGCCTCCACCGGCACGGCCGGCTCGGACAGGTCCCACAACTGGACCCGGCCGCCCCGGTGACTCGCGGCCAGGACCTTGCCGTCCGGGCTGTAGGCGACGTTGAGCACCGGCTTGCGGTACGGCTCCTTCGGGACGAGGCGGGTCGGCGCGACGGTCGTCGCCGCCGTGTACAGGCTGGAGCGGGTCTCAGGGGTCACCGCGGTGCGGTAAGCGGCCAGGCTGAGGCGGAGCGCGGTCTGTGGGTCGCCTTCACGCATGGCGTCGGCTTGGGTGGCCAGTTCCCTGGCGATCAGACTCTCCTCCCGGCTCGCCGCCCGCTGGTTCTCGTGGAACGCCCACCCGAAGAGTGATGCGGCCACCAGGGACAGGGCCGAAAGGCCCGCGATCCAGGCACGGGTGACGAAGCGTCTGCGCTGTTGCGCATGACCGCTCGCGGCGACGAAGTCCCGTACCACCTGGCGGACTGGTAGGCGGACGGCTGCCGATGCGGCTGCGACGGTCGAGTCGACTGCGACCACCGGCCGGGCTCCCTGGACCGCGGGGGCGTCGTCCGCCGTGAACTTCTTCGCCTCCTCCAGGGCATCGCCCTGGTAGAGGCCGCTCGGCTTCCGTCCCGCCTCGGCCCAGCCCTCCGCCGCCGCGGTCAGCCGCCGCAGTCTCAGCAGGTCGTCCCGCACCTCGTCGATCCAGCCGCTCAGCCTCCCCCACGCGTGCAGCAGCGAGTCGTGGCCGAGTTGGGCCCCGCCCTCCTCGTCCACGACGACCAGGCGGGCGTCCGCGAGCCGGCGCAGCAGGTCCTCGCTGCCGGCCAGTTCCTCCCGCTGTACCCTGCGGCGTACCAACCGCCCCTCGCCGTCGACCACATGGACCATGGCCAGCAGAAGGCTCCGCAGAGCCGCGCGGCCGGTGTCGTCGAGAGCGTCGTAGATCCTGTCGGCGGCCCTGGCCACCGCGCCCCGTATACCTCCGGCGCCGACGTACCCGGCGTACGTGAGCGTCGTCCCCTGCCGCCGCAGCCAGATCTCCGGCAGGGTGTAGGCCAGGAAGGGCAGTGCCGCGGCGTCTCCCACGGTGTGCCGCTCCTCGTTCACGTCGCGCAGCAGGAGCTGCGGTACGCCCTCCTCCCACTGCAGGCCCGCGTACTCTGCCGGGCCCACGATCGCCGCCTCGACCTCCTCGTCGCCCAGCGCGGGCACGGCGAAGTGGCCCGTCCGCACGACAGGCGCCAGGCGGGGATCGCTCAGGGCGTCGCCGTAGTAGTCGGCGCGCAGAGCCAGGACGAGACGCGGGCCGTCCCCGTCCCCGTTCCCGCCCCGCTCTTCGTCCGCTCCCGCGGTGAGGGCGGCGGCGAACCGCTCACGTTCGGCCGCGTCCGAGCAGAGCGTGAAGTACTCCTCGAGTTGGTCGATGACGAGGACGCGCGGTGCACGGCCGGCCGTGGCTCCCGTGGCCGCGGGGCGGCTGAAGCGCCCCCGCTCCAGATCCCGTACGACCTCGGAGGGCTCCCTGCCCACTGCCCTCGCCCACCCCTCGGCAAGCGTCCGGAACGGCCGCTGACCCGGAGAGGACACCATCCACACAGGGCTGAGCCCCGCCTGTTCCGCGGCCACGCTCAGCCCTGCCCGCAGCAGCGAGGACTTGCCGACTCCCGACGGCCCCACCAGGACCACCGGCTCACCGGGCCTCGCCCGCTCGACACGCCGCAGCAGCTCCCGGGTCAGCTCCTCCCGGCCGAAGAAGAGACGGTGCTGCTCGGGGAGGAAGGGGAGGATGCCGGGGTAGGGGCAGACTGCGTTCGGATCCGGGACGTCGACCATCGGCAGCCCGGTGTCCAGGCACGGCCGCGCCTCGTACCGGCGGTTGACGGCGAGGGACAGCTCCCCCATGCGCGCGGTGCCACCGCCGTACGGGCGGGCCGCGTTGCCCTGGAGCCGCTGGTCGAGCAGCCGGTAGACCTCGCCCAGCGTCAGCCACTTCGGGCCGCCCGCGTCGCCTTCCCGCAGCAGGCTCAGCAACTGGCCGCTGAAGAGGGTGTGCTCCGCGTCCGGCGGGGCATACGCCAAGGCGTTGCGCATCGCGGACGCGAGCAGGTAGCTGCCGGCGGGCCGCGCACCGGCGAACGGGTCCATGGCGGTCGGCCGACCCGGCTCCTGGGCGTTCCCCGCGAAACAGCAGTCGAGGATCACGACCGGGTCGGCGGCGGCGTCGCTCAAGTAGCGCTCGATCTCCGTGTAGGGGATGGAGTGTGCCGTGTCCGCCTGGGACTTGGTCGTCGCTGTCGCCAGGTACAGCTGCTGACCGGGTCCGCGCAACCCGTGCCCGACGAAGTAGAAGAGGACGGTTCCTCGCTCGTATCGCTCCTCCGTGGGCTCGGCCCGGCCGATGGCCTCCGCCAGCGCCTCCAGGACATCACTCGGTGACGTCGGGTCAGTGATCAGCCTGACCCGATCGCCCATACCGCACACCGTGCTCAGCGCCTCGGCCACGTCCTGCGCCGACCGTAGAGCGGACGGCAGACCGGGCAACTGGTGCCCTGGGTGGGTGGCCGTCCCGATCACCAGCGCGTGGCAACCGGCTCCGGCCAGATCCGCTCCCACCCGCGGATCCCGCGCCCGCCGCGACGGCATGGTCAGCCCGCCTCTCGCGACGGACCGACCCGACCGTCATCCTCCGCTGTATTCCGTATCCCCTGTGGGTTCCGCTCCTGCCCGAGCGCTGCAGCGACCCGCTCGGCCAGCTCACTGGTGCCCTCGGCGGTCAGGCCGCGCACCTTCTCCGAGGAGACCACGACCTGCGTACCGTCCGGCCGGATGATGGTGACGGTCTGATTGCCCCGGCGGTTCTGCAGCCACATCACGACGGCCGCGCCCAGTGCAGTCGTCGGACCACCGGGAGCCAGCAGCAGTGCGATCAGCTCCCCCAGCGCGCCCATGGCTCCGTCCGTCGGCGCGGCGGGAGTCTCCCTGCGGACGAACACGCGCAGATCGGGGTCCTGGCGCAGCCACTGGTACAGGTCGTCCGAGGCTCCGGCCGAGTCTCCGTTCCCGGCGTCAACGGCCAGCGTGACTCTCATCTCTTCCCCCTTCAGGTGCAGCACATTTCGTTCTGTCTCAACTGTTCATTGCAGCCTGCTGAGTTGGCAACAGATGAAGGCGCCTGAGCGGCGATGAGGAACATCGGAGGCCGGGACTGCGAGGACCTGCTGGACGTCCTCGGCGTGGACTGTCCTGCCCCTGTCCCTGCGCCGGCAGGGCCGGTGGCTGCGCGGACGGCGGCGTCGTTCAGCACGGAGGCAGAACGAGCTGATCGGCACTCATCCCTGGCCGAGCCGGGCCACCGCCCACACCGCGATCCTCGAGCGAATCGAAGGACCCTGTTGCCCGATTGGGTGAATGCGCACCCCTTCGGTCGTGGGGCGGAGTGGTGTGGTGTCGATGGTGATGGCGATTCTTGAAAACGGCCAGGCATACTCGTCGCCCCACTTGCTCCGGTCTTCAACCGTGTGGGGAGTTGGGGCGAGCGAGGCGAGCCGGGGCCGCCCGCTCGTGGAGTGTGCGGGCCGGGCCGGCCGGTCAAGGGCGCCTGCGGCGGCGCTGCGCGCTGGCCTTCGGCCACCCTGGACAGTCCGTCCCGTCCCTGGATCTGGCTGGCTATCGGGCGGCCCCTCCCTTGTGGCGCCCGTCCGCAGGTCAGGTGCCCTGTGGGTGGGGGGGGATCCACTGAACAGGTGTGGGGTCACCCCCGAGCAAGGGGTGGCCGTTTTCAAGGAGCGTCATCAATGGGAGCTCGGCTCGGGAAGTCCTCGGGCGAGATAGGTGGTCGCGCGTGCGGCACTTCCGAAAGGGTGCATGGCGATGCGGGTGAGGGACGCGTTCGTCCTGCTGTTCGACGACGAGGGCTTCAGGTCTCCGCTCGGCGTCCGTGGCCGCCCCGGTGTCGCTTCCGGGCAGCTGGCTTTGGTGTCCATGTTGCAGTTCGCCGAGAACCAAGGCTGGGCGGCATCGGCTTGGGAAGCTGCGGACATCGAGGGCCTGATGTGGAAGCTTTCTGCCCCGTTGGTCCGTGGAGTCACCCGAGGCGGTGCTGCCGTCACCTTCCGGGCGGGGGCACGTCGGACTTGAGGGTTTTCATCGCGAAGCGGGACTGGAGCTTGGCCAGGCCCGGCGGGGCGAGCAGCCGCTGGGTCATGAACTGCTCGTAGGTTTCCAGGTCGGCGACCGAGATCAGCGCGTGGTGGTCGGGAGCGCCGAACATGCGGTGGCCTTCGACGACCTCGTCGAAGGCCACCGGCTCGGCTTCGAACCGCTCGACCGTGGCGCGGGCCTGGTCGGTGAGTTCGAAGTCGACCTGGACCTCGAAGCCGCGGTTGAGGGCCTTGGGCGTGATGCGGGCGTGGTGGCCGAGGATCACTCCCTGCTCTTCCAGGCGCCTGACTCTGCGCAGGCAAGGCGAGGGCGTCAGGCCGACCCGGTCGGCGAGTTCGGTGTTGGTCAGGCGGCAGTCGCGGCGCAGTTGCTCGATTACTGCGCGGTCGATGCGGTCCACGCACGAAATATGCCGTGGCCGCTACCAGGTGGGCAATGTTCGCAATCGGGTACCCCTGTTCGGACACGAGGGGCGCCTGACTCCGCTGGGTGCGGCGTTCGCGGAGTACGGGCGGACCGCCAAGACCGAGCACCTGCTGCGCGTGGTCGACCCGGTCGACGGCACCTACCGGAGGCAGATGAACCGGCGGCTCACCGTCCAGGAATCCCGCCACAAGCCGGCCCGGGACGTGTGCCACGGCAAGCGCGGCACCATCCACCAGGCGTACCGGGACGGCACGGAGGACCAACTCGGCTCGCTCGGCCTGGTCCTCAACGCCATCGTGCTCTGGACGACCCGTTACATCGACGCCGCCGTCGCCCAGCTCCAGGCCGGGGGCCACCAGATCCGCGAGGAGGACATCACCCGGCTCTCCCCGCTCAAGCACCGCAACCTGAACCTGCTCGGCCGCTACAGCTTCACCGCCTCGGCCCCGGCCGCCGGCGCCCTGCGCCCGCTGCGCGACCCGGACGCGCCCGAGCTGGACGAAGACGACGAAGGCGTGGACGAACGCCCACATCGGGTGGCGCGGGCATATCAGGTGGCCGGGGTGCTCGGAAATCGCAAGCGCCGGTAGGGGAGCCGATGTCAGGCTGCCCGGTATGTCCGACTAGGCCTTGATCGGCGCGGCCGTCCTGGCGGCCTGCTCGATCTTCGCGCAGTAGGCTGCACGGGCTTCCTCGTCGATCTGCTTCTCGTGTTCGGCGCGCAAGCCGGTCCGGCCGTCGAGGCCCTCGCGCAGGATGTCGGCGTGCCCGGCATGCCGGATGGACTCGCCGAGGACATGGACCATGACGGCGAACAGGTTGGTGTCGGCATGAGGCTCCGGCCACCACGGCACGTGGCCGGGGGCGTCGAGGGGAAGCTCGTTGATCGTCGCGTCCGAGTGTTCCCACGTGCGCCGGTAGAACCCGATGATCTGATCGCGGGTCTCGTCCTCGGTCGCCCACAGGTCGCTGCCGTCGGAGTCCTGCCACCGGCACAGCGGTTCCGGGGAAGGGCGGTCGAAGACCTCGCCGAAGTACCTGGCCTCGACGGTGGCCACGTGTTTGACCAGGCCGAGGAGGTTGGTCCCGGTCGCTGTCAAAGGTCGGCGGGCGTCGTATTCGGACAAGCCGTCGAGTTTCCAGAGCAGCGCCTTGCGGTCCCGCCGCAGTCTCCCGTGCAGGTTGACTTTCGCGAATTCATCGATCACGCGGCATGAGCCTGCCATGGGCTGCTCGTGGCCTCAAGATCCGAGCGCCGACGAGGAAGCGGCCGACGGCGAGGACAGCTGACCGCTCCGCAGGGACTGGTCGTTCTGGTTGCTACTCGGCCTGCAGGACGAAGAACAGGAAGCACAGGAAGCGTGGCTTGGCCGCGATGGCCTCGGGGAACATCTCGCGGGCGGCGGGATCAGGATCCGGCTCGCTGACGGCCGTGATCCGGAAACCGGCCCCGGTGAAAGCCTCGATCATCGCGTGCAGCGGCCTGTGCCAGCGACTCACCAGGGCGGTCTGGCCGCCCATGGTCCACTCTACGGTCCAGTTGGTGGTGTCGAAGTAGTTGCACTCGGCCTCGCGGCCGGCCTCGCGGTGTATCAGGTTGATGGCAAAGGGATGGTCGACGGAAGCGATCAGCCGACCGCCGGGCTTGAGTGTGCGTCGCAGCTCGGCCAGCGCCGGCCCCCAGTCCTCCAGGTAGTGCAGCACCAGGGACGCGACTACATCGTCGAACGTGTCATCAGGGTAAGGAAGCGGACTGCCCAGGTCCGTCACCTGCAGGTCCGCACCGTCGCCGAGCCGCTGCCGGGCCAGCTGCAGCATCCCGGCACTCGCGTCGAAGCCACTCACAATGGCGCCACGGTCGCGCAGCGCGGCAAACAGGAGCCCCGAGCCGCAGCCGGCGTCGAGGATCCGCCGGTCGGCCACGTCTCCAGCGAGGGCCAGCATCGCGGGCCGCTCGTAGTAGGCATTGACCAGGTTGGTTTCGTTTGCGGCCGTGTACGCCTCGGCGAAGCTGTTGTAGTCGTTGACCTTCGACGGATCCCCGCTCGCCGCGGACGGCGAGGCCAGCCTGACGGAAATCGCGTGCTCTTGGGGCTCGCTTGAGATCATGGTGCGGAAGACGTGTGCTGCAGCAGTTCGGTTCCTGGCTGCGGCCAACTGCTGCGCAGCGTCGTCGTACGGGTCGATCTCGTCCACCCCGGAGCCCTCTCCCTGTCCGGGCCGCACCGATGCAGTGCACGCTGACCGGAGCGCTTCAGGCCGCCCATGACGACCGCCGGTCCGCCCCGGTCGCTCGCTGCGTTCGCGGCCGGAGGCTTGGCAGCGCAAGCCTTCGGGCGTAGTGCTACCTGGTAGCACAGGGTGCTACCGTGGTCGGTATGAGCGTTCAGCCCGAAATCACCCAGCGGGATCTGCGCAACCGGTCCCGAGAGATCATGGACGCCATACAGGGCGGCCAGTCGTTCACCGTCACCCGTGACGGACACCCGATCGGTCAGCTCGTCCCTCTGCGGCGACGCCGTCGGTTCGTCTCCCGCCAGGAGTTCGCCGCGATGTCCAGGACCGCCCCCGACATCGACCTCGACACGTTCCGCGCCGACCAGGACGCCACGGCCGACCCCTACCTGGACGATCCCTATGCCCGCTGACCGCTCGACGTACGAGCAGGGCCTCCTCGACACCAACATCATGATTCTGCGCCGGTGGGTGGCCCCCGAGGAACTGCCGGACGAAATGGCGATCACCGCCGTCACCCTGGCCGAGTTGTCCGCCGGTCCGCACGAGGTACGTCGCAACGACGAACAGAGCGGCTACGACGAACACGCCGAACGCGCCCGCAGGCTCGATGTTCTGCAACGCGCCGAGAACGAGTTCGACCCCGTCCCCTTCGACGCCGAGGCGGCCCGCGCCTACGGTCGCATCTGTGCCGCGGTGATCAGCGCGGGCCGCAAGCCGCGCCGCCGGGTGGCCGACCTGATGATCGCCGCCATCGCCGTGGCCGAGGGCCTTCCCCTCTTCACCACCAACCCCGACGACTTCAAAGGGCTGGACGACCTCCTCACCGTCGTACCGGTCACCCGCCCGAAGACGCCCCACGAAGGCTGATGCCAGGGCACCGGGTCGGTGGAAGCGCATCGGACTTCGTGGGGCGAGCGTGGCACGGACGCGATCATGCAGCAGGGCCGGTTGGGGGATCAATCCCCCTGACCGGCCCTCGGCGCAGTGTTGTGCTGTGATCGCCCACGAGTCCCCTCCCACAGCAGTTGGGCAAGGGCCACCAGCGCTTGCCCACTCAGCGCTTCGACTGCGCTGCCCAGTGCTGTGACCGCGAAGGTTCGCCGGGGTCAGCTTGGTCAGTCCGATCGGGCTGCTTCCCACCTCCATGAGGTTTGGCGAGGGAGCCCGTCGAGGTCCCCGCGGCCGGTGCACCAGAGAAGTACCTGGGTGGGGTCTCCGGGCGGGCCGCCGGGGAAGAGCCGGTTGAGTACGGCTGCGCTCAGCGGTGCTGGTGGCAGCCAGTCCACGGACAGTCCCTGCGTGATGTCGTAGGTGTGCAGCAGGGTTTCGGCGACGCCCATTGCCGCGAACCCTTCGGGGTCGCACGGGCCCCAGTGCCAGGCCCTCAGGGTCGGGGCGGCTGTGGCCAAGGCACTGCTGAGCAGCCCGCCGCAGGCGGTGACGGCCTGGAGCACCTCAGCCGGTGAGGCGGTGGGGCGGACGTTCAGATCGAAAGGGAGATAGGCGTCGGCGGGCTGTGCCGCCAGCTGCCCTGCGTAGGCCAGCAGGTCGTGGCCGATGTGGGCTGCTGTTTGCCAGCAGGTCCATTCGAGCGGCCCGGCCGGCACCGTCCAGTCCTCGGCGGTATGGGGTCCGAGCACCCGCAGCATCTCTGCCACGGCGGCGTCGACGTCCTGATGGTCCATGCAGAGCTCCTCGCGGTCCGTGTGGTGGGACTGGGCTGTGCCGGCTGTCGATCCTTCACGCCGCCGGGCATCTGGCACGTCCGCCCCAGCGGATGCCCTTCTCGCTGCGGATGCGGGCGCGTTCTTTGCGCTGGGCGCCGAGTACGTCGGGGTGGCGGGCGTTGGTGTTGCGCCGGCATCGAGTTCGAGGAGAAGCACTACGCCAACCAGGCAACAGCCGAACCGGTGAATCTGAAACCCCGCCAAACCGCCCTGACCAGCTAGTCAGCACCTCCCGCACAACGGGGGAAGCTCAGTGGCCGGCGTGGCGGAGGGGCTGATCTGCGGGGCCAGTCCGTACAGGATGCTCGGGCGGATCTCCGGCTGGCCGACGTGGCCGCAGGCGTGCGGGCAGGGCACCCACTTCCGGGGCTGGGCGTACGGCGCGTGCAGGGACTCGCGGGAGTGGGGGGCGGGGGCGTCGGCCGCGCAGCGCCGTTCGACGCGGATCGTGGCGGCCTTGATGCCGGTGGCCTCTTCGACCTCGCGGGCGGTGTGGAGGGGCGGGGCTCCGGCTCTGGGGCCGGAGCTCGATGTGGTCACGGACGGACACGGCGACGGCCGCCTCGCCGGCCAACGCTGCGCTCTCATGGCCGCACATTTGTTCGATCCAGAGGGGTGGGGTTACTTGGTGGTGTTCGCTGGTGGCAGTCGCGTCCGTGGCTCTCATGCGGATGCGGCCGCCGGGCTGGGGCGATGGGCCACGGGACAGGCGAGGGAGCCGGTCAGACACTGGAGTACGATTCCCGTTCGATTCATCGAACGGCTCTGGGGGGTGGGCCTTGAGCGCTCAACTGAGAGAAACCGCAGTGCAGTTGGCAGGCATGCTCTGGAGTCGGCACACCGTGTACCGGGACCGGGCCGGGGGTGTGGTCATCCGGGCAGAGCATGTACAGCGCTGGATCAGCCTCGCATCCTCGGGGCGCAGGGACGAAATCCTGCTCCGTGCGGGCCGGATCCTCGACGGCGGCACCACCGCTCCGGCGCGTGCGGAGACGGTCGTACCGCTCGGTGCCGGCACCGGCGAGCTCGCCACGGCCTGCCGCCGCCTGCTCGCCGAGACCGCCGCCGCCGCACCGCCCGCCCCGGCGGCTCCCGGCCGGACCGAGCGGTCCGAGAAGCCGAAACGGCCCGGGCGGAAAGGGAAACGGATGAGCCTCGCCTCCTGGACGGTCCTCGCCTGTGTGGTCGGCGTCGTCGCCCTGTACGCCTACAGTGCTGCGACGACCGGCGCGGGCTGAGCCCACGGCCGGCATCGGCGAGCCGCCACGCCCGGTGCGCCTCCTTGGGGAAGGCGACCTGGCCGCCGTCGTCAGCAGGTGGCGTCGCTTGGGGCGTGCATGCTTCGTGTCATGGCTGTGACGTTGGTAGAGGCGCTCTTCACAAGGGTGTTGACCTCGCAACCATCCACCGTCACCCGTGACACTCCGGCTTCATGTCGCGCTGTACGTAGTGACCCCGGGCGGGGTCGGGCGCCTGCACTCCGGGGGGAGGTCCGCGGGCGCCGACGTGCAGGGGCAGGCCGGCTCCCCCGTGGCGGGTCTGCCCCTGCACGAAAGGCCGGCCTGGGCGCCCCACACGTGGCAGGGCGTCCGGATGCAGGCATCCGCACTCCTGGCGCGTGAGCAAAGCGACACTCTCCGTGTTCGCTTGGTCGAACTGGTGGGCGGGGTCCTGATAGCCTGCTGCGATCTTGGAAATGGGACCCCGTCGGTGCGTGCCGGCGGTCCGGCTACCGCGCGGTCGCTGCCCTTGACCGGGCGGTATCTCATCGCGCGAACGAGAGGAACCCTGGTGCCCCCGGCCTGGCAGGGTTCGGTCCTGGCAGTCCACTTGGAGGGCGTTCGGCGTGCTGTTGGCGGCTCGGTACCAGCTCGAGGAGCTTCTCGGCCGAGGGGGGATGGGAGAGGTCTGGCGCGCGCGAGACGAGGTCCTTGGCCGTCCGGTCGCGGTCAAGCTGCTCCTGGCCGGCGGCATCGACCCGTCGGCCGCGGCCCGCTTCCGGCAGGAGGCGCACACGACCGCTCGCCTGAGCCACCCCAACATCGTCGCCGTCTACGACTTCGGCCAGGCCGACGACCGTCTGTACCTGGTCATGGAAATGGTCCAGGGGCGCAGCCTGGCCGACCGGCTGGCCTCGGCGGGGGCGCTCGCGCCCCGCGAGGTGGCCGCCATCGGCAGCCAGACCGCCTCAGGCCTGGCCGCCGCACACCGGCAGAACGTCATCCACCGTGACATCAAGCCCGCCAACCTTCTGCTCGCCCCCGACGGCACGGTCAAGGTGGTGGACTTCGGCATCGCCCGCCTCGCCGACGACACGGCGGCCGGGCTCACCAGCGCGGGCATGATCGTGGGCTCCGTCTCCTACCTTGCCCCGGAACGAGCCCTCGGAAAGGACGCCGGCCCGGCCTCCGACATGTACGCCCTCGGCTGCGTCCTGTACGAGCTCCTGGTGGGGCACCCGCCCTTCCGCGCGGACACCCCGACCGCACTGCTCTACCAGCACGTCCAGGAGCTGCCCGCACCGCCGCGCAGCATGGGCGTGGAGATTCCGGCGGAGCTCGAACAACTCGTCCTGGCGCTGCTCGCCAAGGAACCGGAAGCGCGTCCCGACGCCGAACAGGTCGCGGACTGGCTGTCCGCTCCGGGAAGGCGGGGCGCGCCCGCGACGGCACAGCCCACACCACCGCCGTCCTCACGACCGACCGCCGCGGTGGGGCGCACGGCCGTGCTGCCGGCTCCTGCCACACGACGATCCCGCAGGCGTGACTCCCGGTCGCGCACGGTCGCCATCTCGGGACTCGCAGCGGCCGCCCTCGCGACCGTGGGATACCTCCTCTTCCAGCCGGACTCCGCACAGGTGGCCGCTGCCGACTCCCCTGCCACGGTCCAGGGAGCAACTCCGTCCGCCACCGCCCCTGCTTCCTCGTCGCCCGCTGCTTCAGCTGCTTCTCCTCCGTCGAGCCCGTCCGCTGCCGTCGACACACCCGCAGCGTTGTCGAACGACCCCGGGGTGCTGCTCGGCCAGGTGTCCCAGGAACTGAGCACCGCCGCCGGCGAAGGTCGGCTCGATCCGCACCTCGCCGACGATCTGGAACAGAAGGTCTCCCAAGCCCGGGACAAGCTGGCTGAGGGCAGAGAGAAAGGGAAGGACAAGACCAAGGACGTACGCAAACGGGTCCGCGACATCCGGCACAAACTCGCCGACGCCGAGAAGCACCAGGAGTTCACCAGTACCCCCGGGTTCGACCGGCTCCTCGATCACCTCGCATCCGTGGTCGGGGAAACCGACTAGCGATCTTGGTCGCTAGGCCGTTCAGGCCATCCAGGTCAAGCACCGCCGCGCGAACCGCAAGACCGGAGACCCCAGAGCCACGACTCGTGCACACAGCCACGTCGGCGATGTTGCTGGCGTAGGGATACTGGTCGGGCTGCAGGCCTTCGCGGAGGGTGCCTGTGCGCAGCAGCTCGTTCACGTCGGTCTTGGTGGCGGTGCGGACGATGGGTTGGTGCCGCTGCGGGATGCCGTCGAGAGGCATGGCGGAAATGGGGTTCCTTTCGCTTGGTGGGGCGGCCAGACCCGGGGCGGTTCAATCTCGCCGACCTGATACGCGGCCACTTGAAGAAGATCGGCTCCAGATGGCGGGCACTGCCCGCGGGAAAGATTGCGGGCATCGTGCTGGCGGTGCTGCGCTGTGACCAGCGGCCCGGCGACCTGGCCGGCGGCAACCAGATACACCGCACCACCGTCACCCGCTGGGTGCGCGAAGTCGTCGGCCTGCTGGCCGCCCGCGCCCCACGCCTGGACCGCGCCCTGAAGAAGATCGCCCGAACGGGCGGCGGAGTCGTAGTGCTGGACGGCACGCTGATTCGCACCCGGCGCAGGACCGGGAAGGAGAACCGGAAGAACTACTCCGGAAAGCACAAACACCACGGCCTGCTCGTGATCGCGCTCACCGACGACCGGGGCCGGCTGCTGTGGGTCTCGGCGGCCCGGCCCGGACGCACCTCGGAGATCACTGCCTGCCGCCACGACCAGCTTCCCGCCAAGCTGCGGGCGGCCGGCCTCGGGGCCATCGCCGACCTGGGATTCGTCGGCCTCGACGACGGTGATCCCGACGCCGACCCGGCAGTGATCACCGGCTACAAGGCTGCCCGGAACGGCCCCTGACGCGAGGTCAGAAGCTGTCCAACAAGGCGCTGGCGGCCGTGAGGGCGCCGGTCGAGCACGGCTTCGCCCACCTGAAGAGCTGGCGGGTCCTCGGCAAGGTCCGCACCGACCCGACATGGGCGACCGCCCTGGTCAGAGTCCTGCTGGTCCTCACGAACCGCGAAGTCTCCCGATGACCGACGATCTTCACCGAAGTCATCCGCCCACGACCAGCACGAGCATCCCGAACCCCCACGCACACCAGACCCGTGACCAGCAATTTCACGATGCACACCGCTCATTGAGATTCCCCTCGTAGCGTGGGTCTGCCCCTGCTCGAAAGGCCGGCCTGGGCGCCCCACACGTGGCAGGGCGCCCAGGCCTCTTCGGTGGGCGGGGTGACAAGGGGCCGCTCTTCAGACCCGCGGCAGCCTGCCGGCGCAGTCGCCCGGACCGGTCTGCCCATCCCTGCGATGCGTTGCGGCCAGAGGCGGGAACTGGGTGCGGGCGTTCTCCTCTGCGGAGGCGGTCCGGCCGTAGGGACCCCACCCAGTGACCACATGGATGGAGGCCTTGCCGCCGACCAGTGTCGTGGACTCGCTCGCCGAGCAACTGGGCGGCCGGTCCCGCCTTCGCGCGGAAAGTAAACAGAGGGCCGGGCTCTCGCGGACCCGATGGGATGCCGAAAATCCGGTAAACCCTTACACCGTTCACCGTCAGGTCATACCGAACCTGAATATCCGTCATGAATGAGTCAGGAGCCGCTGACTTCGGCGCAGGAGTGACCGCCCTGAGTGCCGGTGGCAACCGTCACGTCTGCACCTGCTCAGCAGAACATGTGAAGGAGTCGGTGTGCTCGGTCACTGCGCGGTCACACCGGTGAAGGCACATTTCGAGCTGCGTCCCGTCCGGGGCTCGGGCGACTGGCCGCCCCCTGGCCGGCCTGCTTTGATCCTCCGCGTAGCGGCAACTCGCGGACACGGATTCGGTACCGGGAGCCGAGCGAGCGAACGCTGCCATTCAAAAGTGCTCATTCGAAGGGAACCACGCGTGATGAACCCCGCCCCCCAGGTTGCGACAGCCGAGATCTCCGACGCCGACCTGGACAACGTCTCCGGTGGCCTCGCGGCCGGCGGCTCCGGCGATCTCTGCGTCGAGACGCCGGTCGCAACCGTCACCTCCGACCTCCTGGCCGTCGCCACCCCCGAGGGCGTTGCGGCGGGCACGGCCGTCCACACCGCCGCTCACTGACAGCAGCGTCCAGCCCGATGGGTCCCGGATCCCCTGGTCCGGGACCCATCGTGGTCTTTGCGCGCCGCGCGGGCGGCAACTACTCGGGAACGCTTCCTGAGATCATCTGGCAGCGCGGTGCGGCTGAAGGCCTCCCCAGTGGCGAGGACGCTGCCCACGTCATGGCGGATGGTGAGCGGTGGTTCTTCGAGTCTGCAGGCCGGCCGGGACCCGGCCGTATCGGCCTACGCAAGGGTTGCAACCGCAAGCCGGGCTGCATCGACCAGGTTGCCCCAGCGGGAGGGCACCGCCACGTGTTCGTGTGGGAGAGCCTCGAAGACTTGATGCTGGTGGCTTCGTTTCAGGCAAGTGATCAGCGGGGCCCCTGGTGCAAGCAGTGGCTCCGGCTTTGTCGGCTGCGCGCCGGTCCCTGGACTGATCACCCAAGTCTGTCCCCGGAGCGCCTCCGGCGGGGCCCTGATCAAGTCCCGCCGGCCTGGACTTGCTTCTACGCCACGGCTGCGCCTCTTCCATTACGGAAGACTGAACCGGTCACACCCCTACCGCTGGGCCTGGATGGCGTGCATGATCCTTTCAAGCCCCCCGCGCACAACGACACACAGACAGAGGGGGCGGTATGAGCCTGAAGGGTCACGGCAGACCCGAGCCAAGGTGGTACGCGCCGGGGACACCGTGACGCTCGTGTCCGTCGAGGGCTGGTACCGCAGCCAAATCCTGGCCCCCGTCGACACGGCGATCACCGAGGCGGCGGCCGGCAAGCTGCGCCAGCATTTGATCGAAACGCAGCTGTGGGTGATGGCGCGGCTCGCCGCCCAGTCCGCCGAGGACCTCGACCTCCGCCAGTGGAACATCTGCCAGGGCGTGGATTCCCGTGCAGCGTGACGGCAGGGCCAACGGGTGATAGCACATCGGCGGAAAACGGCTCGTTCCGGCCGCAGGTACCTCACCATCGGCGACGCCTGTGTCAGAGTGGATCCCACGCCCTCCGACCGGACAGCGGTCGCTCATCAGGCCCGCCTCACTCACCTTTCACCGGCGAGGCGGGTACCGCCCGCGCGGCCGTCAGCAGTCCGACGCGCGTCTTCGGCGGCCTTCGTCACCTGAGGGAGTACGCGATCTGAGTGCTGGGGCCGTTCTATCGCCTCGTCGCAGGCGTCGCTGTCCACGGCCCGCACCTGGCGGAGGATGGCCTTGAACTCCAGCTCGTCGCTGACGTCGGCCGGCGCGGTTCCGGCCCGGCGAGCCCGGGCCACCCAGCTGGCCAGGGTGGTCTCGTTGATCCCTCGCGACCTCGGCTATCGACTTGCCGGTCTCCGTCACGATCCGTACAACCCCCCCCACGGAACTCCGAATCGAACTTCCGTCGCCCCTCCGCCATGACTCCCAACTTCTCCTGCAGTCACGGTTTTCACGCTATGAGGGGAGGGTCAAGGCAGGCCTCGCCATCACCGAGGAGAACGACGACCACCTGTTGCTACGCCCTCCAGGACAAGGTCTGGGTCCACGGCCCGGACCAGGAGCCGCAGGAGGTGTACATCGTCAAGGCGAACGCCGGCACCATGGCCGTGAAGAAGGGCAGTACTTGCTGCTCCGGTCCGGCGTCCGCGGCCGGCTGCTGACCCGCCCATGCCCCATCTGCACATCGGCGAGGCCGCGACCGGAACGGGGGGCCGGTCGCGGCCTCGCGCCGCAGCTTGAACGCCCGGCTGCCGGTCCGCGCCACAACCCGGTGCGCGTTCGTGCTGCCGAGTTCAGTCGAGCTCGCCGACGATGCCGAGTACCAGCGCCAGGCGCCGCTTGGGTACCGAGCCGAACTTCCGGCGGACGTTCATGACGTAGTTGCGCGCGGTGCCGACTGTGATGCCCAGATGGTCGGCGATCTCCACCGCGGTGAGCCCCTGGGCCGCGAGCAGTGCGACGTCGCGCTCACGGGGGGTGAGCCCGGCGTTCACATGGTGGCGCTGGTTTTCCGGCACATGCAGCAGGCCGCGGTGCAGTGAGCGGTTACGGGCGAGCGCGGCGAGTGATCTGTCGGCTCCCGCGGTGGTGAGGAGCTCGGCGGCGCGGTCGCGGGCGCGGGCCCGTTCGGCCGGAGAGGGTGCCACCTTCGCGGCTGCGTGGTAGGCGCGGCCTGCGGTGATCGGCTCGCCCATCTCGACGAGGGCGTCCGCGCCCTCGATCAGAGACGCCCAGCCCCGCTTGCCCGCGAGGTGTCCCTCGACGATCGAACGGATCGCGGCGGCGCGCGGATACGGCGACCAGAGCCGGGACATGGCGGCGGCCTCGGCCCGCGCCGCGTCGGGTGCGATCTCGGTCAGCGCGAGCAGGGCGTCCTCCCAGCCGAAGTGGTGCTCGGTCTCGCGTGCCTTCCGCAGGATCCGGGGCAGTCCGCGCGCCGGGCGCGGCTCGCGGCGAGCATGGCGTGTGTACGCGAGGGTCGCCGCCGCGCTCGCCCCGCACGGGGGCGAGGTCGCGTACGCGACCGTGACGACCGCCTCGAGGTCGTCGTGCTGGAGGCGGGGGGCCGTCTCGAATGTCACCGCGGCGGCGACGGCCGCGCCGAGTTCCCGTATGCCCGGTGCGGCGCCTGCCATCGCGACGGCGGCCTGCTCTCTCGCGGCGTCCAGGTGTCCCGTACGGTGCCGTACGAGCGCCTCGATCGCGGCGAACTTGTTGACCCAGGGGCCCCGGCCCACCACCCGCCCACGGGCGACGGCCTCCAAAGCGGTCGGATAGTCGCCGACGTACGCGGAGGTCAGCGCCCAGTTCAGATAGTTCAGCGCGGCGATCTCCCCGGTGACCGCGTCGAGGTCGGCCGGCAGCAGTGAGGCGGCCTGTTGCCAGCGCTTGGGTGCGCGTTTGCGTCCCTGGTAGGTCTCGACGGCGGCCAGCATCCCGGCGACGAGGGCGATGATCCATGGTTCGCCGGACTGCTGAGCCAGGGTCAGGCCCCGGCGGGCGAGCTGCCGCCGGTAGGAGGGGCTGAGGCCGGCGTCGGAGGGGAAGGACATCCGGCTCAGGGCGAGGGCCTGTCCCCCGATGTCTCCCGCCGCGGTGAACTCGAAGAGGGCCCGGGTGCCGTACTCGGTTATCGCCTTTCCCCGGGCGGCGCGTGCCTGTGCGAGGAGCACGGCACCGCGTGCACGGGGGGTGTGGCATGCGGCGGCCAGGTCGTCGAGGAGCGTCCAGGGGACGGGGCCGGGTGCTCCCCAGCGGGTGAGCATGGAGACCATCTCGGCCAGGGCGACCCGGTCGTCGTCGGCGAGCGGCGGCAGCGACACCAGGGACCAGTGCAGCGCTTCGAAACCGAGGTCGACCCGGCCGCGGAGCGCGGCCGATTCGGCGTGCCGTACGTGTTCCTGGACGGCGGCCGACACGTTCTTGGCGAAGGACGCATGGGGCTGGCCCGGAAGGAGCGGGGGCCGGGCACCGGACACGTTGTCGCTCATGTGCGAGCAAGAATAGGTGCAGTTCTTGGATTGTCCAAGAAGCGGAGTCGAAGCTTTCATTTCCTTCGACGGGACCGCGGCCGTCGCCTCTCTTCCAGCCGAGGACTGCCCATGAACGCATCCCGCAAGTTGGTTGTGTCCGCGCTCACCGCCGCGCTGATGGCGACACCGACGGTCGCCGGCGCCGCAATCGATGACCAGCCGTCCGGCCCGGCGCCGGCCGTCGCCGGTGACATCCCGCGCGAGTCCACCGACGTACGGCGCGACCTGCCGGCCCTGCCACCCACCGAAGAGCAGCTCGCGGCCGTGGCGGCGCTGCTGAGATCCACCCCAGGAGATATATCGCCGGAAATCACCTGGAACGCCATCTACGGCACGCCGCGGACCGTGCGTGCGCCCGGCGGATATCTCACCGGCCCTCAGTCCGGCGAGCCGCTCGCGATCGCGAGGGGCTGGCTGCAGGAGCACCGCGCGGTGTTCGGCCTGTCGGCCGCGGACGTCGAGGCGCTTGCGGTGCGGCGCAACCATGAACTTCCGGGCATCGGCGCCCGGGTGGTGAGTTTCACGCAGACCTTCGACGGCGTCGAGGCCGCGTACGGCGGCGTGATGACGGTGACCGTGTCCAAGGACGGCCGGGTGCTGTCCTACGCCGGCGACCCGGTACGGAGCGGCGGCATGCTCGCCGGGTTCGACAAGTCCCCGGCCGACGCACTCACCGCCGTCGTGTCGTCACTGTCCCCTACGTCCAACTTCGCCCCCAAGTCGACGGGTGAGACCCAGGCCGGCTACCAGGTGTTCGCGGCCGGGCCGTTCGCGCAGGTGCAACGGGTCCGCAAGGTCGCGTTCCCAACAGCCGGCGGCGCCCTTCCGGCGTACAGCGTGCTGTTCATCAAGAGCCTCGACGAGGCGTGGGGCGTGGTCGTCGACGCGGCGACCGGCAAGACGTTGGCCAGGCACTCCCTGGTGCAGCACGAAGGCCCCCTGGAGCCCGAGGGCACGGTATACGAGAACTTCCCGGGCGCTCCTCAGGGCGGCAGGCCGGTCATCAAGAGCTTCGGTGCGAACGCATCGTCGCCGGGCGGCTGGGTCGACCCGACCGGGGCCGCGGGACTTCCCGGCCCCACCACGCTCGGCAACAACGCCAACACCTTCGCGCAGTACACGGCACCCCTGGCGCCGACCGACGAACACAACCGGCCCGTCAGCCCGACGGCGCAGTTCAACTACGCGTTCGGCTCCAACTGGGCCCGCACCAAGGGCCAGACGCTGCCACCCTCGTACGTGCTGGACCGCGACCCCGCCGTGACCAACCTCTTCTACCACCACAACCGGATCCACGACGAGTACTACCAGTTCGGCTTCACCGAGACCGCCGGCAACTTCCAGATCAACAACTTCGGCAAGGGCGGCAAGGGCGGTGACCCGATCAGCGGTCTCGCGCACTCCGGTGCCGCGACCGGTGGCGTGCCGACCTACCTCGGCCGGAACAACGCCAACATGCTGACCCTGCCCGACGGCATCCCGTCCTTCTCCAGCATGTACCTGTGGGAGCCGATCAACGACACGTTCGAGGGCCCGTACGCCGACGGCAACTTCGACCAGACCGTGATCCAGCACGAGTACAGCCACGGTCTGTCCAACCGGTACGTCGGCGGCGGCGGCCTCGGCTCGCTCGGCGGCGAGCAGTCCGGCGCGATGGGCGAGGGCTGGGGCGACTGGTACGCCATCAACCACCTGGGCCGCGAGGGGCTCTACGACAAGGCCGTGGTCGGCGAGTACGCCGTGGGGAACGCCGAGCGGGGCATCCGCAACTGGTCCTTCGACAAGAGCCCGCTGACGTACGGCGACTACGGCTACGACATCACGGGCCCTGAGGTCCACGCGGACGGCGAGATCTGGACCGCCATGCTCTGGGACCTGCGCCGCGCCCTGGTCGACCGGCACGGCAACAAGGCGGGCAGCGACATCGCCGAACACCTCGTGACCGACGCCATGCCGCTGTCCCCGCCGTCGCCGTCGTTCCTCGAGATGCGCGACGCCGTCCTCGACGCAGACACCCTCCGGTTCCACGGCGACAACACCGACGCCGTCTGGACCGCGTTCGCCCGCCGTGGCGCGGGCCTGTCGGCCGCGACAGCGGGACCCGACGACACGGACCCGAAGCCGGGCTTCGACCATGCGGCCCCGTCGCGCAACGGCATGCTCGCCGTCAAGCTGGTCAACGCCTCCACCGGCGAGCCCATCGCCGATGCCCGGGTGATCATCGGTGAGTTCGAGGCCCGGGTGACCCCGCTCGGAAGGACGGGCCCGGGCGGTGCCGTCTCGGCGCCGATGGTCGACGGCACCTACACGATGACCGTCCAGGCACGCGGCTTCGGCATACAGAAGTTCCGGGGCCTTCAGGTGCAGTCGGGCCAGACCACTGCGCGGACCCTCAAGCTGGCGCCGAACCTCGCCTCCCAGCACAACGGCGCGACCGTCGTGAAGACCTCCAGCCAGGACGACGGCCTTCCCGCGAGCTTCCTGATCGACGACACCGAAGCGACCGCCTGGAAGACCAAGGACGAGGGTAAGCCGTACAACGCGGGCGCGAGCCACGTCGCCGAGGTGAAGCTGGCCAAGCAGGCACAGGTCTCCCGCATCGCGGTCAGCACACTCAAGCCGACGACGGCCGGACGTTTCAACGTGACCAAGGACTTCACGGTCCAGACCTCGACCGACGGTGTGCGGTGGAAGACGGTCAAGGCGGGCACGTTCGGTGCCCCGGCTCCGCGGCCGACGGCGCCGGACATGCTGATCCAGACCCTGAAGCTGGACACACCGGTCACGGCGAGCCATGTCCGGGTCTTCATCGACTCCATCCAGGGCGAGACGAAGACGTACGGCGTGCTGTCCGAACTGCAGGTGTTCGGCAACGCCTCCGGTGTCGAGCCGATGCCGTTCACGCCGGGCGAGCCGGTCAGCGAGTCGGGAACGATCCAGGCCGGTGAGCCGCAGGGACAGTGGTACCTCCCCGGCACCGAGCCCTACCGCCCCGGCGCGACCGTGGCCTCGTGGCAGGCCGCCTGCGGCACACCGCCGGCCGCTCAGGGCGCCGACGCGTGGATCATGAAGCTGCCGGCGGGCTGGGGCGACGGACTGCACGTGGCGTCGTACACCGAACCGGAGAGCCAACTGGGCGAGATGCAGATGTTCTTCTACGACTCGGCGTGCAAGCCGATCACCGGCGACTTCGCGGTTCCGGGCCAGAAGGTCGTGATCGCCCCGGGCGCGGCGTACGTCGGACTGCTCTACCTGTACGGCGCCGACTACCAGTTCACCCTTACCGCGCAGCATGCCGGCTGAGTACCCCGTCCAGGCCGTCACCCAGGAGAGGAACACATGTATCGCAGCAGCAAGTTTGCCATGGCCGCGTCACTCATCGGCGCCGCCGCCCTGTTGAGCACATCGGCAGGCCTCGCGCATGCCGGCACCAATGACCCGCTGAGCGGCGACCAGTGGGGCCTGAACCAGGTCCGCGCCGAACAGGCCTGGGCCACCAGCACCGGTGGGGGTGCCGTCGTCGCCGTCGTCGACACCGGGGTGGACCTGACCCACCCCGATCTCAAGAGCAACCTGGTGGCAGGCGCCACGTTCACCGGCTGCGCCACGGCGGGCCAGCCGTGCGGGAACGGTGACTTCCGCGGTCCGGACGGACAGAACAACGGCGACGAGCACGGCACCCACGTCGCCGGCATCGTGGCCGCCGTCGCCAACAACGGCACCGGTGTCGCCGGAGTCGCGCCGAACGCCAAGATCATGCCGGTCAAGGTGCTCGAGGAAGGCAGCGGCACCTTCGAGGACATCGCCGCCGGCATACGGTGGTCGGTGGACCACGGCGCCGACGTGATCAACATGAGCCTCGGCGGGCTCGCGGGAACGCAGGTCATCACCCTCACCGGCCTGGAGTCGTCGGTGACCGAAGCGATCAAGTATGCCAACGCCCAGGGCACCTCGGTCATCGCCGCCGCCGGGAACTCGGCCACCGCGGTCTGCAACACCCCGGCGTGGGAGCCCGGCGCCATCTGTGTGGCTTCGACCGACCGCAACGAGCTGAAGAGCTGGTTCTCCGAACTGCCGAACAAGCTCGACCTGAAGGCCGTCGCCGCTCCAGGGGGCGCGGGACTGACCTCGTGCAAGGACGACATCGTGTCCACCGTGCCGGTCGGCACCGGATCCGCGTCCTGCGGCCAGAAGGACTACGACTACTACGCCGGCACGTCCATGGCCACGCCGCACGTAGCGGGTGTCGCCGCCCTGCTCTTCGCACAGGGCCGGACGCTGGCCAACGTCGAGGACGCACTGCTCGACACGGCCCGCCAGCCGGGCACCGGCATGACGGGCGTCTACTCGCCGGTCTACGGCTGGGGCATCGCGGACGCTGCTGCCGCCGTGAAGTACGCGGGCGCTGCCGCCGGCAAGGCCCGTAAGAGCGGTACGGAGAAGCGCTGAACCGGATCGCTCTCCAGCGAGTGCGTGGGGCGGCCACCCGGGTGTCCCGGGTGGCCGCCTCGCCTTCCACGGGCTCCCAGCGCTCGGTACGGCCCGACAGCCATCCGATCCTGCCTTGACCGACGAGTGCGAGGCCCTGGTACGCCCGACACGGCATCGCCGGATCGAGCTCATCCGGTGAGCGTCCGGAGCGACCGCTTCCGCGCAGCGGCTCGGGGCGCTCCAGGCCGCGCTCCTGCGGGCCATGGCGGACCACAAACTGAAAACCTGCATCACCTTCCACCACCGGACGACGGAGGCGCAGGCGTACGCCGAGGGCCTGGAGCGCGTCACCGGGAAGCTGCACGCGGACCAGCCCGAGAAGTACCCGAAGCAGATCTGGGCGGACTGGCTGTGCGGCGAGCACGTCCCCGAACATCGGCGGCAGGTCCTCGGCGGCTTCGGCACCACCGCGCGGCGGACGGTCCTCTCGAACTGCCGCGTCCTCGGGGAGGGCGTGGAAATCCGGGCCGTGGACTCCGTGGCGCTGCTGGACCCCAAGGGCGCGCCGCACGACATCGTGCAGGCCATCGGCCGGGCACCCAGGCAGAGATGACGTCCCGCGTGATGCAACACCGTTGCGTTATGTCGACTGGCGCTTTGTCAAGTCGATGAACGAGAGGACGGGGCCCCTGGTAGATCCCTGTGGTGTCGAGCCCAGGGATCGTCGCACCGGAGGCCCCGTTGCCGCGCAATTCTGCCAGCTGTGCGCCCACCGCGTCAGATACGTCTGCCCATGCCCCCGGCCACTTAGAGCCCCTAACAAAATAGGGTGTTTGCATTATTCTGGGTGTACTGGTGCGAGTTCGTGCCGATCGGGAGGTGTGTGATGTCC